>CAMJWT010000005.1:0-85328 GCA_946409545.1 uncultured Clostridia bacterium | reverse complement strand
AATTCGAGTATATCGACATGGATTATATGAAGGATTATTAACAGAAATAAATGTTGATGGAAGTACTAAAATTATCAATTGGTATGATAATACTAATTATGGAGGAGATAACTATTCTTCAAGTACACATGTAGAAAAGACAAGTAGACATACATTATATGGAAGAGAAGAAAGAACAAAAATACCTGTTAGTGATGAACCTCGTTGTGATAATAATGGTGATTTTACATATAATGGGCAACCACAAACATTAGCAACGGCAAAAACTGGATATCATGTAACAAATAATGTAAAAATAGAAGCAGGTACTTATACCATAATTGCGATGCCCGATGCCAATTATACATGGGCTGATAATACAAGAACATATAAATTGTTTCAATGTACAATAAAACCTTATAGAGTTGAATTTGATCCTAGTTCTAATCCTTGTATCGAAAATGTCGTTTATAATAATCAAGTACAAAATATTGTTCATTTAACTGGACGTGAAATGCATACTGGATTATCTCAAGCATCATATCGATTACAATGGTTTGGTTCGGATATTTATACAATTAAACCATATATAGCGGTAGATGCTGGTAATTATGATGTTGTCTATACTTTAGTTGATTCAAACTTTGTATGGAGTGATGGAACTAATGCTTCTAAAACTTATAAGTGTAAGATAGAAAAGGCTCCAATAGAATGGAAAACACTTAAAAAAGTTGTTTATACAGGTTATCAAGCTCAAAATTCAGAACTCGATGACAATATGATATCTGATTTTGAAATAATTGATCCACATTCTTACGATAATGTCAGCGAATCAATTCCTCTTCATTTTAAAGCTACAACAGTAGATTCTGATCATGTTTATAAAGGAAATGTAACTTTTGGATCAACAGCAACCGATAGAATGAAAAACAACTACTATATAAGTAACCCTGAAGCTACGACGGGATTTTCTAATGCAAAAGTCACAATAACTGCAGGTTCTGATAGTAAAGTTTATGATGGAACGGCGTTAACTAATAGTACATATAGTGAATCAGGAACTATTGCTGCTAATAAAGAAAAGTTAAGTTCTGTAACTGTATCTGGTACAAGAACCAATGTTGGAAAAAGTGATAATACTCCTTCTTCTGCTAAAATTGAATATGGTACCAATGAAACAACAAGTTACTATGATATTACATATGCAACTGGTGTATTAGAAGTAACAGCAAGACCTATTACTGTAAAAGCAAAAGATCAAGATAAGTCATATGATGGAACAGCCTTAGCAGCTGATACTACTTGTGAAGTAACATCAGGAAGTTTAGTAACTGGAGATACGGTAACGTGTACAACTAAAGGTAGTCAAACTAACGTTGGGACATCAACAAAAACATTATTAACGGTAACAATTACAAATGCTGCTGGGAAAAAAGTAACTAGTAATTATGATATTAAAAAGGAAAATGGTACATTAGAAGTAAAAAAAGCAGCAATTACAGTAACTGCAAAAGATCAAGACAAAGTATATGATGGAACAGCTTTAAATGCTAATTCAACTTGTGAGGTAACTAGTGGTTCAATTCCTTCTGATCATACATTAACTTGTACAAATTCTGGAAGCATAACAACTGTTGGTACAAATGCAAAAACCTTGAGTACAGTTACTATAAAAAAAGGTAGTAAGAATTTAACAAGTTATTTTACAATTACTAAAGCTAATGGAACTTTAACGGTAAAGAAACGACCAATTACGGTAAAATGTAAAAATCAAAGTAAGACATATAATGGAACTGCTTTAGAAGCTACAAATGAATGTACGGTGACTTCTGATATTAAATTAGTATCTGGCCATACCTTAACTTGTACTTGTAGTGGTAGTAGAACTGCTACTGGTACTTCTGATAAAATAATAGGATCTGTTTCTATAAAAAAAGGAACTACGAATGTAAAACCAAATTATGATGTTACGCAAGAAGATGGTACATTAACCGTTAATAAGAGAAAAATAACAATAAAATGTGATAATCAATCAAAAGAATATGATGGAACCGCTTTAAAAGCTAATGATAATTGTTCACCGACAAGTGGAAGTTTATTAAGTACTGATAAAGTAACCTGTAATTGTACAGGTTCACAAACAGAAATAGGAACTGGTACTAAAACTTTAAAATCTGTTAAGATAACGAAAGGTAGTGGTGAAGTAAACTATTATGATGTAACTCCGGCCAATGGTACATTAGCAGTAACAAAAAGAAATATAACAGTAACAGCTACTGATCAGAGTAAGACATATAATGGCTCTGCTTTAACAGCAAATAATGAATGTAAAGTAACAAGTGGTAATTTATTATCAGGTCATACAATTTCATGTACGTGTACAGGAACACAAACAAGTGTTGGTTCTAGTACAAAAACTTTATCAACTGTAACGGTGTCTCCTGCAAAAGCAGCTGATTATTATAATATTACTAAAGTTAATGGTAAATTAACCGTTAATGCGGCTTATGATCCAACTAATCCAGGTCCTTCGGCAACATCTTGTAATCGACATTATTATTATTTAACATGGGATTGTGTTGATACGACAAACGGAAGTTATGCTTCAAGAGGCCATTCTGAAAAGAAGAGTGGTTATACTTCGGACGCCGCTGCCCTTGCAGCATGTAAAGCAAAAAAAAATTTATGCACAGGTAACCGTCAAACGGATGGTAATGTATCTTGTTCTGCTGGAACATCCTGGGGAATACAATATTGGGATGCATCAAAATCAAAAATGATAAGTTTATGGCCTCATCCTGCAAGTTGTGGTTCTACACCAAAATGTGCAGTTAAGTGTTTCTAAGATTATAAATAAAAAGAAAAAGTAAAAAAAGCTTTTTCTTTTTTTATTATTTTGTAAACATTTGTAAAACAGTGTAATTTGTTGTAACAAAATTGATAATCTTTATTTACAATTATAAGTGGAGGCTATAATGATATCTGCAAGAAAATATAATATTATTGTTACATTGGTTGTTTTATTAATCCTTGGTTCACTAGGTTTTGGTGGTTACTATATTTATCATAATTATTTTGAAAATAAAGAAGAAGTTCCAGCAGAACCTCAAAAAGAAGAAAAAGAAAATGAACCAGAAGAAAAAGAGGATGAACTAATAATTGAATCAAGTGTTAATGAAAATATTTTACATGATGACTATGATGTAACAATTAAAATCCCTACTATTAAAAATCCCGAAATAGAAGGATTAAATGATAAAATCAATGATGATTTAACAAGTTATTATGATGATGAAAAGAAATTTAATATTGATTATACATACTTTGAAAATAATAATATAATATCAGTTGTTATTAAAGTTAGTGATAATAATGGTATTGTTAATTATTTAACATACAATTTTGATATTAAAGAAAAGAAGATATTAGATAATCATTATTTACTAGAATATAAAGAAATTAAAGAAAGTGATTATCATGGTTTATTAGTTAAGATATATGAAGCTTATTTAGAAGAATTAATAAATAAAGATAGTGAACAAAAGAAAGATATTAATCGAACTGATAGTTTTTATTTAAAGACTATTGATAAAGATAATTGTCGTATAGATTTACCAATGTTTTTAAATCAAGATAATCATATTAATGTAATATTTACCGAATATCGTGATAATAATACATATCTTTTAGTATTTAATATTAATACATTAAAAATAGTAGAGGAGATAAAAGGCTTTTAGGCCTTTTATTAGTATATGAAAAAAGAATTAAGACAAGAATTTACTTATCTTCGTGATAATTTAGATAACCGTTATGAAAAATCTTTAATTATCAAGAGAAGAATAATGAACTTAGAAGTTTATAAAAAAAGTATTGATATTGCATTATATTATAGTATGAGAAGTGAAGTAGATACTAAAGAATTAATTAATGAAAGTTTATTACTTGGTAAGAGAATATATCTTCCTAAAATAATTAATGATAAAAAAATGAAATTTATTTTAATTAATGAAAATACGGAGTATCAAAAAAATAGTTTTGGGGTTATGGAACCTATTTCTGGTGAAGTAGGTAGTAACTTTGATTTAATGGTTATTCCTGGTCTTGCTTTTGATAAAGATAATAATCGTCTTGGATATGGAAGAGGATATTATGATAATTATTTAAAGAATATTGATACTTATAAAATAGGTATTTGTTTTCAAGAACAATTAACAACAAGTCTTCCAGTTGAAAAGAATGATATTAAGATGAATTTAATTATAACTGATGAGGTAGATGATGAAAAAAAGTTATTTATTGGGAATAATAATTAGTTTTATTTTATTTATTGCAACAACCATTATTGTTAAAACATGTGATTTATCTTTTGAAAAGAATATTTTTGATTTTTTACAAAAACTTTCTATTAGAGGGATTATGATTCTTATTACAACTTTTGGTGAATGGTTTGTTTTTGTTTTCTTTACTTTAATATGTTTATTAACTTTTAATAAAAAAACGAATATTGCAATTATTACTAATTTATTATTAGCAACGGCTCTTAATAATATATTAAAAGTAACAATTATGAGAGATCGACCAATATGGAAAACTATTGATTTACAGACTTATTCATTTCCTTCTGGTCATACCATGATTAGTTTTATTTTTTATGGTTTATTAATATATCTTATTAATAAAAACTATCATGGTAAGTATAAAAAATTAATTATTAGTTTATTATCAATATTAATTTTCTTAGTTGGTTTATCAAGAATTTTCCTAGGTGTTCATTATTTCACAGATGTCATAGGAGCTTATTTCTTTGGAACAGGTTATTTATTATTATTTATATATGTTGCCAAAAGGAGAAAATATGTTTAAATTAAAAATTAAATATTTAGAACCTGATAAATTAACAGAATCAAGTACCTTTAATAATTGTGAATATCTTGATGAAAGTCCGAATATTACGATTAAAGATCTTAAAATAGACGAATGTTCTTTTAAGAAAATTGATTTTACTAATGTATCTTTTTCTGATGTCGAATTTATAGATACTATTTTTGAAGATTGTATAATTGCTAATAAGAATTTTGATAATATGATTTTTACAAGATGTATCTTTAAAAATTGTAAATTAATTGGTACAACTTTTTGTGATGCAGATATTAATTATTTGCAAATAGATAGTTCAATATGTTCATATTGTAATTTTAGTGGTTCTAAAATAAAAGAATTATATATAAATGATTCTAAACTAGATGAATCTAGTTTTATTGAATGTGAATTAAATAAGATATATTTATCTAATGTTGATTTTCATAAAAGTGAATTTAATAATACTAAACTTAATAATATTAACTTTTCTACTTGTAATATTAATAATTGTGATTTTGATACCAATAGTATTAAAGGAATGATTATTAGTCGTTTTCAAAGTGAATGTCTTGTATCCCTTTTAGGGATTAAGTTTGATGACTAAATTTGCATTAAAACTCAACTTGTATTATAATTTACCTTTGAGGTCGTAATGAATAAACAAAAAGAAAAAAAGAAAAAAATAAATAAAAATGATCAAGAATTAATTGATATTATTGAAAAGAAAAGAAATTATAAAAAAGATTTTCTTATCATTGGTACAATTGTTTTTGTTATACTAATTATTATTGGATTATTTTATATTAATCGTCTTTCTAAAGAAAAAGTAGTTCGTGATGAATTAAATAAAATTAATGAAACAGAAGAAGTTAATGATGAGATAAAAGCTAGTGGTGAATTAAAAGAAGTAGAGCG
Organism: uncultured Clostridia bacterium; assembly: GCA_946409545.1. Taxonomy (GTDB): domain Bacteria; phylum Bacillota_I; class Bacilli_A; order RF39; family UBA660; genus RUG12783. Next base: position 79,571 of record CAMJWT010000005.1, on the reverse strand, counting down.
TGCTATTAAGAATTATTACAAAGATTATTTTGCTTATAAAGATATTGTTGATCAAACAAGAAGTGATGCTCTTGCTAATCTTTTAACACCTAGTTATCTAAATGAAAATCGTAAAAAGTTAAAAAATGTAAAAAAAGATTTTCAAGAAAAAAATAAAGAATTTATTGAAAATATTGATAAGATGATTGAAATGTTTGATGAAAAGAAGATTTTATCTTACTTAGATAAAAATAAAGTAAGTAATCATAATTATAATCTTTATAAAGAATTAATGATTTTACCTGAAGATAAAAAGACTTTAGAAAATATTAAAGAATTTAAGGAAAATAATCAAGAAAAACAAGACTACTTATATGAATTAATTGATATTTTATCTAGTTCAAATAGTAGTTGGTATGTTAAAGATGATAAATTATATATTGATACTGATGCTACATTAAAAAAATATAATGAGTTAAGAGTTAGAATATATAACTTAGATAAGAGTAAAGAAGTATAGAAGAAGTGAATTTATAATTCACTTTTTTTATATATTATTATATAATTATAATAGGTGATAGTATGCAGAATGTATTAGATAGTCTTCCTACGGCAAATGAATTTGAAGAGTTTCCTAAAGTTGAATTGCATCTTCATTTAACAGGCTCTATTTCAATTGATATGTTAACGAAATTATCAGGATTATCAAGAGAAGAAGTAGAGAATAAAGTAATTGCTAGAGGGAAAGTTAATAGTTTTGATTTTACTAATAAGACAGATTTTATTAATAATCTATTACAGACAAAAGAAAACTTATATCTTGTAAGTCGTGATTTAGTAGATCGTCTTGCTAAAGAGAATGTTATTTATGCTGAAATTAGATTAACACCAATGTTACACTTAGAAAAAGGTTTAACATATGATGAAGTAATCGAAAGTGTTTTAGCTGGATTAAATAGTAATCCTAAAGTAAAAACTAATTTAATTTTGTGTATGTTAAGAGGAGCAACGCAATATATGAATGCTGAGACTCTTAAATATACTCTTAAGTATTTAGATAATGGTGTTTGTGCTCTTGATATTCTTGGAGATGATGTTCAATATCCTCTAAGAGATTATATGAAACTATTTGAGTTAGCAGCTCTTGAGAAGATTCCATATACAATTCACGCTGGAAGAAGCCTTGAAGATTTATATAATGCGCTTGTTCTTCATACTAAAAGAATTAGTAATGGTATTAAGGCAACTCTTGATATTGATTTATTAAGATTTTTGTATTATAAAAAAATACTTCTTGAATTATCACCATCAAATGATGTTATGATGAATGAAGTTGATAATATCAAAGTACATCCTATTAGTTTCTTTGAAAAAAATGATTTTAATATATGTGTTAATACTGATAGTGGAACAATTTCAAATATGAATTTATCAAAAGAATATAAATTGTTAAGTGATACATTTAATTTCACTATTGATGATTTTAAAAAGATGAATCTTAATGCTATTAATAGTTCATTTTTGTCTCAAAGTGATAAAGAAAAGTATAGTAAGTTATTTAAATAAGAAGGTGGTTTAATGATTGGTAGTGTGTATGAAGTAGATAATAGTAATGTTTATATTAAACTACTTGAGAATATTAACCAAGGTAATTTGATGAGCCAATATTTAGTAATAAGTAGTGGTAATAAACTACTAGTTGCTGAAGTTGTTAATGTAAAAAGTAATGATATGCAAGCCAAAATGATTGGTGAAATCATTAATAATGAATTTGTATTTGGTGTTATTAATAGACCAAATATTGATTCACAAGTATATTTAATGGCTAAAGATAAAATTCCTTTAGTAATTAGTATTGTTAATTTTCAAGATGATAAAGATTTCTATTTAGGTATGAACCCTGTTCATGATATTCCAGTAGGAGTTAGTATAAATAAATTCTTTAGTCAACATTTTAGTATCTTGGGTAGTACAGGTAGTGGTAAATCATGTGGTGTTGCAAGATTAATTCAAAATCTTTTCCATAAAGATATACCACCATCAGATATGCATTTATGTATCTTTGATGCTTATGGTGAATATAATCAAGCTTTTAATAACTTAGGAAGAATTCATCCAGGATTAAATTTTACATCTTATTCAACAAACCTAGAATTTCAAGATTCATTAATTAGAATACCTCCTTGGTTATTAGGTGTTGATGACTTAGCTTTACTTTTAGAGGCTGAAAGACCTAGTCAATTATTAATAATTGAAAAAGCTTTAAGTTTAGTTCGTTTATTTAAAAGTACTGGCGCTAATGTTGAAGCTTTTAAAAATGATATTATTGCAAGAGCTATTCTTGATGTATTATTAAGTGGAAGACCTGCAAGTCAAATAAGAGACCAAGTATTTTCTGTTCTTGCCGTATATCGAACAAATGAATTAAATCTTGATACGTTAATATATCAACCTGGATATACAAGAAATCTTAAACAATGTTTATTAATTGATAAAACAGGTAAGATTGCAGAAATGGAATTATTGATTTCTTTCTTTAATCAATTTGTTTTACCAGATACAAGAGATGTTGTAAGTGATGAATATGTTACTTATTCCTTAAGTGACTTAGATGATGCTTTTAGCTTTGCTCTTGTTTCTGAAGGTGTTTTAAAAAGTGACCATATTTATGATGAATATAATACTTTACGTGTAAGAATCCATGTTTTAGCGAATGGTGATTATCATCATTATTTTGAATATAATCAATATATAACAAGAGATAATTATATAAAAAGTTTATTAATGCCAAATGGTGTTAATTCGCAAATTGTTAACTTTAATATTAATTATGTTGATGACCGTTTTGCTAAAACATTAGTTAAAATATTCTCTAAAATGTTCTTCGATTATGAAAAAGATTTAAAGGATAGGGGAAGTTTCCCAATTCATTTACTTCTTGAAGAAGCTCATAGATATGTTCAAAACGATAATGATATTAATACATTAGGTTATAATATCTTTGATCGTATTACTAAAGAAGGTCGTAAATATGGTATTCTTTTAGGATTAATATCTCAACGTCCTTCTGAATTATCAGAAACTTGTATTTCACAATGTTCTAATTTTATAATCTTTAGAACAATTCATTATAAAGATATTGAATATATTCAAAAGATGATTCCTAATATTACAGAAGATATTGCTAAACAATTAAAAATATTACAACCTGGTACATGTTTAGCATTTGGTAGTGCCTTTAAAGTACCAATAATGATTAGACTTGATATGCCTGATCCACCACCATCAAGCGATTCATGTAATATTTCATCTGAATGGTTTGGAAAATAAAAAAAAGACTTAAAAGTCTTTTTTTTTATCCTTTTGTACAAGTATATCCTAAGTTAGATAATTCAGAGTTTAAACTATCAATAACTTTATCAACACCATATTGTGCTGCTAGACCTTGAAGTTGATCTAAGTCACATTTTGCTGTACCACCAATATGAGCACAACCAACGATTTTGTCATCAGTGTAACGAATTGTAATTGATTCACTGCCTTTTTTACAACTTAACTTTTTAGTTCCTGATAAAAAGACAACAACAAGAATAACAATTAAAACGACAACCCCTATAACAATAAATAAAACTGTATTATTCTTTTTAGGAGGTTGATTGTACATTGGCATTGGGCCATTCATTGGTTGAACGGGAACTGGACCCATTGGTTGTTGCATTGGAACTTGGTTCATTGCAGGTTGTTGTGGCATTGGTTGATTTTGTTGTAGCACTGCATTACAATATGGACACACTGCTGTTCCTGGTTGAACTGGATTTCCACAATTTGGACACATTATCTATCACCTCTATTATAAGAATAACATGATTGTTTCATAAAAAAAAGACTTATTAAAGTCTTTTTATCTTAATTTACAATCTGCGCCTTCTTTAATGTAATATTCTTTTAAAGAATCCATTATTGTACTTATATTACTTTCATTACCTAAATCTTTAACATTATTGAATCCTTCACACTCTTCTTTAGGAGTAGATAAGCAATAAAGTAGTTTACTATTGGTATATAGAACTAACACTTTTTTTGAACCTTGTGTACAATACATATGTCTTGTTGTCAAGAACAAGATAACAATACAAAGAATAGCGAAACTAATTAATGATCCTATGATTTTAAAAATCAAACTACCAATGTTAATTCCATCTTTAGGTTTTATAATTTCTGGTGGTGCTTGCTGTACATATGTGGGCATAGGTTGTTGATAATAATTTTGATCATATTGCATTTGTTGTTGATCATATTGCATTTGTTGCTGCATTTGTTGTTGCTGTTGATCATATTGTTCATACGAAACCCCTTGATCGTATTGTAAAGGTGTATTACAGAAAGGACATGTATTACTTACTGTATTAATTTGATTACCACAATTAGGACACACCATTATAATCACCTCTCTATTTTATAATATCATAGTGTAGAAATAAATCAATAAAAAAAGCGAATAATTTCGCTAATGTAATCTATGAATTAACATTTTTAATACATAGAACCAGAAAAGCATCATTAATAAAACATATAACCATATAAGTATTGTTTCTAAAGATCCACTAGAATGGCTTCTTATAACAGCTTCAATAGAAGATGGTAAGTATCTATTAATGAATGAATTAATAGCTTTTGTGGTATTATTTCCAATAAAATTAACGATTCTTAAGAAGACGTCAATTAAGCCAAAAGCAATAATTGTATTGTCAACTCTTTTAAATACTAATGCTGCTACTATTAAAATTACAAATATAATTACGATATCCATAAATACACCTCTTTATTATATAATTTATTCTATCAAAAAAAGATTTATTCCTCAATCTTTTTTTAGAGATTTCTTTACTTTAATATTTTTTAATTATATAATTTTATTATAGGAGTTTTATATGACAAGAGAATTTAAAAGAACTTTTTTTAGTAGTAGTGTATCAGTATTATTAATAATAACTAATTTATTATGTTTAAAGTATACTAACTTTGCTAGTTTTGTACTTCCAGTTAGTTTTATTACATATCCACTTATTTCATTATGTGTAATAATGTTAGTTGATTTATATGGTAGAAAGACAGCGAAACATGCGATTATATCTGCCTTTATTTTACAGTTATTTATTTTAATACCTTATTTATTGGCAACTAGTTTAAGTAATCAATCTATTGTTGCCGATTTATCTATTGAAGTAAGTCGTATCTTTGAAATAAATGTTGTAAATATTATTACATCTTTAGTTTCTTTTAGTATTTTAAGTTATATTACAATTAATCTATTTGAAAACTTTAAAGAGAAAGAACAAAGAAGTATTGGTTCAATATTATGTATATTTATTTTTACATTATTATATGGTGCGATATATTTATTAGTTACTAATTATAAATTAGATTTTGATAATATTATTAAATTACTATATACACATTTATTATCTTCTGTATTTATGACAATGATTTGTTATGGCTTATATTATGTATTAAAAGAAAATGAAGAATTCTATGAAATAGAGCGTGTAACAACGGAAGATAAATCATTAAAAGAGATCATTGATGAAGAAAAATTAAAGGCTCCAAAGAAGAAAAAAACTCGTAAAAGACCTAATAATAAGCAAAAAAGCAGTAAAGATACCGCTAAAAAGTAAAAAAAAACGTAAAAATGTTGATTTTATTGTAAATGATATGCTAATTTATATATGTAAGCATAAACGTGCTTAAAAAATAAGGAGGAAACAAATAATGAAAAAAGTTGAATTAGTAGAAGCAATTGCTACAAAAGCTGGTTTAACTAAAGCTGATGCAGCTAGAGCATTAGATGCTACTTTAGAAGCAATTACTAAAGCTCTTAAAAAAGGAGATAGAGTACCACTAGTTGGATTCGGAACTTTCGCAGTTTCTAAGAGAAATGCTCGTGAAGCTCGTAACCCACGTACTGGTGAAACTATTAAAATTCCTGCAAGAAAGGCTGTTACTTTCAAAGCTGGAACTGCATTAAAAGATGCTGTAAATTAGTTTGTTAAATTAGAACCTTTTAAAGGTTCTTTTTGTTTACTAAATTTTATAATCATTATATAATATAGTTGGTGGTAGTATGGATAGTGTTGAAAATGTAAGAAAAAACAAGAAAAAACTTATAATATATTCAGTAGTACTATTAATAGTAGGTTTGTTTTTAGGATTCTCAACTTTCTATATCTTTAGTGATAAACCTGTTGAAGAAAAAATAAAACCTTTAAGTGTTCCTACAAGTAATAATGAAGATGATGATAATAGTGAAGAAATTGCTGAAAGTTTATTAAAAGGATATACAGCTTATTATGAAAATCTATTAGTTGATTCAGAAGAGAAAATATCTTATTCGGATAAAGAAGCTTATTATGTAGAAAATTCATTCTTTGAACTTCATGATTTGTTTACAAGTAATATAACTCTTGATGATTTATATAATTATTATGATTATGATGAAAATAAACTAACAACTGAAGATCCTAATAAGCCGGTTTATTTAAAACTTAATGATTCTTATTATTTTGATGGTAAGTGTGAATCAACTGGTAATAAAGTAATGTATAGTGATTTTAAAATATTAAATCGTACCAATGATACTATTGAATTAAGTTATCATATTACAATTATGACGATTGTGGATGATACTATTATGGAAACTAATGAAGATGATATAATGGTTCTTAAGTTAGAAAATGGTAGTTGGAAAATCAATAAAGCTAAAATAGTAGGTAGATGTGGTTTACCATACGCTATTGGTTAATTGTTAATTAGACTAGTTAATACTAGTCTTTTTTGATATAATGAGTAAGAAGGTGATAAAAAAATGTTTAATAATCAAGAATTTATTCCAGTACTTATTGGAGCTGATATCGGTACATATAGTATTGCTAGAAGTTTTCATGAAAAGTATGGTGTTATAAGTAAAATATTTAGTCAAGAAATATTAGGAGCTACTAATAACTCTAGTATTATTGACCAAACAACAATAAAAGATTTAAATGGTGAAAAACTAGTAGATAAATTAAAAGAATTTGCTAAAGAATATAAAGATAAGAAAAAAATATTACTTGCTTGTTCTGAATGGTACGTAGATATTATCGTTTTATATAAAAAAGAATTAAGTAAAGATTATATTGTTCCTTATGTTGATAAAGATATCTTAGATAGTATTGTTCGTAAAGATAATTTCTATAAAATGTGTGAGAAATTAAAGATGGATTATCCAGAAACAATTGTTGTTACTAAAGATAATTATGAAAAAGTAGAAATTCCTTGGGACTATCCAATAATTGCAAAAAATAGTGATAAGAATACATGGCACTATGCTGAATTCACTGGTAAAAAGAAAATCTTTAGAATCAAAGATGAAGATGAACTATATGAAGTACTAACTAATGTATATCATTCTAGTTATGAAGATACTTTTTGTCTTCAGAAAATGGTTCCAGGTGAAGACTATAATATGCGAGTATTAACTTGTTATTGTAATAAGAATCATGAAGTTGTCTTTGCATCTCTTGGTCAACCAATTTTAGAAGAGAAGACACCAGGAGCTATTGGTAATTATGTAGCAATAATAACAAGACCTATGGAAAGAGAAATTCTAGAACAAGCTAAGAAATTCTTAAAAGAATGTAAATATATAGGTTATGCTAACTTTGATATTAAATATGATAGTAGTGATGGTAAATATAAATATTTTGAGATTAATGTTCGTTTAGGAAGAAGTAACTTCTATATGACGGCAAGTGGCGCTAATTACACAGAATGTCTTGTTAATGAATATATTTATGGTAAAGATTTAAAGAAAATTGATTTGCCTTATAATCCTTGGGTATATTCAATAGTACCAGATCATGTTATTAAGAAATATATTTCTAATAAAGATATTGTCCGTGAATATTTAGCATTAAAGAAAGAAAAGAAATGTACACATCCTTTGTATTATAAAAAAGATATGAATTTAAAAAGATGGATTTATATTAAAGAAGCTTATTATAATCAAATTAGAAAATTCAAAAAATATTTTTAGGAGGAAGAATGAAAGTTGGTGTATTAGGGGGCTTAGGTCCAAAAGCCACAGCAGATTTTATTGATTTAGTTATTGATAATACGGATGTTTCTTGTGATCAAGAGCATGTTGATATGTTAATATCTAATCATGCAACAATTCCTGATAGAACAGCATATATTTTAGATAATAGTAAAGATAATCCTATACCATATTTAATAAAAGATGCTAAAATGTTAGAAAATTGCGGTTGTAACTTTTTAGTTATGCCATGTAATACTAGTCATTTTATGTATGATGAAATTAAAAATAGTGTTAGTATTCCTTTAGTTAATATGCCTTATGAAGTATCACAAATTGTTAATAATAATCCAAGAATAAAGAAAGTTGGTATTATGGCTACTAAAGGAACTTTATTTGCTAAAATATATGAAAGATATTTAAAAAAAGAAATATATTATCCAGAAGATAATGTTAATGATGAAGTAATGGATTTAATATATAATAAAGTAAAAAAAGGAATTAGTGTTTCCAAAAAAGATTTTTATAATGTGGCTAATAAATATTTCTTGGCAGGTTGTGATATTGTTATTACAGCTTGTACGGAATTATCAGTTATTGTTCGTGATAATGATTTATATAGTGACAATCGTATTATTGATTCACTTAAAGTACTTGCAGATAAAACAATTATCGATGCAGGTAAAAAATTAAAATAGGAGATAATTATGACTTATGAAGATATGAAAAAAAGAGCAGAAATGATTTTCAATGCTGTAAATAGTTTTAAAATTGATAAGTATACTATGGAAGATGTTGATAGAGTTATGCCCTTTATTGTTGAGAGAGTTCGTAACTTTGAAGCATATGATGATGCCCTAAGAGAAGTATGTTATAAAAATGGTTGTGATATAGAGTCATTTTCATATCAAGAGGGTGCTGTAAGAAGTATTGTAGAAAAAGAGAAAAATGTTCTAATATGTTTCTCTGGACCAGATGCTGTAATACCAAGAAGAAGATAGTTTACTATCTTTTTTTGCTTTTATAGTCATATTTTGTTATAATATCTAGCAAGAGGTGCAAGATGTATAAAAAACTCTCAATTATTTGTTTACTCTTAGGAGTTATATCTATTACTTATTTTATATATCAAAGCTTTAATTACAAAGTAGATGTTAAAATTATTGTTAATGGGAAATTAGATACGGTATTAGAAGCAAGAAGAGGAATGTTAGAAGAATTACCAGAAGCTCCTGATATTGATGGATATACTTTTAATCATTGGGAATACAATGGTAAAGAATATGACTTAGAAACAAAGTTAGATGATGAAGCTGAAATTGTAGGTGTTTATGATAAAGATATTGTTTATTATAAAGTAACTTTTAAATACGAAAATGGTAAAAAAGAAGAAGTTATTACTGTTGAAGAAAATAAACTTGTTACGAAACCTAAAGATCCTACAAAAAGTGGTTATACTTTTAAAGGATGGTATCTAGATGATAAAAAGTATGATTTTAAAAGTGAAGTTACTAGTGATATAACTCTTGTTGCTAAATATAATAAGAAAACGGTTGCTAAAAAGACGACAACTCCAAAATATAGTGCAAGTACTAACCAAAAGAAAGTATGCCAAGCGCTAAAAGCCAATGGATTTAGTAATACTGCAACGGCTGCTATTATGGCAAATGTATATTATGAAACTAGATTTAATCCTAATGAATATGGTTGTGGTGGTAAATGTTATGGAATTATTCAATGGTATAAAGGAAGATTTACTAAATTAAAAAACTATTGTGGTAGTAGTTATACAACAGCTGAATGCCAAGTTAAATTTTTAAAGAATGAACTTTCTAAAAGTTATTCTAAAGCATATAATACATTAAAGAGTAATCAAGATGTTGTTACGATGACTAATAATTTCTGTAGACAATATGTAATTCCCGCTAATGCAAGTAAAACTTGTCAGACGAGAGCTAATAACATGGCTAAGACAATGTACAATTATGCATCAAATAATTGTCAATAATAATGTAAAGTAAAAAAAAAGAATTATAAGATAGTTCTTTTTTTTGTTTTTTGCTTTATAATTATATTAGAAAGAATATAAGAGGTATAATATGACAGAAGAACAATTAAAATATCAAGGTAAAGTTAGATTAATTGCAGCAGGTGTTTTAATAGCTGGTTTATTACTAATTCTATTATGGTCAATTAAGAAGAATGAAACACCTAAGAAACCAGCTAATAGTGGTAATAATTTATCAATCACATATTCTGGTGGCAATTATGAATATAAATGTAAAAATGCTAATTGTGCATTATCTAGTCAAGCGGGAATATTTGCGTTAGTAAATGATGGTGGTTATCATTTAATTAATTTATCAACAAAGACAGATAAAGAAGTTAAATTACCTACAGTTGCTAAAAACTATATGCTTGCTGGTGAAGAATTCTATGGCTTAGTATATACAAAAGGCGAATCTAATTTCGCATCATTCTATGAAGCAAGTAAAGACCGTAGTTTATTTGATGATGAACTTAGTTTTGAAGCAATGGATAAAGAAAGTGTAAGAGAAGCATTAATTCGTCTATACCCAAGAGGTTATTTCTATGTTATTAAAGAATCTTCAGGACAAATATTTGATATAAATAATAACAGTGTAGTTGCTGAAAACGTAGTTGGATGTGTAGTAGATAATACTGATGTATATATTGTTAATGACAAAGGAGTTTTATCTATTGAACAAGATAATTCATTATTAGAACATTTAAATAGTGTTAAAAAAGTTTATCCAGCAATGTATGATCATAAGTTTGTTGTTTTAGATAATGATGGTAATTTAAAATTAGCTGCTATTACTGGAGAAATTGGTGATACTATCCTTGAAACAAATAATCGTAATGTACAATCAGTAGTAATTACTAATACAGTATTAAAAGTTGTTGTTGAAGATGTTGATTATGCAACAAATCAAAAAGTATACAATTATGAATATGACTTTACAACAAAACAATTAAAGACGATTGAATAAAAAAGTGTTATTAAACACTTTTTTTGTTATACTAATTTTGGTGATTTATATGGAATTACGTAGTTATAATAAAAATGATGCTGATGATATTATCAAATGGATAGATAATGAAAGAGAACTAAGATTATGGAGCATGGATCGTTATAAAGATTATCCAGTAACTAGTGATGATATTAATAATAATTATCAAGATTGTATGATCGATAATAATTTTTATCCTTTTACTTTAGTAGATGATGGTAAAGTAGTAGGTCATTTAATTATGAGACATCCTGATAATAATCAAGATGTAATAAGGCTTGGTTTTATCATCGTTGATAAAAGGATAAGAGGTAAAGGTTATGGAAAAGCTTTAATTAACGAAGCTATTAATTATGCAATTAATAACTTTCATCCTAAAGAAATAAATTTAGGAGTATTTACAATTAATGATGGAGCTTATCATTGTTATCAAAAAGTAGGTTTTGAAACTATTAGAATTGATAAAGATGTATATACTTTTCATGATGAACATTGGGACTGTGCCGAAATGATATATAAATTAAAAAAAGACTAGTAATAGTCTTTTTTCTTTTTATTGGCTGTCCCAGTTAGATTCGAACTAACGCTCATGGAGTCAGAGTCCACTGCCTTACCACTTGGCTATGGGACAAATACATAGATTATTATACATTAAAAATGTATAAAAAAAACAATTTAACATAAAATTAGCAATCTCTATTGACAAGTGCTAAAATTAGGACTATAGTTGTAATTGTAATGAGAAACAAGAGAGGTAAACATAATGAAAAAGAAAGAATTTAAAACAGAATCAAAGAAGATTCTTGATATGATGATTAATTCCATATATACAAATGAAGAGATATTCTTAAGAGAATTAATATCAAATGGTAGTGATGCACTTGATAAATTATATTACAGGTCACTAACCGATAAAAAATTAAAAATTAAAAAAGATGATTTAAAAATCAAAGTAAGTTTTGATAAAGATAATCGTACAATTACTATTTTTGATAATGGTATTGGTATGACAAAAGAAGAATTAGAAACAAACTTAGGTACGATTGCTAAAAGTGGTAGTGAGTTATTTAAGTTAGAGAATGAAAAGAAAGAAAATATTGATATCATTGGTCAATTTGGTGTTGGTTTCTATTCAAGCTTTATGGTTTCTAAAAAAGTAGAAGTAATATCACGTAGTATTGACAGTGATGAAGCTTATCTTTGGACTTCTGAAGGTGTTGATGGTTACACTATTGAAAAGAGTGAACTTGATACTAATGGTACAAAGATTACATTATATTTAAAAGATGATAATGATAATCATAAATATAGTGAATATTTAGATGAATATAATTTAAGAAGAATTATTACTAAGTATTCTGATTATATTACATATCCAATAGTGATGGACTTAATGGTTGGTGAAAAGGATAAAGAAAAATTAGAAGAAACAACTGTTAATAGTATGGTTCCTATTTGGAAAAAAGATAAAAAAGATGTTAAAGATGAAGATTATGATAACTTCTATACTGACAGGTTCTATGATTATGAAAAACCTGCTAAGGTTATTAAAAGTAAAGTAGAAGGTTTATGTAGTTATGATGCTTTATTATTTATTCCAAGTCATGCTCCAATGGATTATTACACTAAAGATTTTGAAAAAGGCTTAGAGTTATATTCTAAAGGAGTATTAATCACTGATAAGTGTAGTGAACTACTACCTGATTACTTTAGTTTCGTAAAAGGTATTGTTGATTCTGAAGATATTGATCTTAATATATCAAGAGAAACTATGCAACAAAATCATCAAGTTAAAAATATTGCTAGAAGTATTGAATCAAAGATTAAAAAAGAATTAATAGAACTTCAAAAAGAAGATCGTGAAACTTATGAAAAATTTTTTGAAGCTTTTGGTTCACAAATTAAATATGGTATTTATTCTAGTTATGGAAATAATAAAGAATTATTACAAGATTTGTTACTATTCTATTCAAGCAAAGATGATAAATTAACAACACTCGCTGAATATCATAGTAGATTGTCTAGCGATGATACAAAGATTTATTATGCAAGTGGTGAATCAATTGCTAAGATTAAGAATATGCCACAAGTAGAAAATATGATTGAAAGTGGTCATGAAGTTTTATTCTTAACGGATTACTTAGATGAGTTTACATTAAAAGCAATGACTAGATTTGAAGGACATGACTTTGTAAATGTTCTTGATGAAAAAACAGATGATAAAGAAACTGATGAAGTTAAGAAGATAAATGATGATAATAAAGATTTACTAAAAGTTATGAAAGAAGCTTTAGATATTTCTAATATCAAATTTAGTGATAAATTAAAGAATCATCCAGTAGCATTAGTATCTGAAGGTGAAGTATCTATTGAAATGGAAAAAGCCTTTAAAGCAATGCCAAATGGCGATATGATTAAAGCAAATAAAGTGTTAGAGATTAATACAAATCATGAAGTATATAATAAATTAATTGAGTTATATGAAAATAAGAAAGAAGATGAGGTAAAGAACTATACAAAAGTACTTTATAATATGGCAAGATTAATTAATGGATTAAGTGTTGATGACGCAAATGAATTGACAGATATTGTCTGTGATTTAATATCAAAGTAGAAAGGAGTGATATTTATGTTACCAACAAGAGTATTTAATGATTTTTTTGATTTAGATGTTACTGAGAAAGGAAATTGTGATATTTATCAAGAAGATGGTAAATATCATTTAGAGATGGATCTACCTGGTTATAGAAAGGAAGATATTCATCTAGAAACTAATAAAGGTTCTATTATTGTTTCAGCTAGAAAAGAAGAAAAGAAAGAAGAAAAAGAAGAAAAGAGATATATTCGTCGTGAAAGAACATTTGGAAAAGTAGAACGTTCATTCTATATTGGCGATATTGATGAAGATAATATCTCTGCTGAATTTAAAGATGGAATCTTAAAAGTAGTTATTCCTACAAAAGTAGAAACTGAAAAGAAACAAATATCTATTAAATAAAAAGAAAGACTTAAATGTCTTTCTTTTTTTGTAAATATAAAAATTATTTAATTGTTTTATAAGTGTTTAATAAGTTATTTTGCTATAATTATAATAGAGGGTGTGTATGAAAAAAGATGGAATAGTTAAAATATTATTCGTATTAGCCTTATTAATTAGTGTATATTTTATTGTTAGTGGCCTATTAGGTAATTCTATTGTAGATTCTACTATATATGAAGAAGGTATATCAATAGATACAACAACGGTTGATCTAACAGTTAATGAATCAAAGACGATAAATGCTAGTGTAATACCTCCAAATGCGACTTACCAAAATCTTACATGGACAAGTATTAATCCAACTATTGCTACCGTTAATAATGGAGTAGTAACTGGTATTTCTCCTGGTACTTGTATGATTAAAGTAGAAACGGAGAAAATGAAAATAACTAAGGTTATTACAGTAAATGTAAAACCTATTGTTATTAATGTAGAACAAATTATTGTTGATAACAGTAATATTGAAATATATGAAAGTGAAACAGCAAAAGTTAATTATAAAGTATTACCAGAAAATGCAACTAATAAGAATTTGAATTTCAAAAGTGATAATCCTAGTGTTGCAGCTTTTAATGATCAATATGAAATAGTTGGGGTATCAGAAGGTGAAACGGTTATTACTTTATCAAGCAATAATGGTATAACAGCAAAAGTAACCGTAAAAGTTAAAAAGAAAATAATTGATGTATCAAAAATAGAATTAAATAAAAAAGGTTTAATTTTAAAAGTAGGTAATAGTGAAACAATAACTGCTAAAGTAACTCCAACTAATGCAACTGATAAAACAATAACTTGGAAAAGTAGTAATACTAAAGTTGCTACAGTTGAAAATGGTTTAGTTAAAGCAATTGGATATGGTGATACCATTATTACTGCTAAAACAAATAGTGGTATGGAAGAAACTTGTACGATTGTTGTACCAAAAGAGCATGAACTTATGAATAAAGCAGTATCAAGTTTACTATCTGATAGTTCAAGAAATATTAAAACGATATTTAAAAATAATAATTGTAAAAAAGAACAACATTGTGATAGACCTAATATATATAATTCGAAAATTAGTGGTAATATAAAAGTTTCTTTATATAACGCTTCATCTAATAAGAAAGAATATATAAGTACTGTAAGTGATTCAATAATGTTAACTAATATATTAATACCAGGGAATACTTATTATTTAGAATCATCTACTAATAGTAAAAATTATGAATATGTTTCTATTAATAAAGGTGTTCGTATGATTCAAGTAAAAAGTGTTCGAAATATAAGAGATTTTGGTGGATGGAAAGCTGATGGAGGAACTCTAAAATATGGTCTTATTTTTAGAGGAGCTTCACCATATGAATCATTATCAGATACGGAATCTACTTTTAAAAGAGTAGGTATTACCGATATTGTTGATATAAGAAGTAATGCCCAATTTAGATCTGATCGTAATAAATTGCCATCTTTTACTAAACATAATTATCAAGTTTATGGTTATACTGTTAAGAGAATTAATTCAAGAAATGCGGTAGAAGCTATAATGAAATTAGTAGTATCTGGTAAAAAAGTTTATTTCCACTGTGCAGTTGGAACTGATCGAACAGGAACTATTGCTATGTTACTTGAAGGTATCTTAGGATTAAGTAAAACTAATTTGTTTGATGATTATGAATTATCATATTTTAGAAGAGAAGTATGGAATTCAGGAAAGACAAGAAATGGTAGTGAAATTAATAGTTTATATAATCAAATAAAAGCTTCTGGAACGATGGAACAAGAAAAGTTTATTAATTGGTTTTTAAGTGAAAGTAAAGATAAAAATAAAGATTTAAATCTAATAAATAATTTCCGAAAAAAGATGATTAATGGTAATCCAACAGTATATAAATTATCAGGTGGAAAGTTAGTTAAAGAATAATTTACTTGACATTTTTGGACAGTTATGATATAATTATACTCGTTAAAGGGGAGTAGTCCTTTAGTTCCTTATCGTCAAGACGTTTTTTATACCGGTAAGGAAGATTTTTAAATCGGGCGAGACTTTTGCGTAAGCAGGAGTCTCTTTTTTTGTACTCCTGCAAAAAGGGGGAATATATATGAAAATTAAAGAAATTAGTCCAAAAGTTATTGATTATGTTAAAAGAGGAGTGTGTACAGTTTTAACTGCTATATTACTTTTTATACCACATGGTGGTAAAGGTGAAACAAAAGTAGAATCAAGTATTGGTAATGAAACAAAAGTTATACAAGAATATCAAAATGTTATTACAGTTGATGAAAACAACTTAGAACAGTTTAAGGATGAATTAAGAGATCTTTTAGCATATACAGATGTTTCTGAACGTCCAACATTTATTTTTACAACACATTGGGTAAGATCAAGTAACTATGAAGTGGATAAGGGTTATAAAAAAGATAATCGTGAATATATGAGAAAAGTATATAAATTTACGGTTAATGAAAAGTTTAATCCTGAATACTTCGATGAAGATATTGAAAAAATAGCATTATTCTTTAGAGATAATGAAAATGCGCTTGAAATCTTTGATATAGTTGAAAAACAAGTTGAAACTGTTAATTTAACTAAGGAAGAAGAAAAAAGTATTAATACAAAAGAAGATATGATTTCTATTGATGGAACTAATCTTACTTTTAAATTTT
Organism: uncultured Clostridia bacterium; assembly: GCA_946409545.1. Taxonomy (GTDB): domain Bacteria; phylum Bacillota_I; class Bacilli_A; order RF39; family UBA660; genus RUG12783. The sequence continues at coordinate 62,800 of CAMJWT010000005.1, read as the reverse complement.
TATCAAGAGATGAAAGTAAAAGAATAGAAGAAAAAAAGAATAGTAGTGAAAGAAAAAGTATTATTCTAGGTTGCTCAATGATATTATCTGTAATCATTATTATGATTATAAGATATAAAAAATATGGAATAATGGGATTGAAATAACAAAAGGGGGAATGTATATGAAAATTAAAGAAATAAGTTCAAAATATATTGATATAGCTAAAAGAGGTGCTTGTGCATTAATATCATCAATTATTCTTATGATACCTTATACAGGTAAAGGTGAAACAAAAGTAGAATCAAGTATTGGCAACGAACCAAAAATTGTACAAGAAATATCTAGTGAAGAAGAAGTATCTTTAGAAATTGATGGTGAATATTTAAATATTGATTTAGAGAATATGGAAGAAGCTAGTGAAATGATTAAAAGAGCTTTAGAACTAGCTGATGGTATTCAAGATGTTTCTTGCAATACACCATTCGTTTTAGTTAGTCATTGGGAAAAGACAGAAAACTATGATAACAGTAAAAATTATGCAAATGGTAATAGAGAATATAAAAGAACCGTTTATCGTTTTGTACCAAATAAAAATTTCAATTTTGAATACTTTGAAGAAGATTTATCTAAAATGATTGAATTCTTTAGAGATGATGAAAACTCAAGTGAAATCTTTGATGTTATTGAAACATATGAACAAGTAAGAACATTTACACCAGAAGAAGAAAAGAATCTTAATACTAGTGAAGATATCTTTGAAATTGAAGGAACTAATATTAGACTTAAAGTTAAAAGTAAATCTGATTTAGATTTTGCAGAGAAAGCTAGAATTATTAGAGGTTGTACATTTTTATTATTTTATTTAATCTTTGTAATTGGTGTAATTAAAAATTATAAAAGATTAGGATAAATAAAAAGAGGAGAAATCCTCTTTTTAATTTACATTAATAATTCTTTTTGCTATAATACATATGATTTTTAAAAGAGGTTGTTATGAAAGTTAAATACAATTTATTAAAAGAAGAAAAAGAAACAGGAGCAAGACTAGGTAAATTAGAAACTAATTATGGTACTTTTGATACCCCTATGTTTATGCCTGTTGGTACAAGAGCTACGGTAAAAGGGATTACTCCTGATGAAATATATGATATTAAAAGTGGGATAATTCTTGCTAATACATATCATTTATGGTTAAGACCAGGACCTGAACTTATAGATAAAGCAGGTGGTCTACATAAATTTATGAATTATAATGGACCTATACTAACTGATTCAGGTGGATTTCAAGTATTTAGTTTAGCAAGACCAAAAGATATTACAGAAGAAGGAGTTAAGTTTAGAAGTCATATTGATGGATCTAAGTTATTTTTAACACCAGAAGAATCAATAAGAATTCAAAATTTACTTGATAGTGATATTGCAATGAGTTTTGATGAATGTCCAGGATATCCTAGTACACATGAATATATGGAAAAATCTATTGAAAGAACACTACGTTGGGCTAAAAGAGGAAAAGATGTTCATAGTAACGAAAGACAATCTTTATTTGGAATCGTTCAAGGTGGAGAGTATCCTGATTTAAGAAGAAAGAGTGCAGAAGAAACAGTTAAATTAGATTTTGATGGATATTCTATTGGTGGAACAAGTGTTGGGGAAACAAAAGAAGTAATGTATAAAATGGTATCTTATGCAACACCATATTTACCTAAAGATAAAGTTAGATACTTAATGGGAGTAGGAGATCCAATTGATATCATTGAAGGAGTTATTCGAGGTATTGATATTTTTGATTGTGTACTTCCAACGAGAATTGCAAGACATGCGAATGCCTTTACAAGATTTGGAAAAATTAATTTAAAAAATGCAAAGTATAAAGAAGACTTTACACCTCTTGAAGAAGGTTGTGATTGTTACGCTTGTAAGAATTTTACTAAAGCTTACATTCGTCACTTAGTAACTTTAAATGAAATGTTAGGTAGTCGCTTACTTTCTATTCATAATTTAAGATTCTTAACAAGACTTACGGAAGATCTTCGTGAATGTATTAAAAATGATAATATTTTAGAATATCGTGATAAATTTATTAAAGATTATTATGGAGATAAAGATTATCTTCAAAATAAAACAACAGGTCAAGGTGAATAATGAGTAAGATTATAAGTGTAGATGAACTAGATCTTGCAATAGATAGTTTAAATAAAGGAAATCTTGTTATTTTCCCAACAGAAACCGTATATGGATTAGGAGCTAATGCTTTATCCACATCTAGTGTTGATAAAATATTTGAAGCAAAGAATAGAGCAAGTAATAATCCTTTAATAGTTCATCTTAAAAATAAAGAAGAAATATCAAAGTATGCAATAGTTAATAATGAAATAGAACAAAAACTTATTGATACATTTATGCCAGGACCATTTACTTTAATCTTAGAGAAAAAAGATATTATTCCAAGTAATGTAACATGTAATATGGATACAGTTGGTATAAGAGTTCCTATTGATCCTATTGCTCATGAACTTTTGGATAAACTAGATTTTCCAATTGCTGCTCCATCTGCTAATAAAAGTACAAAACCAAGTGGAACGAATGTACTTGATATCTATGACGAATTTAAAGACTCTGTTGATTATTTAATTGATGGAGGTGACTCTTTAATAGGCTTAGAGAGTACTGTTGTTAAAGTAATTGATAATGTTCCAACGATACTTAGACCTGGTTTTATTACAAGAGAAGATATCGAAGAAGTTATTGGTAAGTGTAATGTATCAGAATTCTTATTTAAGAAAGCTGAAGGTAAAGTAGAATCTCCTGGTATGCTTTATAAACATTATTCACCAAATACAGAATGTATGTTATGTGATAAAGAAATTATCCACAAATTTGTGGATAAAGATAAAAAGATAATTATTATTGGACATGATTTAAATATCGATTGCTATAAATATTATGATTATGGTAATGATTTAAAGATGATTGCTCACAACATCTTTAAATTGCTTCGTGTTGCCGATAAAGATGAAGCTGATTTAATAATTATTGAAGCTACTACTATTAAATCATTAGGTCTAGCAATTATGAATAGACTAATTAGAACATGTAATTATAACTATAAGAGGGTAAATGAAAATAATTAAATATCAAAAACTAAGTGGTAATAAATATAATGTTTATCTTGAAAATAATGAAAAGATAAAATTATATGAAGATATTATTATCAAAGAAGAATTATTATTAAAAAAAGAGATTGATGATGTTGATAGAATAATAAAACTTAATGATAAATATTCTATTTACGAAGTTAGTTTAAAATATATTAGTACTAAAATACGTAGTATTAAAGAAATGGAAGATTATTTAACAAAAAAAGGTTATAGTAATCTTGATATTAATAATACAATTGATAAATTAATAAAAAAAGGTTACTTAAATGATGATTATTATAGTAAATGTTATATAAATGATAAAATTAATTTATCTAATGATGGCCCTTTAAAGATAAAAAAACATTTAGAAGAATTAGGTATTCCATATCCTGTTTATTCTAAATATTTAAAAGATTTTAATTATAGTCTTCAAAAAGAAAAAGTAAATGATTATATTAATAAAAAACTTAAAAGTAATCGAAAAAGTAGATATATGTTTAAGAATAGTATAATTGTTAATCTAGTTAATCTTGGTTATGATAAAGAACTAGTTAATGAATGTTTATATCACGTGTATGTTGATGATAAAGATAATCTAAATAAAGAAAAAGAAAAGATAAGAAAGAAACTAGAAAAGAAATATTCTGGTGATGAACTAGAATATAAAATAAAACAAAAATTATATCAGAAGGGTTATTTTGAATAATTATATAGTATAATTAAAGAGGTGATACTATGTTAATAACTAGTCTTGATAATAAAAAAATTAAATTATATACTTCCCTTAATGAAACTAAAAATCGAAATATTAATAAATTGTTTTTAGTAATGGGAGAACATTTAGTTAAGGAAGCTATTAATGTTAATAATTTAGTAGATATTTTAGTATTAGAGAATTGTGAAATAGATTTTGATGTTAATATGGAAATAACATATGTAACGGAATCTATTATGAAAAAGATTAGTAGGATGCCATCAATACCTAAGGTAATAGGTGTATGTAAGATTATGGATAACAATAATCTTTCTGGTAATCATCTTTTATTACTTGATAATATTCAAGATCCAGGGAATTTAGGAACTATTATTCGAAGTAGTGTGGCTTTTAATATTGATACGATAGTTCTATCTAATGATACAGTTGACTTATATAATGATAAAGTTATTCGTAGTACTCAAGGTCTTATCTTTCATACTAATATCATTAGAAGAGATCTTGTTGAAGTTATTAAAGAATTAAAAGAAAAAGAATATGATATTCTTGGTACTAATGTTCATAATGGTGTTAATTTAAGTGAAGTTAAAACGAATAAGTTTGCATTACTTATGGGTAATGAAGGACAAGGATTAAAAGAAGAATTACAGAATATGTGTGATAAGAATATTTATATTCCAATGAACTCTAATTGTGAAAGTTTGAATGTCGCAGTCGCTACTAGTATTATTTTATATGAATTTAATAAATAGAAAGGAGTAATCTTTATGAATAAAATCGCTATTGGTAAATATGTTACAACTCATGGTATTAAAGGTGAGATAAGAATTAAATCAGATTTTAATGAAAAAGATAAAATCTTTAAAGTTGGTAATGAAATAATTATTGATAAACCTTATATCATTAATAGTTATCGTGTTCATAAAGGTTATGATATGGTAACACTTGTTGGTATTAATCGTATCGAAGATGTTATTAATTTAAAAAATAGTACAGTATATATAGACCGTGATAAATACTTTAATGATGAAGTCATTGAAGATGATTTAATTGGTTACAAAGTAGAAAATAGTTATATTGATACTTTCTTAAGTGAAATAAGATTAATGACAATGAATAAAAAGATGTTAGTTTGTCGTAATGGTAAATTTATTCCTTATGAATTAATTGATCACATTGATAACTCTGAAAAAATTATTTATATAAAAGAGGTGGAAGGTTTATGAAAATAGATATTTTATCTTTGTTTCCAAATCTCTTTGATGGTGCTTTCACAGAATCAATTATTAAAAGATGTGTTGAAAAAGGAATAGTTTCTATAAACGTTCATAACTTTCGTGATTATACTCTTGATCCTCATGGTAATGTTGATGATACTCCATTTGGTGGTGGAGCTGGAATGGTTCTATCGTGTCAACCAATTTTTGATTGTGTTAATAGTCTAAGAACAGATGATAGTAAAGTTATATTAATGACACCAACTGGAAAAGTATATAATCAAAAAATGGCTTATGACTTATCAAAAGAAAAACATTTAATTATTATTTGTGGTCATTATGAAGGTTTTGATGAGAGAATTAAATCGATTTGTGATATGGAAATAAGTATTGGTGATTATGTCTTAACTGGTGGAGAGATTCCTGCAATGATTCTTGTTGATAGTATTACGCGTCTTTTGGATGGCGCTATTACAAGTGAAAGTTTAAATAGTGAATCCTTTACAGACAATTTACTTGATTATCCTGTATATACTAAGCCAAGGGTGTATAATAATATGGAAGTACCTGAAATTCTTCTTTCTGGTGATCATAAAAAAATAGATGAATATCGATTACAAGAAAGAATTAGAATTACTCGAGAGAATAGACCTGACTTATGGGAGAAATATAATGAAGACAATCGATAAATATACTTTAGTTAAAGAAAATGATTATGTAAGATTATCTAATTATCATACCAATATATCATATCCTATTGATGAAAAAGAAGTTCTTGATTTAAAACTTTCTAACGTTTTAATTGTTAATGATGACTTAATTGATCAATATATGATGAAGAGAATAAATAATCGTTTTAAAAAGATTTTAGAATATATTGTATCTATATATGAAGATGATGATGACGATTCAAGTGATAGTTTAATGAAAGCTCTAAATCAAGTAGAAAAGTTTAAAATGGAACTTATTAATCGTGATCGTAAATATATTGAAAAAGAACATATTGCCTTAATTAGTAAGAAAATAAAAATTATTGAAAAAGAATTACAAGATAAGATTTATGAGATGGCTTATAGAAGAAGACAAAATGAAATCTTTATGCATATGATGAATAATGGTATTCCATTAGGTGACGAAGAATTAGAAAATCAAGTTAGAAGAGGTAGGTAAATATTGACTTTTTGTTGATATTTTGTTATCTTATTGAAAGTGAGGTTTAATTTATGAAGGTTGTATTATTAGTTATATCAATATTATTAATTATAATTGTTTTATTACAAAGTGGTAAAGCTGAACCTGCTAGTCAAATTATTAGTGGTGGAAGCTTAGACTTATTTAACAAAAGAAAAGAACGTGGTAGTGAACTATTTATTAGTAGAGTTACAATGGCTCTTGGAATAGCTTTCTTTGTAATAACAATAGTAATGAATGTAATGCAATAAAAAAAGTCAAAATTATTTGACTTTTTTATTTTGCTTAATAAACGGAAACAGCATAGTTTCTTAAGTTATAGATTTCTGCGAATTTATCTGCTTTAACCCAATATTCTCCTTGTCTTCCATCAACTCTACCATCATGACAATCATTTACTAAAATATCACCATTTGATCGATAACCAACAATTGTTAAACAATGGTTATTTTCAATTTCACCTTTTGGATTAATACTCCATGAATATTTTTTCCAAATAGGTTTGTTCCAACCAGATGTTACATAGACAAGAATGACATGACCTTCATCAAGTTCTCTTTTTAAATCTTCAATTGTTGCTCCTGTTAAATCTTTCCCTGTTGCATATTTACTTGCCCAATTAGCAAGGGGTTCTGGATATATTGTTGTTCGTTTACCTTGATTTTCACCAACATGTCCTATTTTAGGATTTCCCATATATCCTTCGAATGGTGTTTTACCTTTAGGCATTGTTTTCATAAAATCATGAATATTATAATTAGGAATATAACCAAGGCCTTTTAGTGCCATAAAAAGGGATACTCCTTCACAGCCTAAGATATAACCGGTAGCTGCTTGATTATATGTTGGTATTTTAATATGAGCTAGGGTAACTGGTTCACTTTCTTCAATTACTTTAGAAGGGAAACTAGTTATTGCAACTGGTGGTCTATAATCTTTATTCTTTTCTCTATTTATGGTCATCGTTATTACCTCTTTAACAACATTTTTACGATCTTTATTACTTACATTTAAAATATTACCTATGGATATAAAAAAGATTCCAATTATTATAAAGATAAAAGAATAAATAATTTGTTTCTTTTTATTCATTATAAACTCCTATATTCTAACTAAATTATAATTTATAGATAAATATATAGTCAATTTTATTGAAATAATATTTTTTTACTTGTCATAAAAAAAGTAATTAATATAATTTATTAATTACTTCAATATTGTTATTAACTAATTCTTTAAACTTATTAAAATCTTCTTTATCACCAACAATAGATCCAAAGTGAATAGGGTATACAATCTTTGGTTTAATAATATTTGTTAATTCACTAGCTTCTTGATAATTCATTGTATAAACGCCACCAATTGGTATAAATAAATAATCACAACGAACACTCATACTTTCAGGTGTTATATCAGAGTCTCCCATAATATAGAATCTTTCATTATCAATTGTAATTATATATCCTAGCCAATTATTATCTTTAGGATGAAAACTTTTATTTGTATTATAACTTGGTACTGTTTCAATAATTAAATTATTAAATTCATATTTAGTATTTGGATATGCTACTTGATAATTACTTAGTTTTTCTTTTATATCTCTATCATCAGGGATAACAATAATTGTATTATCGTTTTTAACTTTATTGATACTATCAAGATCAAAATGATCAAAATGAGAATGTGTTATAAAAATAAAACTTGCATCATGACTTTCTTTTTCTATTTTAAAGGGATCAAAGTAAATATTTCCAATTTTTATACTACTTTGAGTATTAATAACTATTTCTTTCATAAATAACCTTTCTTATAAATTATTATATCATGTTATAATTAAATAGGTGGTTTTATGAGTGATTTATTTGAAATATTAAATAAATTAGATGAATTAAAATATGGTTGGATTGATATATATGGAGAGACTCATTTATATTCAATGAAAGATTTTCGTAAAATTTATAAAACAATGAGTATTGAAACTGTTTTAGAAAAGAAATTAGGTATTTGTATGGAACAAGTATATCTTACACATTTACTTCTTGATGAGAAGAAGATTCCTAATAAAATGTTTTGTACAAGAATCTATGAAGATGAAAATTTTAATGATTTAGATGCTCATGAACATATGCATTGTTTTTCATTATGTTATATTGATGGTTTTGTATATCATACTGAACATGCAAATAGTGAAGAACGTGGTATTTATAAATATGAAAGTGAAGAAGAAGCGATAAGTAAAATAAATGCTTATTATGAAGCTTTTGATAAAGGGCATGCTCGTCCTGTTACAGAATTTTTTGATTTACCAGTTGGCCTTACTTTTAAAGAATTTAATTTATATATAAATTCATTAGGAGAATATAAAAGAAAATGAGTGTTGTAGAAGATAAATTAATATCTTTATCTAAATCAAAATTTAGAAATAGTTTTCACCTTCGCAAATATATGATTGAATATATTAATGATCATGGAATGGATAAAATAAGGGAAGACGCTTACTTCTTTATTCGAAATAGATTAAGTGATACTAGTAAGTTTATTGATGGAAAACAAACTCCAATGAAAGGTCATCCTGTTTTTCTTTCACAGCATGCAACAGCAACTTGTTGTAGAACTTGTCTTAATAAATGGTATGGTATCCCTAAAGATAGATTATTAACGGAACATGAGATTGATTTTTGTGTCGCTTTAATTATGGAATGGATAAAAAAAGAAATGGTGAAAAAATAAAAAAAATTCACCATTTTTTCATAGTAATTATAACTAAATAATGATAGAATTATATTAGTTGAAAGGAGGGATATCATGCTAGAAATAAAAAAGATTACCAAAGTATATGATACCGGTGGTTTTAAACAAAAAGCATTAGATGGTGTAAGCGTAAATTTTCGTGAATCTGAGTTTGCTGCAATCCTTGGTCCCTCTGGAAGTGGAAAGACAACTTTTTTAAATATTATTGGTGGATTAGACCATTACACAAGTGGTGATTTAAGAATCAATGAAGTTAGTACTAAAGATTATAAAGATCGTGATTGGGATAGTTATCGTAATCATCGTATTGGTTTTGTTTTCCAAAGTTATAATTTGATTGGTCATCAAAGTATTTTAACAAATGTAAGACTAGCTTTAACTCTATCAGGTATTTCTAGAAGTGAGGGTGAAGAAAGAGCTAGGAAAGCTCTTATTGATGTAGGTCTTGAAGATCATCTTCATAAACGTCCTAATCAATTATCTGGTGGTCAGATGCAAAGAGTTGCCATTGCTCGTGCTCTTGTTAATGATCCTGATATCTTACTTGCTGATGAACCAACAGGTGCCTTAGACTCTGAAACTAGTGTTCAGATTATGAAAATATTAAAGAAAATAGCTAAAAGAAAATTAGTTATTATGGTTACTCATAATCCTGAACTTGCTAATGAATATGCTAATCGTATTATTACTTTAAAAGATGGTAAGATTACAAGTGACTCTAATCCATATGATGGAAAAGTTGATACCAAAGAACAATATGAAATAGAAAAGAAAAAAAGTAAGAAGACTAATATGTCTTTCTTAACAGCTCTTGCTTTATCATTTAATAACTTAATGACGAAAAAAGGAAGAACCATTCTTGTTGCCTTTGCTGGAAGTATTGGTATTATTGGTATAGCCTTAATTATGGCGGTATCGAATGGTTTCCAAAATTATGTTGATTCGATTCAAGAAGATGCTTTAACATCATACCCCTTAATGGTTATGGAAGAGTCAACAGATATCACAGGAATTCTTCTATCAATGCAAGCTGCAAGAGAAGCTGAAAAACCAGAAGGTAAAGTTGTTGAACAACCTCTTGTATCATCAATGCTTGTTAATGTAAAAGCTAATGATTTAAAGAGTTTGAAAAGATATTTAGAGGCTAATTATTCTAAAGTAAAGAATGATTTAGCAACTGTTGATTATAATTATAATGTTGATCCAATTATTTATGCAATTGATGCAACTGATACTATTGCTAAATTAAATCCAAGTAACCTGTTTACATCAACATTTGGTTCTAATTCTTTAATGAGTAGTTATTCTTCTTATACTTCTGTTTATTCACAAATGATGAGTAATCGTGAAGTAATTGATTCACAATATGATGTTATTGCTGGTCGTATGCCAGAAAAGTATGATGAATTAATTATTGTTTTATCTAACCCTAATACGATACCAGACTTAATTGTTTATTCATTAGGTCTTCGTGATACATCTGAATTATCTGAAATGGTTACAAAGATTATGAGTGGCGAGTCAGCAAATATTCATCATGATCCACTTGAATTAACTTATGATGATTTATTAAATATAAAATTGAAACTTGTTATGCCAACCGATCTTTATAAATATAATAGTAAATATGAAGTTTATGAAGATATGAGTGATGATAAAGAATATATTAAAGATATTTTTAATAATAAAGCCATTGAATTAAAAATTGTTGGTATTGTAACGCCAAAAGAAGGAGTTACAACAATGTCTTTACAAAGAGGTATTAATTATACTCCAGAATTAATTAAATATATTATTGATTATTCTAGTAAGTCAGAACTTGTTAGGAAACAATTAGATAATAAAGATATTGATGTATTCTCTAATAAAAGATTTGATAGTGATGAAAATGAATTTAATTTTGAATTTAGTGATTTTGTATCTGTAGATAAAGATAAATTATCTAAAGCCTTTAATGTTAATATCAGTGAAGAAGATATTATGAAAGAAGTAACAGCTTCTATGAATGATATTAATAGTTCAATTACAACAGATACAACTGATGCGATGAAAGACTTGAATGATGGTTTCTATAAATTATTACCAGATCTTGTTGATAATATGGGAGAAACAATTAGTGAAAAAGAATTAGATGAATTAATTAATAAAACTTTATCTAGTGATAAAGCTAAAGAAATATTTGCTAACTTAGAAAAGAAATATATCTTACCAGCAGATACATATAAATTAACTTATCAAGGTGTCTTTAAAACAATGTTAGATACATATATTAAGTACTATAATCAAACTGATCCATCTTTATCGACGGAAGACAATATGGTTGCTTGTGTTGATAAAGATATGTATAAAAAATTAGTTGAAGAAGTACCAGAAATTCCTCTTACCTTTGTTTTCCAAAAAACGGCAAGTTTAATGGTTGAAACTGTAATGAGAAGAAATATCTTAACGAAAGTATCTACAATGACTCAAAATCTTATGAAGAGTTTAGGTAGTGCCTTTAATGTTGATCCTAATAAGATTACTAGTGCCTTTAAACTTAACTTTACGGAAGATGAACTTGCTCGTGTTGTAACTGCAATGATGAGTAGAGAAAAGAAGAGTTTGAAAAATAATTTAGTTAAATTAGGTTATCAAGATTTAGATGCTCCTAGTTATATATCATTCTATTTTAATAGTTTTGATGGTAAAGAACATTTCTTAAGTTTCTTAGATTCTTACAATAAAGAAATGGAAGATACTGGTTATGAAGAAAAAGTTATAAGATACTCTGATACTACTGGTATTTTAATGGATACCGTTAAAACAATTGTTGATGCTGTAAGTTATGTTTTAATAGCCTTTGTATCAATAAGTTTAGTTGTATCAAGTATTATGATTGGTATTATTACTTATATTTCTGTTTATGAAAGAACTAAAGAAATTGGTATTTTACGTGCTATTGGTGCAAGTAAAAGAAATATTGCATCTATATTTAATGCTGAAACCTTTATTGTTGGTTTCTTATCAGGATTATTTGGTATAGGTATAACATATACTTTAATTCCAATTATTAATGCCGTATTAAGACATTATACAGGCGCTGTTAAAATATCAGCAGCCTTACCAGTTGATAGTGCAATTAAATTAATTATTTTAAGTATTATTCTTACTTTAATAGGTGGATTAATCCCTGCAAGAGCAGCTTCTAAGAAAGATCCTGTTGAAGCTTTAAGAAGTGAATAAAAGATTACTCGTTAATCTTTTTTCTATAGGAGGTTTATGAAAAATATATTAATATGTGGAAGTCCTCGTGTAGGAAAAACCATTCTTGCTAAAAAGATAAGTAAAAGATTAGGATATATTTATATAAGTTTAGATAATATCTTTGAATCAATAGAAGAACTTTCTTGTTGGCCATATCCTAAATATCATGATGCAAGTATTATTTCCAAGGAATTATCTAACTTTGTTATAAATTATATTAATCATTTAGATAAAGATTATTCCTATGTTATGGAAGGAGCTTATCTTGATATTTTAGATATTTATGATAAGATTGATGTTAATCTAATTGGTCTTACTTATAATAATTTATCTAAAGAAGATTTATTTGATAGAATAAAGAAGTATGATAAAAATGAATGGATTAATAATTTTAATGATGATGTTTTAATGGATAAATGTGATTGTTTTATAAAAAGGAATGATTACTATAATGATTGTTTTAAAAAGATTAATATCAATTCATATGATTTATCAAATGACTTTGATAATATTATGGAAAATATTATTGATGATTTAAAAAAAGAATTTATTGGTTCTAAATTATCTATTATTATTGATCGACCAATTGGTAGTAAACATCCAAAACATGATCTTATTTATTCTGTTAATTATGGTTATCTACCTAATACATTATCTGATGATAATGAAGAGATTGATTGTTACTTATTAGGAGTAGATGATATAGTAGAAAGATACGAAGGTATTTGTATTGCAATTATTAAAAGGCTCGATGATAATGATGATAAATTAATAATAGTACCGAAAGGGGTTAATTATACTGATTCGGAAATTAATAATTTAATTGATTTTCAAGAAAAGTATTTTAAACATACAATAATTAGATAGGGGGGATATTATGTTTAAAGTTTATGCTGTTTGTATTCCAAAGAGATTTGCTAATCAAATATCAGCATGTCCATATAATTTGGTTAGTTCCTTAAGTGGAGATATTTATTTAGAAGAGACAACAAATGAAGAATTAGATGAATGTGTATATTATTTATTAAAAGAAGTTAATAATAAAGAATTAGGACCTTTTCAAGATAATATTGTATCTGTTGGTGTTGATGAAATAGTTAAAAGAAATGGTAAAATATTAATGAAGTAGGTGATTTATGAAACTTGCAGTTTTTTCTGATATTCATGGAAACTATGAAGCATTAGAAAGTATATATAACGATATTAAAAAACAAAATATTAAAGAAATTATATATTTAGGAGATGCAATTGGTATTGGACCACAACCAATTAAATGTTTAGAATTTATAATGAATCATCCTGATATTACAATGATTTTAGGTAATCATGAAGAAAGACAAATGAAAGAAAGTGATGTTGATTTTTACAAAGAAGGTAATCGCCATCATTTATGGGTTCATAAAAAGATAAAAGAAAAACATTTAGATTTTATTAATAAATTACCAATATATCTTGAAAAAGAATATGATGGTAAAAAGATTTATTTTAGTCATTTCTTTCTTAAAAGTATGAAACATAATAAATTATTTTATCCTGTGGATATTATGGAAGATAAAGATAAATTACAAGAAATAACTAAAAAACTAAATTGTGATTTCTATTTTGTTGGTCATAATCATATTAATTTTGAATATCCTGATTTATCAATAGTTGATGTTGGTACTAGTGGTTGTGTATATGATAATAAAACTAGTTACTATATTGTTAATATTCTTAAAGATATAACATATGAAAAAAGAATAATAGAATATGATCGAGAGAGTTTCCTCAAAAGTTTTATTGATTTTGATAATGAACATAATCTATCTTACAGATTCTTTGGTGTAAAATTAGACGTTTAATAATGCAAAAAAATGCTATCGTGTTTAATTACCGATAGTTTTTTTGTATAATAATATTGGATAATTATAGAGTAGGTGAGAATATGAGTTCTAGTAAATTGATACATGTTAATTCGGATGGGATAAATGACATAATTGTTTTGTATTGCAATTAGTTTCTTAAATCAATTTGATATGAAAGATGTTCAAGAAAAAGAAGAAATATTAAATAGAATAAACGAATTACTACCAATTACGGATAGCAAAATCTCTGAAATGTTTTTTAATACCTTTTTGGAAAGAAACGGAAGAGCAAGATAGATAAGAACGGAGTTGATTTGATGCGTGATTTAAAAATATTTACAGATAATATAGAAGATGAAGCGAGAAGGCAAATTGATGAATTGCTAGATCAAGATGCTTTTCGTGATAGTAAAGTAAGAATAATGCCCGATGTTCATAGTGGTAAAAGTTGTGTTATTGGCTTTACTGGTGATTTAGGAGATAAAGTTATTCCTAATATCGTTGGTGGTGATATTGGCTGTGGTATGCTTTGTGTATCATTAGGAAAAGTTGATATTGATTATAAGAAATTAGATGATTTTATTAGTAGTTCAATTCCTAATGGACTTGCTGTTAATGATCAAAAAATAGTAGATTTTGATTTAACAAGATTATATTGTTACAGTAGATTAAAAGATACAGGAAGACTTGAGAATGCAATTGGATCTTTAGGTGGAGGAAATCACTTCATTGAAATTGATGAAGCTGAAGATGGAGAAAAATATTTAGTAATTCATACAGGATCTAGAAACTTAGGAACGCAAGTTGCAGCATATTATCAAAATCTTGCTGATCAAATATGTAATCATGGTATCCTTGAATTTAGCGAAAGAAGAGAACAATTGATAAAACAATATAAAGAAGAAGGTCGTGAACAAGAGATTCAAAAAGCTCTTACTGATCTTGCTAAAGAATATGAAAATTTTGAACCAAGAGTTCCATCTGAATTTGCTTATTTAGAAGGAAAATATCGTGAAGCATATTTACATGATATGAAAATATGTCAGGAATTTGCAGTATTAAATCGATACACAATTGCTAAACGTATTACAGAACATATGGGATGGAAATTAGATGATTACTTTGAATCTGTCCATAATTATATTTCTTTTGATGATAATATTGTAAGAAAAGGATCCATTTCAGCTCGCGAAGGAGAAAGAGTAATTATTCCAATTAATATGCGTGATGGTTGTATTATTGGTGTAGGAAAAGGAAATCCTGATTGGAATTATTCAGCACCTCATGGAGCTGGAAGAATTATGTCAAGAAAAGAAGCTAGAGAACGCGTTAACATGGAAGAATATCGAGAAGCTATGAGTGGTATATATACAACATCTGTTACTGAAGAAACAGTTGATGAAGCACCATTTGTTTATAAATCACTAGAAGAAATCTTATATCATATAACACCAACGGTTGAAGTAACACGTGTTATAAAACCTGTATATAATTTTAAAGCTTCAGGTGTTCAATTATTTGATGATAAAGAAGAAGTTTCTGCAAAAACAAAATAAGGAATCAATATGATTCCTTTTTTTTTATGTAAAATTAAATGTTAAATAATGTTAAAAGTAATCTGTTGTCTTTAAATGAATATTATTTTTTTGTATAATACGATTAGATAAGTATAGAATGAAGTGTAAAGTAGGTGATTATATGCAATATCATATGGACTTTAGTAGTTTTGGAGACTATAAAGAGGAATTCAAAAATAGAGTTGAAGAATTTAGAAATGAATTAGATGTTGTTGCGAAATTACAAGATAAATTAGAGTGGGAAGGAACTGCTAGTACTACGGCTTTGGATTTATTTAGTAATAAACTTTATGATTTATCAGTTATTCCTAGAATGCTTGATTTATATATTGGTTTTTTTGATAAAGCATTAGGAGATTATACTGATGGAATGGAAGATATTAAGAAAACGTTCGAAGAAATATTGGAACAAATAAGAAATGAAAAGCGAAAAAGGGGTGAAATTGAAGATGTATAATACAGTAATTAACTCGGAGACTATTGATACATTTTCAAAAGACCTTGAAGATGAATCTAAAAAATTAGATGAGATGCTTGATTATTTAATTTTACTTTCTGATGATTTAGAAAAAAAATATAATTCACCAACAGGAAAAGTATTAAAAGAGTCGTTGATAAATTATCTAATAGAATCAAAGAAAACGTGTACATCAATGGGAAATCTAGCAACTACAATAAAACAATTAAATCAACTTTACTATACAACTAACGATCAAATGAAACGTGGAGTAGGAATAGGAGACTAGTATGGGAAAATATGTAAATGAAGCAGCTAGTTATAGTGGTAGTGTTAGTAAAGTAGAAGGTGAATTAGAAACAGCAAAGACATCTTTAAATAATGTTGATAGAGAATTAGGATTAGATCCTGAAAATGTTCACGATTTATTAACATATAATGTAATTGTAGGCAATAAAGAAATAAAAGATGAAATTGATTCGCTAGTATCTGATTTAGGAAATTATAAATCTTTAATTAGTACAAAAGCTGAAGAAATAGATAGAAGAATAGAGGAAGAAGAAAGACGTAGACTTGCCGCTCAATCCGAGACTACAGATGAATCAACTGATAATTCTTCAGAAATAGAATAAAAAGGTGATATTATGGCGAATTACTATGGACAGGAAAAAGAAGATCAAGCATTTGATATTAATGATCCATCAATAAATGTATATGGAAATTCTCAATTTATATATGAGAGAAAAGGGGATAAAACATATATATATTTAAATGGAGTAGAAGACGATATTAAAATTGTAGCAATTGTTGATAACAGTACTACATATGGTGAGTTAGAAGAAATATTAAGAAATGCTGAATATGATCAAAGTTTAAGAAGGTCTAATTCTAATGACTATGTTAATCATACATATGGTGAAACAACTGATTCTGCAGAATCCATAATTGCCCAAATCGAAAAAGATACTGGAAAGACTGTTGAATCAATAACTTTTAGAGATGGTAAATGTGAGGTTGTTATTGATGGTGAAAAACATATTGTTGATTACGAAGAAGGTAAAGGCGATAAAGTTTGTGAAGAAGTAAAAAAATCAGTAGAATCTAATCCAACATATACAGCAGCAGATAAAATTGATGAAGAGAATAAAAAAGTATTAGAAAACTATTTAAAACAATATCTTCCTGAAGACGAATATGATGCTGAAATAGTTTTAAATGAAGATGGTACATATGAAATAAAAATAAATGGGAAAACTTTAAGAAAGTTAGACAAAGATGCAACATTAGGTGATGGTATTGCTGCTATTAATGAAGAATTAAGTTCAGGAAAAAGTTTAAGTGAATTTTCCAAAAGTCAAGAGACATATCGTTTGCAAAATGCCACTGGTCAAAATTATAAAATTCATATAGACGTTGATAGATTCAATAGAGTAATGGAATATCATGATAATTCCTTAACTAGCATGGAAAGTGTAAAAGGATTATATACGACAAGTGCTTTGGATGGTGAATTATTGACGTATTATGATACGGTTGTTGCAGCAAATACTGATCCGACAGAAAGAATAGACAAAACAAGTGAATTATTAACAAATATTGTGACAAATGTTGATTATTCATTACAAGCATATGAGAATATTGATCATAATTTGGGAATCGTTATTAATTCTATTATTGGTGAAATATTTTCTCTTAATTCGTATATGGATCCTGAAACGAAAGAGTTTTATGATAGACCATTAGAAGAAAGAAAAATTTATTTAGCTAATTTAATACAGGATTATGAAACTCAATTAGAGCAATTAAAGAATGAATATGAAGAAAAATACGGTTATAATGATTTATTATTTAATTCCGATTTTGCTAATTTATTATATGGAATTATAAATGGACTTGGACTCGGTGATAGTATTGTTCGTAATAAATATGAAGTAATGGACCTTAGTGCAATGTCTGATACTTTTGATTTCATAATTGAGAATGACGTTTTTAATAAGTTGTATAAATATAGTTCTGGCCAAAGTTGGAAAGAATCTGGAATGGGAGATATTCCCATTTCATGCGGGACAGGTGGATATGCTCCAGCTGATCGTGCAGAAGCTCTTTTTTTGCAAGAATATTTATCATGTCAAACAAGTGATCGAGAGTTTATAGAAGAGTATTATAAGAATTGTAACGGTAAAACTTACTGGGACGATATTCAAAATAATGAAAGTGCAATAAATTGTTTAAAAAATAGAATTTTTAATCAGTTATCTACAACAAGAGCTGTAACGGTCTTTAATGAAGATACATTAAGTGAAGAGGTAAAAAATTTAAATGCTGCTGATCTTACTTCTTATCTTTTGAAAAATGAAAAAGAATTAAGAGAAAGTATTCAAAGTTTATCAAATACTATATATAATTATAAGCAATATGAAAAGATAATGCCTTTTGAAGGTGATATGTCTACAAAAGAATATCTTGATTATTTAGTAAGAGACTATAGTAATACAACTGATGGTAGATTAAAATATTTAGATCAAAAAGAACTTGCTCTTTATACAATGTTCAAAGAAACTGGTCGTAATTCTGAAGCTGAAGGTTATTTAAAAGCCATGGAAGATTTGATTAACCAACGAAAAGGTTATGAAGAAGCGGCTTTAAGAATTATGGAATATGGTGGTATTGATGGATTCTTAAGATCTGGATGGGATGGTTTTAAAGACGGAATAGAAGGCTTTTTCAACAATATAGGTCATATTTGGGATGCAGATGGTATTAGAAGCGCTGAAGATTATCGAAATATGTTTATGCTTTCCTTATTAGGTGAAGAAAATATATATAATAAAGGGTTATCTCCAGTAAATCGTGAGATATTAAAAGCAAATTATCAGATTATGTCATCTGTTGGTCAACAAGCTATTCCAACCCTCGCATATTTTATTCCAGGAGTTGGAAAAGTATTGAGTCCAATATTACAAGCTGCAGCAGCGTTTGGTGCTAGTACTGAATCAGCTATGCAGAGTGGAGCATCAAGTGCTCGAGCATATTTATATGGAGCATTGTCTGGTGTATCGACGGCTGTATTAAATAGATGCTTAAGTGGTATCGCCGGACTTAATGGTAACACGGCAGCCCTTGATACTCTTCAAGGATATTTAAAAGGTATGGGACAACAAGCAGTAAGAACTTTACTTGGTACATATTTAGATGGAGGTCTAAGAAGTGTAATACTTGGTGAACCATTTGATATAAGTAAATTAACTGAACAAGGTTTTGAAGCTGCTATTCAAGGTGCATTTACTGCAGCAATCATGAATGGTACAAACAAAGTATTGTTAACGATTGCAAATGGTGTTACAATAGCGGTTACAGGAAGTAGTTATCAAGAGTTTTGTGCAAATGTTGAACAAAAGATGTGGGATTCATCCATAGGAAAAAAAGTATTAGCTTTAAAAGCTGCTGGCGGAAAAATATGGGAAGATTATTGTAAAAAACATCCTAATAGTTTACTTGTTCAAGCTGTTCAAACTTATCAATATAATCATTCAGCTGATATGCCAATCAATATTGATGATGAAACTGCAAGAAAAATGGGAATTAAACTTGGTGAAGGGGAACATATTCTATATGATCCTAATACCAATAATTACCAAAAAGTTGATGCTAATGGTAATATCTTTGTTATCCCTGCAAGTGATATAAATGATTACGAAGGTCAAATGTATATTAAATTGACTGAAGAAGAGCAATTCTATTTAAGAGCTAAACAAGACGGTGTTTCTCCAAGTGATTCAGAAGCAATGTGGAATTATTCTGAGTCTCAAAAGGACGCATTCCTTGCTGAAGCTCAAAAGAATGGTATGACACCTGAAGCTGCAGAAGATGCATGGAGAAAAGCTCGTAATTTTGTTTTAGAAAAGCTTAATGAACCACATGCAAAAGAAATAGCACAAAAATTAAAAGACGCAGGTTTATATGATGATTATATGAATGAAATTTTCTACAAAGTAGCAGCCCAAAAAGGAAAAAGTGTAAATGTTCTTGGAGAAATGCTAAAAGCTATGACTGATGATCCAGAGCTAAAAGCTCAAATAGATCAATTATATCGTGGAAGAGAAGGCAATAATTATCATGGAGATGGTGGTTCTGCAGATGCTGTAAGAAGTGAAAGAACTACTGGATCAGGTGTTGACGGAACAAATAAAACACATCAGACTAAAGTAGATAATGGTTATAAATTCTTTGAAAAAAGAAAGGCTGCCTATGAACAATGGCAAAAAAATAGAGATAATTGGGAGCGAATACAACAAGAGAGGGTAGCAAAAGGTGGAACATATCAACCATTTGATCCAAATAGAAAAGTTAATAATCTTAGAGTTGGTCACTATACAGAAAGAGATCTTTACGTACTTAATTGGCTTCTTAACGAATTAGATAGTGTACGAACAAAATAATATTGAATATAAAATAATGCATAAACTCAATGAAAGGAGACATAAAAATGCAAAATGATGCTGAAATACTTAAATTAATCATAAATGAATTTCCTAATTTGGAGAACGAATATAAGGAACTGGTAGTTAATCAACCTGTATATGGTGATGCCTATGAATTTACTATATTAACATTTTTGCCATATGCAATTCCTGAAATAAAGAATAAAAACGATGATGTTACAAAAAGAATGGCATCATTATTAAGTAAGATGTTATCATCAGAAGATGAGACTGTTGTTAATTTTGGAGTAGGTATTATCATTGAAAATTTAGCATATGAAGATATTGATCATGAATATTTCTTTGGATATGCGAATGATAAAGTTAAAGCAGAAATGCAACACTTAATTGATTATTATGGCGGTAAAACTAGAATGTAATTTGGTGATGCAATGAGTAATATAAAAATTTTTACTGATAATATTGAAGATGATGCAAGAAAACAAATTGATACATTAGCTAAATTAGAAGCTTTTAAAAATAGTAAAATTAGAATTATGCCAGATGTTCATGCTGGAAAAGGAAGCGTAATTGGTTTTACTGGAGATTTAGGAGATAAAGTTATTCCAAGTATAGTTGGTGTTGATATTGGTTGTGGAATGCTTTGTGTTTCTTTAG
Source organism: uncultured Clostridia bacterium (assembly GCA_946409545.1). GTDB lineage: Bacteria > Bacillota_I > Bacilli_A > RF39 > UBA660 > RUG12783. The sequence goes on along the minus strand of CAMJWT010000005.1, from coordinate 41,581 downwards.
GAAAAATTGATATTGATTATAAAAAACTTGACGATTTCATTAATACTCAGATACCTAGTGGTTTAGAAGTAAATTCTTCTAAAATTAAAGATTTTGATTTAAAAAGATTATTTTGCTATAGTCAGTTGAAAAATATTGATTGGCTTGAAAAATCTTTAGGATCTTTAGGTGGTGGTAATCATTTTATCGAAATAGATGAGAGCGAAGATGGTGAAAAATATTTGATAATTCATACAGGCTCTAGAAATTTAGGTACACAAGTTGCCAATTATTATCAAGGCATTGCAAATCAAATTCGTGTAAAAAAATATAATGAGTATCGTATAAAAAGAGTTGAAATAATCAAAAGATGTAAAGAATTAGGAAAAGGAAACGAGATTCAGTCACAATTAGAACAATTGATTTCAGAATATAGAGAATATTTAAATGACATTCCACAAAATTTATCTTATTTAGATGGTAAGTATCGAGAATCTTATTTACATGATATGATGATATGTCAGGAATTTGCAATTATAAATAGATTTACGATTGCAAAAAGAATTGCTGAGCATATGGGGTGGAAATTAGATAATTATTTTGAATCAGTTCACAATTATATTTCATTTTCTGATAACATTGTTAGAAAAGGAGCAATATCAGCTCGTGAAGGTGAAAGAGTAATTATTCCTATTAATATGAGAGATGGTTGTATAATTGGTGTTGGTAAAGGAAATCCTGATTGGAATTACTCCGCTCCACATGGGGCTGGAAGAATAATGTCCCGAACACAAGCACGAGAACGCATCAATCTTCTAGATTATCAAGAATCGATGAGAGGTATATATACTTCATCAGTAAATGAAGATACTATTGACGAATCTCCATTTGCCTATAAAAGTTTAGAAGAAATAAGAAGTTATATAATACCAACTGTAGAAGTTGAAAGAATAATTAAACCTGTATATAATTTTAAGGCAGCAGAAATGCCTTTTGAAAAAGATAAAGGGATTAGTAAAATGAAATAGATATTATGCAAATAATATCTATTTTTTGTTATAATATAAGAAACGGAGGGTGTATGAATACTTTATTTGATGTAACTGAAGAAAAATATGATTTTAAACCACTTGCTTATAAAATGAGACCACAAACTTTGGATGAATTTTTTGGGCAAGAAGATGTGGTTGGTGAGAATTCTGCAATTAGAAAAATGATTGAAAGTGATAGTATTACATCAATGATTTTCTTTGGACCTCCAGGTGTTGGTAAAACAACATTAGCTAAGATTATTGCTCATGAAACTAGTTCTGCTTTTTATGAAGTTAGTGCGGTAACTAGTGGTGTTAATGATATTAAAAAGATTGTGGAAACAGCACGTCTTAATCAATTTAATAATCGTAAAACAATTGTTTTTGTAGATGAAATTCATAGGTTTAATAAAGCTCAACAAGATGCTTTCTTACCTCATGTTGAAAGTGGTTTAATAATTTTAATTGGGGCAACAACTGAGAATCCTTCTTTTGAAGTTAATTCCGCTTTGTTATCGCGTTGTAAAGTTTATGCTCTTCATAGTTTAACAATTGATGATTTAGTTGGTATACTAAAACGAGCTTTAAAGAAAAATGAAGATTATAAAAATGTTAAAGTAACAGATAGTGTACTAAAACTAATTGCTAGTAATTCTTCGGGTGACGCAAGAGGCGCATTAAATACCTTAGAAAATGTTATTAACTTAACACCAATTGAAAAAGGTAAGAAGACAATTAATGATAAAAATATTAATAAAATTTTAGATAATAAAGTATTTTTATATGATAAAAATGGGGAAGAGCATTATAATTTAATTTCCGCTCTTCATAAATCGATGCGAAATAGTGATCCCGATGCTGCTATTTATTATATGTCTCGTATGTTAGAGTCAGGTGAGGATCCACTTTATATCGCAAGAAGACTTATTCGTTTTTCATCTGAAGATGTAGGACTAGCTAACCCTAATGCACTATTACAAGCAGTAGCATGTTATGATGCATGTCATTATATCGGAGTTCCTGAGTGTAATGTTATCTTAACGCAATGTGTTACTTATTTATCTCTTTGTCCAAAGAGTAATTCATTGGAAGTTGCTTATGGTGAAGCAAGTGGGGACGCTAAGAAAACAATGGATGTAAAGGTACCAATGCACCTACGTAACGCGGTTACCAAACTTGATGAAGAAATGGGAAATGGTAAAGGATATAAATATGCTCATAATTTTGAAAATCATATTGCCAAAATGGAATGTATGCCTGAACCATTAAAGAATAAACATTATTATCATCCAACAGAGATTGGTCAAGAAAAAAACTTTAAAGAGATTCTACGAAGAGTAAATGAATTGAAAAAATAGGTGATATTATGGTTTATGCATGTATCGATTTAAAAAGTTTTTATGCATCTGTTGAATGTGTTGAAAGGAAACTTAATCCTTTAACAACTAATTTAGTTGTTGCTGATAAATCAAGAACAGAAAAAACAATTTGTCTTGCAGTAACGCCATCTCTTAAACAATATGGCTTAGGTGGCCGAGCTAGACTTTTTGAAGTTGTTCAAAAAGTAAAAGAAATTAATCAAAAAAGAAAAGAATCTATAAAAGGTGATTTTATAGGCAAGTCACATAATGATATTGATTTGAAAAATAATCCTCGTCTTGAACTTGATTATCTTGTTGCAACTCCAAGAATGAAATTATATATGAAATATAGCAATCAAATATATAATATTTATCTTAAGTATCTAGCACCAGAAGATATTTATGTATATTCTATTGATGAATGTTTCTTAGATATTACAAATTATTTGAAATTATATAAAAAGAAAGGTGAAGAATTAATAACAACTATTATTCAGGATGTATATAATACAACTGGTATTACTGCAACAGGTGGTATTGGAACCAATTTATATCTTGCTAAAGTTGCTATGGATATTGTTGCTAAGCATGTAAAAGCTAATGAACAAGGTGTAAGAATCGCAAAGCTTGATGAAATGACATATCGAAAATTATTATGGGAACATGAACCTCTAACGGATTTTTGGAGAGTAGGAAAAGGTATCTCTAAACGATTAATTGAAAATGGTATGCATACGATGGGTGATATTTGTTTATGCTCAATTAATGATGAAGATAAATTATTTAAACTCTTTGGTGTAAACGCCGAAATTTTAATTGATCACGCATGGGGTTATGAACCTTGTACAATGAAAGATATCAAGAACTATAAACCTAAGTCAAACTGCTTGTCATCAGGACAAGTTCTTCATGAACCATATGACTATAAAAAAACGAAAATAATTGTTGATGAAATGACAGAGTTATTAACTTTAGAAATGGTCAATAAACATTTTGTAACTAATCAAATTGTTTTAACGGTATTTTATGATGGCTCTAATTTAGATAATCCAAAGATTATGTGTGAATATAATGGTGAAATAAAGAAAGATTTTTATGGAAGAATGGTTCCTAAGGAAGCCCATGGAACGATTCGATTAGATCATTATACTTCATCAACAAAAATTATTATGGAAGCGGTTATTAAACTTTATAATCGAATTGTAAATTCAAAGTTATTAACAAGAAGAATTAATATTACAGTATGTAATTTAATTAATGAAAATGAAGTTGTTGATAAAAAAATATATAAACAATTTGATTTATTCTCTAATAATATGGAAGAAGATAAAAAGAAAGAAAAAGAATTAGAATCAGAAAAAGAAGAAAGAATTATTCAAAGAACAATTATTAATATAAAAAATAAATATGGAAAAAATGCCATAATTAAAGGTATGGATTTAGAAGATGGAGCTACAACAATTGAAAGAAATAAGGAAGTTGGTGGACATAAAGGATGAATCAATATAGTGATATTATTAATATTCCTCATTTTGAATTTAAAAAACATCAAAGAATGTCTATAGAATCTCGAGCTTCTACTTTTTCGCCATTTGCGGCTTTAACAGGATTTGCTGATTCTATAAATGAAACATCAAGATTAACAGAAGAAAAAAAACTATTGTCAGAAGATATGAAATCAATTATTGATATGAAATTGCAAATAATTATGGAACATATAAAAGAAAAACCAGAAATAATTGTTTATTATTTTATAAAAGATATTAAAAAAAATGGTGGTAGTTACAAAGAATATAAAGGTAACATAAGAAAGATAGATATTGCAAACAAAAAAATTGTTTTTATCGATAAAAAAGAAATTAATTTAGATGACATATATGATATCATTTTTAATGAGTGATATAATTTAAGAAGAATAAGGAGACTGTATGAAAATAGTTATTGTTGGTGCTGGTGTATCAGGTATGCTAGCAGCTTCTATTTTAAGACACAAACATGAAGTTATTCTTATTGAAAAGAATAATGAATGTGGTAAGAAGATACTAAAAACTGGTAATGGTAAATGTAATTTTTGGCATACTAATTTAGAAAGTTATTTTTATGAAACTGATGATAAAGATAAATTAGATAGTATTTTATCTAATCAAGAAGATTGTCTTAATTATTTATTCTCATTAGGAATTTATCCCACAATTAAAGATGGTTATTATTATCCTAATAGTAGAGAAGCTAGTAGTATAAGAGATGTTTTGGTAAACAATCTTAAAGGTGTAGAAGTTTTATTAAATGAAGAAGTAACCGAAGTAAGTATTGTTAATAAAAAGATTTATTTAGAAACAACTAATCGGGATCTTACTTGTGATAAATTAATTATTAGTTCAGGAAGCCTTGCATCCGTTAAAGAATGTAATTCATATTTTTTATTAAAAGGATTAACTCATACGATTAATCCCGTATTTCCAGCTTTAACTAAATTAAAATGTCGTGGAACATATTTAAATGATTGGGATGGTGTTAGAAGTCAAGCTAAAGTAAGATTAATTATTAACAATCGCTTAAGAAAAGAAAGTGTTGGCGAAATTCAACTAGCTAGGGATGGTATAAGTGGAATTTGTGTCTTTGATATAAGTGGAATAGCTAATAAAGCTTTATCAAAGAATTTAGATTTTTATGTAACGATTGATTTCTTTCAAAAAGATTTTAAAGAGTTTATGGATAAACGTAATATTGATGAACCTCTTATTAATAGTTTAAAGACTATTTTTAATAAAAAATTAATTAATTTGTTTTTAAAACTAAGTAATATTGATGGTAATCGTTATTATAATGATTTAACAAAAGAAGAGAAAGAAAGACTAAGTAAAATAATAAATGATTTTCGTGTTGATGTAATAGGTAGTAATGATTACTCAAATGCGCAAGTTTGTACAGGAGGAGTACCTCTATCTGAAGTTAATGAAAAGACAATGGAATCTCTTGTTGTACCTAATATTTATATAACAGGAGAAATATTAGATGTTGATGGTATTTGTGGCGGTTATAATATGTCTTTTGCTTTTATAACAGGCTATCTTGCAGCTTTAGCAATAGGTGATCATAATGATTAATATCAAAAATATTAAAATTAATTTATTGAATAATAATTATGATGAATTAAAAAATAAAATTATAAATAGATTAAAAATAAATAAAGAAGATTTATTAGAAATAAAAATAATTCGTGAATCAATAGATGCTCGTGATAAAAATAATATTATGATTGTCTATGAAGTTGATATAAATGTTAAAAATGAAAATATTATTTTAAAGAAAAAATATAAAGATGTTAGTGTTGCACCAAATAGAAAGTATAAATTTATTAGTACTGGAACTAATGAACTTATTAATAGACCAATAATAGTGGGTAGTGGTCCAGCAGGCTTGTTTTGTGCCTATAATTTAGTATGTATGGGATATAAACCATTAATTATTGAAAGAGGTAAATGTATTGAAGAAAGAGTTAATGATGTTAATATTTTCTTTGAAACAAATAAATTAAATTGTGAAAGTAATATTTCTTTTGGTGAAGGTGGAGCGGGAACCTTCTCTGATGGTAAATTAAATACTTTAATTAAAGATATTAATAATCGTGGGAGAATGGTTATGGAAACTTTTATTGATTGTGGGGCTCCTAAAAATATTCTTTATAGTAATCATCCTCATATTGGTACAGATTTATTACGTAGTGTTATTGTTAATTTACGAAATAAGATTATATCAATGGGTGGAGAATTTCGATTTAATACAAAATTAACTAATTTAATAATAGAGAATAATTGTCTTAAAGGTATTGTTGTAAATGATAATATTGAAATTGATACAAATTGTGTTGTTTTAGCAATTGGTCATTCTGCTCGTGATACAATATATATGCTAAATGATAATAAATTAGATATGGAATCGAAACCTTTTGCTGTTGGTGTAAGAATTCAACATAAACAAAAGTTTATTAATGAAAGTCAATATGGTAAATATGCTAAATATTTAGATAATGCTAGTTATAAATTAACTTATAAAGCTAGTAATAATAAAGGAGTATATTCCTTTTGTATGTGTCCTGGTGGTTATGTTATTAATGCTAGTAGTGAAGAAAATCATTTAGTAGTTAATGGTATGAGTAATCATAATCGTGATAGTGAAAATAGTAATAGTGCTATAATAGTAACTGTTAATAAAGATGATTACGGTGATAATTTATTTGATGGTATCGAGTTTCAAAAGAAATTAGAGAAGTGTGCTTATTCATTAGGAAATGGTCATATTCCTATTCAATTATTAGGAGATTATTTAAATAATAGGGAAAGTAATTCTTTTAAAAGTATAAATCCTATTTTTATGGGTAAATATACTTTTGCTAATTTAAATAAATTATTTAGTGATGATATTAATAAATCTTTACATGAATCATTTGCTTATTTTGATAAAAAGATAAAAGGTTTTAATAATCCTGATTGTATCTTAGCTGGTGTTGAAAGTCGTACTAGTTCACCAATTAGGATTATAAGAGATGAAAACTTAGAAAGTAATATTAAAGGAATCTATCCTTGTGGAGAAGGATGTGGTTATGCTGGTGGTATTACATCAGCAGCTATTGATGGAATAAAAGTTTCTGAATGTATCGGAGCTTATTTTAGAAAGGAATAAAAAATGAAATTATTTAGAAAAGCAATATTAATTGTTCATGGGTTTGCTGGTGGAGTATATGATCAAGAAAAACTTTATCATGAACTTGAACTTAAATGGAATTATGATGTATTTACATTTACCCTTCCAGGTCATGAAGGAGTAACTGATCGTGATATTAAGTATACAGAATGGATTTCTAAAGCTGAAAGTGAAGTAGAGTTTTTAATTAATCATGGTTATCAAACAATATATGTTATTGGTCATTCAATGGGTGGTGTAATTGCTTCTTATTTAGCAAGTAAATATAAAGAGATTAAAAAACTGGTTTTAGTTGCCCCTGCATTTCGTCATATTGGTTTTGAAGATGGAACCTTTAGTGTTAAAAACTCAATTGTAAAAGGCCAAAAGATTTTAAGTCAATATGGATTTAAACTTGTTGCTAGTAGATTTTTTAAACTACCAACAACTTATGTGATTGAATTTAGAAAGATTGTTAAAGAAAATGAAGAAACATGTAAAGATGTTCATATACCAACTTTAATTATTAGAGGAACTAGTGATGAAATTGTTCCAGAAGAGGCTATTAATCTTATTTATGAACAACTAGATAATCCATATAAGAAAATTGTTCATTTAGAAAATATTACTCATGATGTTTTTCGAGAAAGTTTAACATATGAAGCTATAAAGTTGATTGAAGATTTCTTACATAATAAAAATGCTATTAAGAAAATGCCTGATATGATTGAAAATGTAAATCAAGAAAAAAAAGATAGTGAAAATGAATAAATTCACTATCTTTTTAAATACATAAATGGTATGATGGTTATGATAAGGTAGGTGTGTTATGTTTTGCACTAGATGTGGAAATAAAAATGAAGAAGGAACAAAGTTTTGTGTTGCTTGTGGTAATCCATTAAATACTGAAATCATGGGTCAAGTTCCAAATCAAGCAACGACAGTAACTCCAATGCAACAAGCAAATGGTGTTTCTCCGGTTCAAACACAAGTAGCTCCTGTTCAACAAATGAATCAAGCTACTCCAGTTCAACCTCAAGTTACACCAGTTCAACAAATGAACCAGGCTATTCCGGTTCAACCTCAAGTAAGGCCAGTTCAACAAATGAATCAGGCTGCTCCAATGCAACCTGCAATAACACCAATTCAACCAATGAATGGTGTTGCCCCAATGCGACCTGTTAATCCAGGCCAACCTGTATATCAGGCTCCAATGCAACCAATGGGAGGTTATGTTCCTCCTAGAAAGAAAAGCGGAATGGGTGCATTTGCGCTTCTTGGATTAGTAGCCGTTGTTGGTTTAGTTATTTTCTTAGCTTCTAATGGTATTGGTGGCGGTGGAACGAAAAAGAGAACAATGATGATTTATATATCAGCATCAAATCTTGAATCAGAAGTTGCAGCCGTAACAAGTGATTTGAATTCTATTATTCCATCCCGTGTTGATTTAGATAATATGAATGTTGTTATTTATGCCGGTGGAACGAAGTTATGGCATAATGAATTTAGTGCTAATGAAAATGCTATTTATGAATTAACAAAATCTGGTCTTGTAAAGAAAAAATCATATCAAACTTTAAATATGTCTTTACCAACGACTTTAAGTGATTTCTTAAATTATGCTTATAAAAATTATAAAGCTGAAAAGTATGATTTAATTATTTATTCACATGGTGGTGCATGGCAAGGTGCAATAACCGATGATCACTATGAAGGATCATTTATGCAATTACCACATTTCAAACAAGCATTTTCAACTAGTCCATTTAATTCAGCTAATAAATTAGAAGGTATTATTTTTAGAACGTGTTTAAATGGTAACTATGAAGTTGCAACAGTATTAAAAGATTATGCAGATTATATGGTTGCTTCTGAAGAAATGACTTTAGGTGGTAGTTCTATCCATGTACTTGATTTCTTAAATGATATTACTGGTGATATGGATTTCATCACTGTTGGTAACAAATTTGCTGAATCATATTATAACAATACAGCTAATACAGCTGTTGTAAAAGCAAGTTCAGAATTTAGAAATATGGTTATGGCTTATGCTACAGTTGATTTATCAAATATGGCCGAATTAGAACGAGAAGTTGGAAGTTTCTTCGAAGGAATTAATGTTAATACTAATTATTATACAATATCTCGTGTTCGTAATGGATTATATCAATACGCAATGTTAGGTGGAGAACCTGCATTTGATGTTATTGACTTATACAAATTAGTTGATAATCTTAAAGATAAATCTACTTATAATAGTAGTAAGTTATTATCAACATTTAATAAAGTAGTAGTTAACTGCTACACAAACTCTATTGGTAAAAACAATTCAAAATGTATGTCTATTTATTTCCCTTATAGAGCTGATAAATCTATGAGAGAAAGCTTTGTTGCTTATTATGAAAAACAAAATTTTGATCCTAAATATGGTAAATTTATAAAAGACTTTAACTTTAAATTAGCATCTGCATCAACTTCATCTGCAATGTTACAACTTGATAATGGACACTTTAAAAATAATATTTCAATTGCTAACAAGATTTTAAAATTAAATTTAGCTGATGATGAGAAAGAAGATATTATTTCTGTTAAGTATCATGTGTTCGAAAAGAAAGGTGATAAATATCAAGAAATTAAATATGGTGATAATGTAATCTTAAATGGCAATGATTTAACAATTAATCTTGGTGAAGGATATATCATGTTAAAAGATAGTTATATCTATACCGATTATACTAATGAAAGTTATCGTGCTCATGGTTATTTAGCTAAAGAAGGCGAAGTTAAAGATACTGACGCTGTTACATATGGTTTTGATGAAAATGGTAAATTAGTAAGTGCTACTAAGAAATCAAAAACTGATAAGAGTGTTTCAATGGCATTATTAAATTTAGCTGATTATGGTAAATATTACTTTAGTTCATATAGTTATAATTTTGGTAATAAAGTTGATTCTAAATGGAAAGAAACAGTTACTGAAGAAAAAATTGACTTTGCTAAAGATGATGTAGAAACAAAGATTACAAATCTTGAAAATGGTGATTACTATGTTATGTTAGAAGTATATGATACTAACAACAATGTACACTATACATCATTAAATAAAATTAAATAAAAATTAAAAAGTAATTATGTTTAATAATTACTTTTTTTGTGGTAAAATTTTATTAGAATAGGGTGATTAGAATGTATTGTCCAAATTGTGGTAATAATTTAACTCCTGAATGTAATTTTTGTAGTAATTGTGGGAATAAAATTATTAAGGATAATAATGAAAAATCTAATAACAAAAAATATATAATAATGGGCTTTGTTGTTGGCCTATTGTTATTCTTTGGCGTACTTTTTATTTCTTATCATAATACTCACAATGCATACTATATTTCTATAAACCCAACTACTTCAAGTTCTGTAGAGAGTTCTCGTAATACTAATCAAACAGTTGTAGAAATAAATAATACATATTCTAATTCAACTGTAAGTAATGTAGAAGAAGCTTATGAATTAATTAGAAAAGATTCTAAATCACAAAAAGATTCTTGTCCAACAGAAATTCTTAAGATTGAAGAAAAAATGATGAATGATTTTGATATTACGGCAGTTAATTTATGTGAAATTGATATTAATTTAGCAAATGAATTATATAAAGCAATGACGAAAGTATATGAATTATTCCCTAAAGTTAAAGGTAATATAACTAATTTAACAATAGGTAATATGGACAGTCGAATGAAAGGTGTAATTGCTTATTATCAACCACTTTTCCCATTCGCTGAAGGGGATAATAGTATTGTTTATAAAATGAGAGTTGTTTTAAATTCAAGATTCTTCTTAAATAATTCTTTACTTGAAGAATCTACTAAGAATTCATCTTTATCTGGTCATTTTCCACCTAATTCAACAAAGGCTTCTCCTGTTGCTCATGAACTAGGCCATTATTTATCTTTTTTTGCTATGCGTAAATATTATAAAATAACACAATCTTTACTTTTTAATAATAGTAATGTTAAAGAAGCTTATGTTTTAATTGATAATTTTTCAAATGGTGAATTTAGTAAAAAGATGCTTGATGAAGCTTATGAATTATATTTATCTGAAGGTAATAAAAAAATAGAATTTGATAAATGGAGAGAAGAAATATCTAAATATGCTTTATCTAAAGATGAAAGTGGTAAGTATATTTATGATGAAACGATTGCGGAAGCTTTCCACGATGTTTATCTAAATGATGATAAGGCGTCACTTCCTAGTAAGTATATTATGCGTATACTTAAGAAGTATGTGGAGGCATAATATGAAAAAGAAAATATGTTTTGTAATTATTCTTTTTGTTTTCATAGTTGTTTATGCTTCAGATACTTTTGTTGTCAAAGATAAAATAAATCTTAATATGGAAGATGATATTTTATCTAGTTTCCCTAATGAGTATAAATTATCTTATGAAATAAAATATGATGATGTTGGTAATGAAATAATTGATTTATCTAAAAAAACGACATATTTACTATTAGGTACTAAGAACTTTAAAGAAGAAAAGACGGAAGATTTTTATCGAAGACATAATGAATACCTAAAACTAAGATATAATCCTGTCGTTCCTAAAGATCCTAATAGTGTTACAGGTTTAGATGAAAATAGTCAAGAGTATAAAGATGATATTATTTCAGGTTTTTCCGTTCCAGGTATGTTTAATCAAATAAATGAACTTGATATAAAATATTCATCATTTGGTGATATTCGTGTTTTTAAAAGTAATGATGTAATTATAAGTGCGGTTTTACTCCCAAATATTACAATGAAACAAGAAGATCCTGATAATCCTCTTGAATATATGGATGTTCGTACTAATTTAATTCTTTATTATTATTACAAACCATTAAATGGTGTATATAAATTATATTATTTAGTTGGTGAAACGAAAGATTCAATTGAAGAGTACTTAGATTCTGTTAAAAATAATGGTAAAAGTAATCAAGTTAATATAGCCCCTCAATATGATTCATCTATTAATAATATTTATAATACTAATAAATTAAAAAATATTACGAATGAAGATTTGAATAAAATATATGAGAATAATCGAAAGAATTTAGCTACAATTATATCTTATTATAATAATAATTATGAAGGCGGTAGTTCCTTTATTGGAAATGGTTTCTTTATTAATAAAGGATTAATTGTTACAACATGGGATTTCTTATTAAGAACTCTTCAAAATGGTCAATCATTAACCGTACTTAGTAATAATAAATCATATGAAGTTGATGGTATTGTTACTGTTAATAAAAAAGCTAATATTGCTTTATTAAAATTAGTAGAAGAAACAGATAGTTATGTTAAATTATCTAAAGATATTAAAATTGGTGATCCAGTTATTTCGATTTCCAATAATGTTGTTAGTTATTCCGCAATAAAAGGATTATTAGTTTCTAATGATGATTATTATCAAAGTACAATCCCCTTATCTTTACAAGATGAAGGAAGTCCTATCTTTAATATCGATGGTTATGTAATTGGTATGAGTACATCAATGTTAATTAATAGTCCAACATCTCTTGAAGTTCCTTATGAAGCTTTAATAGAAGTTCAAGAGAAATTTAATAATATTGATTTTAATAGTATTAAAGTAATACCATTTAGTGAACTTAAGGATCATTATTATGTTAATTATGGTGTCGAAAGAGAAAATATTAATATAAGTGATAGTAAATGGAAAGAAATAAATGATATTACTAAGATTGAAGAAAACATTCATATGCGTTTAATTAAAGCTAATTATAATAATGGTGTTGTAAGTTTAAGATATCAAAATAATATGGCTAATTATGTTAATACAATTCAAATGTCACTTTCATTTAGAAATAACTTAGTTAAAAATGGTTTTAAAGAAGTTCTTGCTAGTAATAAAAAATATATATATGAGAAAGACAATTATCAAATTACAATTATGGAAGAGCTTGATTATCTAGTGGTGGTGATAGTAACATGATGAATTTTATAAAGAAATATAAAATGATATTTATAATCTCCATAATAATGTTATTATTATCATTCGCAGTTATTATCTTTTATAAGAATTTTTCATCAGAAACGAAAGATTATACTACTGATAATTATTATGTTAAATATGATAATAGTTGGTCTATAAAGAGTAGAGATGATAATCATATTGTTTTATCTCATGGTAAAGGTAATTTATCATTTAATATTTATGAACTTGATAGTGAAAAAGTATATTTAGATATTGATAGTTTAATTGATGACATTAGATATGAAATTGAAAAAAATAATGAAAATTATCAATTGTTATCTAAAAAAAGTACCAATATTACAAAAAATAATTTTAGTGGATATTGGTTACTATATGAAAATGAAACAAAAAATGTAAAAATAGGTGTTTATAAAGAAGGTAGTAGAGTTGTAATAATTAAGTTTGAAGCAAATGTCAAATATTTTGATATGTTACTAGATAGTGTAAATAATATTATTTATAATTTTACGTTATTAGATAAAGATTATTCATTAGGTGATGAATTATCTATTAAAACAAGTGAATTTGAATTAGTTGAAAAGAATCCACAATATCAAGGATTAGATAAAACATATACAGAAGAGATTGCTAATAATAATTATTTAGTTAATTTTAATATTCCAATTAATTATCAAAGTATTAATTATAATTCTAATTTAGGAGTATATCATTATATTGCTTTTGGTGATTATCTAGCTAACTCATATATAAATATAAATATCTATTTAAGTAATGTTTATGAGTATTTACAAAGAGAAATATATGGTGATTATGGAAAATATAATGGATATAAAAAGAATAAGGACTTTAAAGAAAATTTAATGTTATATGGTTTATACGAAAATGATAAACAAGTATATTTGTATCGAAATAGTTATACTGTAGAATCACCACTTGGTGATAGTAAATACGAAAATGTTTTATTAATACAACCTCTAGATCGTAATCATACAATGACGGTTGAATTCTCAAATAGAAATAGTGAGATATCAAGAGAATTAATTGATAGTTTTAAAATTAATTATATTAAAAACTATTCAAGTTATGTAAAAGGCGAAATTGTTGATAATAATTATGTATGTTATTTAAGAAAAAGAGGATCTGTTTTAAGTAAAGGATATGATATTAAAGTATCTATTCCTAAAGAGTTTAAAGAAGTAGATTATAAAACAAATATATATGAAATAAGAAATTTTGGTAAAGATTATAACTATGATGATGATATTTTTGCATATGATGTAAGATATAGTTTAGATTTTAATGAGACTTTTGCCGTTGAACAGGAGAATTCTACTATAAACGCTCGTAAAAAGTATGGAAAATATCAAGAAATGAAATATGAAGGAGCAATTAAGATAAATAACTACGATGTAAAACTCTATAGTGGATATTATGTTGAATCGACAAATGGACTTTACAGTAAACACATTGTTTCTAATGTTAAAATATTGACATATAAATTGCCAGATGATAAAGTTTTAAGTGTAAAGATACGAGGAAATGATAAAAAAATTGACAATGATTTTGTCAAACAAATCATTTCATTTGAGATAATCGAAGAAAATAGTTGAGAGGTTGTAAGATGAATTGTAAAAATTGTGGAAGTCCTTTAGTTCCAGAGGACAAGTTTTGTAAATTATGTGGAACACCAGTTCAAAAAAATAATAATGTAGGTATGCCAGCTAATCCACAAGGACCAGCTCCAATGCCTAAACCTATCTCAAATCAACCTATGAATCCAACTCCAACTCCAGTTAAGGTGGAACCACCAACTCCGGTTAAAGTTAATGGACCAGTAGGACCAGGACCTGTAAAGCCAATGAATCAACCTAATAACAATCTAGGTCCAAAGCCTAATCATGGAATGAATTTGGGAGAAACACAAGTTCTAGGCCCAATGCCAGGAATTAAACCTAATGTAAATAATAATGGAATGCCAGGTAATAAACCAATTCCAAATAATGGTTTACCAGGTAATAAACCAATTCCAAATAATGGAATGCCAGGTAATAAACCAGCTCCAAATAATGGAATGCCTCCTAAACCAAATGGTATGGTAGCTAATGCTAAACCTATGCCTATGCCAATGCCACCAAAACCAACGACACCAGCTCCAGTTCCAGGAATGCCTATGAATAATGCACCAATTGCTCCAGAACCAGAAAGTAAAGGCGGAGCAATGAAAGTCGTATTAATTATTTTATTAATACTTGGTCTTGCTGTAGGTGGATATTTTGGATATAAAGCTTTAACTAATAACGATGATGATGGAAATGATGGAGGAAATGATAATCCAGTAGCTGTTAGTACTAAGAAAGTAGATTTCTCTGGTTATACATTTGAAGTTCCAACTAAGTTTATGGTTAAAACTGAAAGTGGAATGTTAAATATTGATGATGGTACATTTGGATTCTATATGAAATTGATGGATTATTCTTATTCACAAATTTCTCCTGAAAAAGTAGTTAGCAATGGTACAAGTCAAGGATTTACAATGGATTATAAAGGTGAAAAAGATTATTCTGGTACAAAATATCATTTATTCACTATCAAACAAGGTGGAGAATCATTATATGCAATATATGTACCACTTGGAGCATCTAAGTTACTTGCTCTAACAATTTATAATAATCCAACATCAGTATTACCAACTCAAGCAAATCTTGATGAAGTATTAAAGATTAGTTTATCTGGTGAATATACTGGTTCTCATAACATGGAAACAGAAGGTATTGAAAAAGTAGATCCTAGAAACTTCCTTGTTGATGGTGAGGCTAAAAGTACTGGCGATGTTGCAGATTATGTAGAAGAATTTGCATACGCTGATGTTACAGTAGAAGAAGTATATTAAAAAAGTAAAGATGATTTAATAAATCATCTTTTTTTTGTATAATATCTTTGGAGGTATTTGTGAGAAAGTTAAAAATTAATGGAATTTATCGTCATTTTAAAGGAGACTATTATTTAGTAATAGATAAATGTTTACATTCAGAAACGAAAGAAGAATATGTTATTTATCGTAGATTATATGGTGATATGGGTTTATGGATAAGACCTCTTGATATGTTTTTATCAGAAGTAGATCATGAAAAGTATCCTAAAGTTAAACAAAAATATCGATTTAGTTTACAAAGAATTAATTCTGTAGCTGATAAGTTTGATAAATAGACATCTTATTGATGTTTATTTTTTTTATTTGTTGTTATCTTCAATAATTTGTAATAAAATGATAATAGAGGAGTAATATATGGGGAACGACTATGAATATGAAGAAGAGGAAGGATTAGAAGGTGGTGAAGAAGAATACAACACTGAACAAACTGGCATGGATAAGTTCATGAATTTTATGAAAGAAAATAAAAAACTTGTTATTGTTGGTGGTGTTGTAATCTTACTTTTAATAATTATGGGTCTTATGTCTAATAATGGTGAAGAGACAAAGACCAATGTAAAGATTAGTAATGAAGAATTAACTGTTACTGTTGATTCAAGTAAACAATTATTTATTTTAGAAGATGATAAGATTGTTGAATCATCAAAAGTTGAATGGATGAGTAAACAAGAAGAAATTGCGATAGTAGAAAAAGATGGTACTGTAAAAGGGGTATCTCTTGGAAAAGCAACAGTTGTTGGAACTTATAATAAAAAAGATTATGAGTGTGAAGTTACGGTAAGTGAAGGAGATCCATCTATCAAAGTAGAAAAAGTCGTCATTTCCGAAAAGGGAACGATTTTAATGAGTGTTGGTGATACTTTTGAAGTTCCTATTGAAGTAACACCAGCGGAAGCCAAAGTTAATAATAAAGTCTTTTCATCAAGTAATCCAAGTGTTGCTTCGATTGATGAGACTTCCGGAATTATTACAGCAAAAACTAGCGGTACGGCAACAATTACTGTTTTGGTAAATAGTGGAGAAAAGTTAGCTACTATTCAATTAATGGTTATGGATGGACCAGTTACTGCAGGAATATATGTCATTCCGACAAGATTAACTTTAAATGAAAAAAATATAACAATGATTGAAGGTGAAACTAAACAATTAACATATACCCAAGAGCCAGCTGAAGCTATTACTGATTATGTTGTATGGATAAGTAGTAATGAAGAAATTGCTTCTGTTTACAATGGTGAATTAGTTGCTAAAATGCCAGGTGACGTTGAAATATCCGTAACATCTGTTGGATTAAAAGATTCAATGATGGTTCATGTTAACAAAGGAATCGTTGATGTAACAGGTGTTAGATTATTTACTGATGATAATTTAATAATGAGAGTTGGGGATACAAAGAAAATAGTTGCTTCTGTTGAACCAAATGATGCAACTAATAAAGTAATTACTTATTCAGCAAATAATCCAACTATTGTTAGTGTTGATAGTGAAGGAATTGTGGAAGCATTAAATAGTGGCGTAACAACAATTACTGTTGCATCAAGTTCTAATCCAAGTATTTATAAAACAGTTAATGTAACTGTAAATGAACAACCAACACCAACTCCTACACCTACACCAACGCCAACTCCTGAAGAGAAAGTTGGAACAGTATCAGTCGTTGGAACTAATAATGCTGTATCCATGTCAGAAGGTGGAAATGAAGTATTAAATACGAAAATAACAATGACTGGTAATGGAAATGTTGATGAAATAAGATTCTGTTATTACAATAAATCCTCATCTTCATCATGTACACCAACAAATATATATTCATATGATTTTGAACTTCCACCAGGAACAGTAACAACAAAAACAACATATGTTATTAAAGCAGTACCTTACTATAAAAATAAAAAAGGTACTGAAATAACTCGATATGTAACTATAAAACCAAGAAGTACACCACAACCTTTAACTAAAGGATATACTGTTACTTCAGGTAATTTATTTGATAATCAAGGAACAGCTAATAGTTATCATCAAAAAGGTGATCAAAGAGTAACTTTTGATATTAGAAGTAGTAATACAAGTTATTTAAAAGTATGTAA
The DNA here is from genome assembly GCA_946409545.1 of uncultured Clostridia bacterium. GTDB lineage: Bacteria > Bacillota_I > Bacilli_A > RF39 > UBA660 > RUG12783. Next base: position 23,516 of record CAMJWT010000005.1, on the reverse strand, counting down.
AGGTACTGGTTGCACACCACTAACAAGAGTTAATGATAATGGAACATTTACAGTTACTGGTACAGGAATGATAACTGTACGTGTTTCAGAATATAATTCATCTGGTTCGTTAGTTCGTGGTCCAGATCCATGGTTTGTATATATAGATGCTCCGGTACAATCAAGTAATTGTTATTGTACAACAGGTGGAACATGTCGATGGGGTACTAGTGGAAGTGGATATACCGTTCTTGCTAATGTTTCAGAATCAGCATGTAAAGATTATATTAATCGAGGTAATGAAGGTTGCTTTACGTATGATAGCGGTAAGAAAATTTGGGGTAGTTTTATGGGAAATCCAACAAATTATGCCTATATATCTACTATTACAAAGCCAGAAAATTGTGAAGCTTCTAATCCATCACGATGCTTGGTTAATGCAAGTAGTCAAGGAGTTGGTACTAATTTTGTTTGGACCAATGCTACTGCAACGAGTGGACAAGTAGAAGCTAAGGCTTTAGATACTCCAGCAAAATGTAATAGTGCTAGAGCAGGTTATTTATGCTTTAAAAATTCATCAGGTAAGTATTTCTGGGGAAGTAATTTCTCAACTTCAACAAGTTATACTTATGTTAGTGGTAAACAAACACGAAGTGAATGTGAAAATACTGCTGCCGAAATAACTTCAATTGATTATAAAATTAGTAGAAATGATGGTTCATATCATTTCTCTTGTACTTCAACCCCAGCAAGTGCTTGTCAAACTGGTGTTACATGGAAAAGTAATGATAATACAATATTAAGATTTACTGATAGCCAAAAAGGAATAGCTAGATTAGAAGGTGTTGGTTCAAATACAGTTGTAACAGCAACTTTAACAAATGGAAAAACCCTTTCTAAAACATATAATGGTGGATTAAGTTTCGTATTCTATGGTAGACATTTAAGTAATAATTTCATGAATAATTATTATAATGGTAATGTATTATCTCCAAATAGTTATCCAATGATTGCGTTTACTATGTTACATGCATCGGCTATACATAATGGTATGTTACTTTGTTATTATACAAGAGCAAATGGTACTCCAACAAAAGAAGAAATTGCATCAAAATGTGATTTAACTAGAAGTTCTACGTCTATTAGTCCTTATAATCGAAAGTTTGTTAATGGAGTAGCTGATTATACAACCTTTAAATTAACCGATCGTGAAAAAGTGTATAAGGCTACGGGAACAAGTTATGGAACATCTACCAATTTACTTGCTTATGAATTTGGTTATATTTCTGATTCTGACTTGAAAGATAAAGGTTCTAATAGTGAAAATATCATCTTTGTATTTTCACCATATCACTCTTCGACGAACCACTTAAGTGCAACTTCGGGTTATAGTGTATATAGAATAAAAATAGGACGCGTAAGTGGAAATAAAGATAATTTTAATCGATTTAGTGATTGGACTATTACGGATTTAACGGATACTATATTCGGTAGTACATATACTAATTAATAAAAAAGACTTATTCAAATAAGTCTTTTTGTTTACATTAATTTTTTGGTGTATATATTGTCTAAATTGTGAAGATGTAATAAAATTATAATAGAGGAGTAATATATGGATAATGAAGAGTTCGATTTAGAAGAAGATAAAAGATCGGAAAGTAATGCATCAGGTATGGACAAACTAATGAATTTTATAAAAGAAAATACAAAGTTAGTAATTGTTCTAGTTGTTGTTTTATTATTAATAATATTAATGATTGCATTCTCTGGTGGAGGTAGTAATAATACAGGTATTACAATATCAGAGAAAACTTTAACGGTTACAACGGATACAGGAAATCAATTAAAATTGATGAAAGATGGTAAAGAAGTAACAGGTGTTGTATGGACTAGTAAAGATCCATCAATTGTTTCTGTTGATAAAACAGGTGTTATCAAAGGCGTAAAAGTTGGTAAAACTACTGTAATTGGTAAATATGATGGTCATGAATATGAATGTGAAGTTACCGTTACAGAAGGGGATCCAAACTTAAAAGTTGAAAGCCTTAAATTCTCAGAATCTGGTACTATTATAATGCCAGTTGGCTCAACTTATCAGGTACCTATTCAAATGACACCTCCTGAAGCAAGACCTAAAAATAAAATATTTGCGTCAAGTAAACCTGAGATTGCAAGTATTGATATTAATACAGGTTTAATTACAGCTAACGCTAAAGGTGAAGCTATGATAAGAGTAGCTGTTAATGATGCTGAAAAAATGGCAAGTATTAAAATAAAAGTAGTAGAAAGTCAAATTACTCCAGGTATTTATACCATTCCTACTAGTATTGCTTTTGATGAAAAAGAAATAACTTTAACAGAAGGTGAAACGAAGACATTAACATATCATCAAGAACCTGCTGAAGCAAGTACTGATTATGTTATATGGGTAAGTGCTGATGAAGAAGTTGCTACAGTATTTAATGGTGAATTAATTGCAAAAAAACCTGGAAATATTGAAGTTGCAATTGTATCAATGGGACTAAAAGATACAATGGTTGTTCGTGTTAAATCAGGAACTGTTCCTGTTACAGGAATTAATTTATCAAGTGAAGAAAATATTACAATGAATGTTGGCGACCAAAAGAAAATAGTTGCTACTGTTGAACCAAGTAATGCTACTAATCAAGTAGTTACATATTTAGTTGATAATCCATCAGTTGTTAGTGTTGATAATGATGGCAATATTTCTGCAATTGGTAGTGGTAGTACAACTATTACAGTATCACCAAGTTCTAATTTAGAAATAAAGAAAACAATTTATGTTACGGTTAATGAAGACACAAGTTATGTTCCACCAACTGATGATGGTGGTAATAATGGAGGTAATGATGGCGGTAACGGTGGTGGTGAAACGGTTACTGTTGGAACCGTAATTGTTACTGGTACTAATAATTCAGTTTCAACGGAATTACCTGGAATTGAAGTTGAAAATACAACTGTTACAATGACTCCTAGTGGTAATGTTGAAGAAATAAGATATTGTAAATATGATAAGGCAGTAAGTTCTAATTGTACTCCACAAAACATATATATGGACCCTATTAATCTGCCAGAAGTAACAGTAACTAGTAAGAAAGTATATGTATTTAAAATAGTTCCTGTTTATCAAGGAAAAAAAGGTCAAGAAATAGTTAGATATGTAACAATAAAAGCTGGTAGTACTCCTAGTGATAATCCACCAGATGATCCGGTTAATCCGCCAGATGATCCAGTTAATCCACCTTCATCAGATGTAGGTGAGCTTATAATTAGTGGAGTATATGATAGTCAAGATAGAGCAGAAGCTAATGCAAGACCTGCTGCTGCTATTGTTGTTACTAAAACTGGTAATGTTGATAAATTTAAATATTGTCATGCACCAATTGGTGGAAGTTGTTCTTCTTATAGCACACAATCTTTATCAAGTGGCACTTATTCATTTACGTTAAATACTCCTGGTACTTATTTCTATGAATTTATCCCTATATACAATAATACAGAAGGTGCTAAAGTAATAAAATATGTTAAAGTTGGTACACCAGTTAGTCCACCAGCAAACGAAGAACATTGTTATGTAAGTTCTAGTAGTCAAGGTGTTGGAACAAACTTTACTTGGGGAACTAAACCTACAAATGCAACGAATGTTGTTCAAGCAAAAGCCTTAGATAAAAAAGAATGGTGTAATGCTGCTAAACAAGGATATTTATGTTTCAAAGATAGTGGAAACAACTATTATTGGGGATCAAATTTCTCTGTACCAGAAACATATATTTATCAATCTGGTATAACAAGACAAAGTGATTGTCTTGCTAAAAATCCAAGTGATAGATGTTATTGTAATTCAAGTGGACAATGTATATGGGGACAAGCTAGAACAGGTTATACTGTATCAGTTTCTATTCCCGATGATAAAAACGAATGTGAAAGATATATAGGAAATGGAAATCAGGGATGCTTTATATATAATGGTAACCGTGTATGGGGTAGTTATATGAATAAGAGTAATTATGCATATATGTCACATGTTGAACGAAGTAATTGTCAATCAGCACCAACTAAAACTGATCCTACTTGTCCAACAACAATGAATTCTTATGATGGTTATTATGATGGAAAAGATCATTCTATTACCGTATCAGGTGGAAGTGGTGGAACTATTGAATACCGTACTTCTACATCAGGTACATGGTCAACAACTAAACCCACTAGAAAAGATGTTGGTACAACAACGGTTTATGTAAGAATTAAAGGTGATTCAACTCATAATGATAAAGAATGTGGTAGTCGAACTATTACAATTAAAGCAGTACAACCGGCAGAAGAAGGTTGCTTCTGTATGTCAAATGGTCTTTGTAAGACAACTAGTGGTGGAACTGGATATACAAAAATTAGTGGTGTAACTAAAGAACAATGTCAAAGATATATTAATCGAAAAGGTCAATATGATGGTGAACAAACAGGATGCTTTATTAAAAAGAGCAATAGTATGTTCACTTGGGGAGCATATATGGCTAAAACTAGTGAATATTCATACTTCTATGAAGGAAGTAGTAATAAAGACAATTGTACAGCTAAAATAAGTTCTATTAGTTTATTTAAAGGCGCAAGTAACTATGGTGGTGTATTAAATAATGGAAATATACCTGTAATTGGTTTCGAAACAATTAAAGGAAATGTTAAATATGGAGCTCTTATGTTCTGTTATTATACATCTTCATCATCTAATCCATCTATCAGTTCTGTTGCTAATTCATGTAAATTCCCAACAGGAAATGCCCTTGCTCCAAATTATGCATTTACATCTGATAATGAATTAACTAGTTTAGGACAAGGTATAGTCTTTAATGATTTCAATAAGAAGTCATTTACTAAATATAAGATTCCTGAACAAACAACATTAAATAAATGGTATTTCATACGTCCTTCAAGTAGTGCAGTTGAATCTACAACTGATATTGCTTTTGAGTTTGAATGGTTATCTAAAGCCGAAAATAGAGGCGTAGCCCATCCAGATAAAAAATTAATATTTGCAATTGCACCAGTTATAATAAACAGTAATTATCATTATATACCTCCAACGACATATACCGTTTATTCTATTGATATGTCTGATACTAGAATAGGTTCTTCTGGAACTCCAGGAAGATATATGTATTGGAAAGTAACTAAAATACATTAAAGAAATATAAAAAAGAGAAATTAATTTTTCTCTTTTTTTAAATCCAATTATTATTGCAAATTTACTATATAAAAAGTATAATTATCTTGGGTGATTGTTATGAACGATGATGAAGATTATTTAGAAGATTATGACGATGATAGTGGTAATTCTTCGTCAAATAGTTTTATGACTTTTTATGAAGAAAATAAAAAGTTAGTATGGGTTTTAGGCGGAATAATATTATTAATAATTTTAATGTTAATATTTGGAGGTAGTAGTAGATCAACTAGTCCTACTGATACAGAAGTTACAATATCATCAACAACAGAAAATGTTGGTGTTAGTAAATCTGTTCAATTAGAATTAAAAGTTAATAATAATTCTAATCCAGATGTATCTTGGAGTAGTAGTGATACTAATGTTGCTACTGTTGATCATGGTTTAGTACGTGGTGTATCAAGAGGTAAAGCAACAATAACAGCTACTTATACTGATCGAAATAAAAAAGCTTATTCACAAACTTGTGAAGTAACTGTTTTTGAAGGACAAGCAGGTGTTAATTTAGTATCAGTTAGTTTCAAAGATGGTACTGTTGTGATGTCACCAAATAGTAAATATACGCTTAATTATCAAAAGACACCTAGTAATGCGATGGTATCATCTGTTAAATATTCATCAACGAATGAAAATGTTGTTCGTGTTGAAAAAGAAACGGGTGAATTAAATGCTGTTAGTATTGGCTCTAGTACTGTTCGTGTCGAATTAAATGAATCAATGACAGCAACAATAACGGTAAATGTTATTGATAAACAAGTAACACCAGGAATTTATTTACTTCCTTCATCATTAATGATAAAAAATAATGAATATAATTTAGTTGAAGGTGAAAAGAAAAAAGCTGAGTATACATATTTACCAACTAATGCAACTTTAAAATTTATTGAATGGTCTAGTAATAATACTAGTGTTGTTACTGTTGATGAATATGGAAACTTAACTGCAGTAGGAGCTGGGGAAGCTAAAGTAACCCTTTCTTGTGGTGGTGTTTTATCAACAACAACTGTTCGTGTTAATGCTAAAGATGTACCAGTTAAAAGTATTACTGCTACTGATACACTTGTTAATTTAAATGTTGGTGATACGCATCAAATACTTGCAGTTGTAAATCCAGCTAATGCAACAAATCAAGAACTTAAATATTCATCAAGTAATACATCAGTAATATCAGTTGATACAACTGGTTATGTACGTGCTTTAAATAGTGGAAGTGCAACTGTTAAAGTATCTTCTGTAAGTAATCCAAGTGTTAGTACAAATATTAAATTTAATGTTAATAAGCCATCAACACCTAGTGATCCAGGTGGTGGAGGAAGTCCTAGCGGTGGTGGAGATACTAGTGTTGGTACTGTAAAAATAACAAGTAATAATAATGCTATTCAAACATCATATGATAATGCTTTAAAAAATGAACGTACTTCATATCCAACTTTAACTATAAGTGGTAGTGGAAATTATGACACAATAAAATATTGTTATTATACATATGGTACAAAGAGCAGTTGTACTCCTAATATTATATATAGTGGTCCATTCACATTTAGTCAAAATGGTATAACAGTCTTTATGGCTCAAGCAAGTTATAAAGGAAAAGATGGTGCAGTCTTAACAAGATATGTAAATATTAAAGTTAATACACCAACACCACCAGCTCAAACAACGGCTTGTTATTGTAATGGCAGTGGTCAATGTCGTTGGGCTACTAGTGGTGGTGGCTATACAACATATACTCAATATGGATTAAATGAATGTAGTGCATATGTAAATAGAGGTAATCAAGGTTGCTTTACATATAATGGTAGTCTTGTATGGGGTAGTTATATGGGTAAATCAGGATATACTTATGTATCTCATATAACATCAAGTAGTAGTTGTTCTACTTCACCTTCTACACCTCCAGCACAAACAAATGCATGTTATTGTAATGGTAGCGGTCAATGTCGCTGGGGAACTAGTGGCGGTGGTTATACCGTATCTACACAATATGGACAAAATGCATGTACTTCATACATTAATAGAGGTAATCAAGGTTGCTTCGTTCACAATGGTGGTCAAGTATGGGGTAGTTACATGGGTAAATCAGGATATGTATATCAATCTACAATAACTTCAAGTAGTAATTGTGGAAGTGGAGGTCAAACTCCACCACCTTCTTCTGGATTTACAGTTGATTGGGGAAGATGGTATGGTTATTATCCATCATGGACAACTATTCGTGGCGTTGGTTACAGAGTAAAGAGTAATAATAGTATAAGCCGTGTTTACTTCTGTGAATCTGATACTTCAAGTGCTTGTACAATTAATACAAGTAATGCTACAAGAATTACAAAACATTTTGATCTAAAAGTTGGTAGTGGTTATACTTATAATTCTAGTAGTGGATACAACAAAACTTATTATTTTGATGATTTAAGTGGTACAAAATTTGATTTCTATATTATGTCAGTTAATGGACATTATTTGAAAGTACTAGCTATTGATAGTAATGGCACTAAATCAAATGAGGATTCTGTTGTAGTAAATAAATAATAAAGAGTGACTTAGTCACTCTTTTATGTTATATTAACAAAGAGGTTTATATGAAATTTTTATTAGATGTTTATCAAAAAAATAATGAATTAGATGATATCTTTATTAATAAATTTAATAGTGATAAAGATATGTTTAAAAAGAATAAGTTAGAACTTATTGTTGAAATAGCAGAATTTGCTAATGAGACTAAATGTTTTAAATATTGGACAAAGAAAAAAATGAATAAAGAATTAGTCCTTGAAGAGTATGCAGATTGCATAATTATGACTTTATGTTTATATCATTATTACAATCTAGAATTAAATGATTTAGATTATCCAATATCAGGTGATATTAATGATACTTTTGCGCGTATGTTTAATCTTGCTAGTAATCTATATTTTAGTGATGATATTAATTCATTAAAAGAGATTTTATTTCAATTAGTTAATTTAACTAATAAACTTGATATTACAAGTGATGAATTAGTAGAAGCTTGTTTATCAAAAATAAATAAAGATACGGAGAGGCTATTAAATGAATATTAATAAAGATAAATATATAATTGTAGAAATAATACCAACTCATAGTGATTCATCAAAAGGGGATATTATTCAACTATCTGCTTTGAAACTTAAAGGATTTAATTTAATAGATCGTTTTGATTATCGTCTTAATAATGATTTAATAACTAATAAAGATTTAGTAGATTTAATTAGTTATGATAATGATAAATTTATTTATGTTAATGAAAAAGATGAAATAATAAAAGAATTTATGAAATGGAGTAAGAATTTACCATTACTTATTCTTGATAATAAGTATACTAATAGTTATTTAAGTAAAGTTAAAAATAAAAAAGAATCCATCGCTAATTACTTAGATATGGATTATTCAGATGATTTAATTAATAATTTAATAAAAAAATATAACCTTGAATATAGTAATTATATTGTTGATTTATTATATGAAAGTTTAATATTACATGAAAATGAAAAAAAGAGCTAGAAAGCTCTTTTTTTATAAATATTCGCTAAATAGTTCGTTAATTGAAGCTCCAAATGCCAAAACCATAATGAATCCAATTACAAATCCAATTAAACCTAGTATTAAATAACCTCTTGCAAAGTTTTTACGATTGATGTTTCCATCACCAAAAGCGAAAACTAACATCATTATAAAACCGACAAGGGGAATGGCAAATAAAACCATATATCCTACATAAGCCCATGCAGAAAGTGGAGTTGTATCTTGATATACTGGTTGCCCTCCATAAACAGGTTGAACAGGAACATTTGGTCCATAAACTGGTGTTGGCGGAACACTTGGATTGTTATACATATGTCCTCCTATCATATCTATTATAACACAATGTAAAAATCTTTATTAATATTTTTAGATATATTATAATTAATATGGTGATAATATGTTTGATTTTGTAAAGGATGAAACTTTAATAATATGTCCATTAGATTATAAAAATAATATATTAGATTATTTAACAAAAAATAAATTAATTATTAATCTTAAGTTTATGACAATAAATGAATATAAAAAGAATTTATTGTTTGATTATGATTATCATGCAATTGATTATTTAGTAGATAAATATCGATTAAAGGTACCTAACGCTAAAGAGTTAATCGAAAATTTATATTATGTTAGTGATAAGAAATATAATAATGAAAAACTAGATTATTTAGTTTCTATAAAAAAAGAATTAGATAGTAATAATCTTTTAATTTATAATCCTTTATTTAAAAAATATTTAAATTGGAACACTGTTGTTTACGGTTATGGAAAGTTAGATAAATTTAATAATAATATGTTTTCTAAAGCAACTATTATTCCATATAAACTTATTGATAAAGAATATAATATATATCATTTTGATGATATTAATAGTGAATTAGAATTTGTTTTTAATACCATTGTTGATTTAATTAAAAAAGGTATTAGTATTAATGATATTTATTTAATGAATGTAACTAGTGAATACTATTCTTATTTAAAAAGATTTAGTAAGTTTTATCATATTCCTATTTCTAATATTAATAATGATAGTATTATGGGTACAACCATAGTTAAAGACTTTTATCAAATGATTGTTGATCAAAAAGATAGAGAAGAAATATTTAATAAGCTTGATAATGAAAGTGGCTTATATGGTGTTTTAGTTAATATTTTAAATAAATATAATGATACTAATTTATATGATGTTAAAGAACTTATTTATGATGATTTATTAAATACAAAACTACCTTCTATTAAATATAATAATGTTTTAAATTTTGTTGATTTATTTAATTATATTGATGATAGTAAATATGTTTTCTTAATAGGTTTTAATAATGGTACTATACCTACTATTTATAATGATATTGATTATATTACAGATAATATAAAAGATCTTGTTAACATGTCTAATTCTAATGAATTAAATATGTTATCTAAAAATAATACTCTAGCGTATTTATCGAATATTAAGAATCTTTATATTTCTTATAAAGATCAAAGTCCTTTTGCATCTTTTTATCCATCAACTCTTTTAGATGATATGAAGATAAAAGAAATTGAATATGAATCTAATTATGATTATAGTGAAGATTATAATAAAGTAAGATATATTGATAAAATTGATAATTTTATTAAATATGGATTATTTAGTGAAGATATTAATCGATTATATAGTTCTTATGGTAAACTTAATTATTTATCATATGATAATAGTTACAATAAGATTAATAAAGAATCATTAATTGAATATTTAGATAATAAGTTAACATTATCTTATAGTAGTATTGATAGTTATTATAAATGTGGTTTTAAATATTATTTAACAAATATTCTTGATATTGATTTATATGATGAAACATTTTCAACGAGAATAGGTAGTTTATTTCATGATGTATTAAGTCATAAAAATGATGATAATTTTAACTTAGATGAATGCTATAACAATTTTGTATCAAAGTATGAATTTAGTAACAAAGAAAAATTCTTTATTGATAAATTAAAACCTGATTTAGAATTTATTTTAAAAGTATTAAAAGAATATCAATTATTAACAGGTTTAAATAAAGAAATGTTTGAAGAAAAGATTCAAATATTAATTAAAGATAGTCCTTTAGTATATTTTAAAGGTTTTGTTGATAAGATTATGTATGATGTTTATAATGATAAAACATTAGTTAGTATTATTGATTATAAAACAGGGAATATTGATATTAATTTATCTAAATTGCCTCTTGGTTTATCTATGCAACTACCTGTGTATTTATACTTAATTGAGAAGAGTAAGTTATTTGATAACCCTGTTATCGTAGGCTTTTATCTACAACATATTTTAGATAATGAAATCAAAAGAGATGATAAGAAGAGTTATCTTGAATTAAAGAAAGATAATTTAAAACTATGTGGTTATAGTTTAAATAATAAAGAGTATTTAAGTATCTTTGATAGTAGTTATGAAAATAGTGAAATGATTAAAGGATTAAAACTTAAAAAAGATGGTGAGTTTACAAGTAATTCGAAAATATTATCAAGTGATGAATTTAAAAAGATTGTTGATATTGTTGATGATAATATAAAAAAAGGTACAGACTTAATACTAGATGCAGAATTTCCAATTAATCCTAAAATTGTTAATGATGTTAATGTTTCTTGTGAATTCTGTAAATATAAAGATATATGTTATCTTTCTGAAAAGAATAAAGAATATATAAAGTTAGAAGGTGAGACTAATGTGGACGAAGGAACAGAATGATGCAATTTATGAAACTGGTAAAAACATTATTGTTTCTGCTGGAGCTGGATCTGGTAAAACATTAGTATTATCAGAAAGAGTACTTGAACATGTTAAAAGTGGTATACCTATTAATGAGATGCTTATTCTAACTTTTACAAGAGCAGCAGCTGAAGAAATGAAGCGAAGAATAAGAAAGAAACTTGTTAAAAATAATTTAGTTGAACAAGTTAATCTAATAGATAGTAGTTTTATAACAACTTTTGATAGTTATTCATTATCTCTTGTTAAAAAGTATCATCATTTATTAAATGTTAGTCGTAATATTAATATTATTGATGAAAATATTTTAAAGATTAAAGTATCAGAGTTACTTGATGAATTACTTGAAGAAGAGTATGAAAAGCGAGATCCTTTATTAACAAAATTAATAAGTGACTTTTGTGTTAAAGATGATAAATTAATTAAAAAAACAATCTTAAATTTATTAGATAAATTAAATATGAAATATGATATGGATAATTATCTAGACACATATTTAGATAATTTCTATAATCTTGATAATATTAAAAATAATTTAATAGATTATGTTTCAATTATTAAAGGAAAGATTAATGAAATAAATAATAATTTATCAGATATTTCTTTATATGTTGATGGTGATTATTATAGTAAGTTATTAGATTCATTAAATAATTTAATTAATAGTAATGATTATTTATCAATAAAAAATAGTATTCCAGATAAACTTCCTAATCTTCCTAAAAATAGTGAAGAAATAGTTAAAAATAAAAAAGGTATAATTAGTGACTTATTAAAAGAAATTAGGGAGTATACCAAATATAGTAGTGAAGAAGAATTAATTGATACATATTTATTAACTAAAGATTATGTTAATGAATTAATAATTTTAATTCGAAAACTTAATAATAAAATAAATGAATTTAAATTTAATAATGATTTATATGATTTTATAGATATTAGTAAACTTGCAATTAAAGTAGTCGAAGAAAATGAAAATATAAGACTTGAACTACGTGATTATTTTAAAGAAATACTTGTTGATGAATATCAAGATACTAACGATTTACAAGAATATTTTATTAACTTAATTGGTAATAATAATATCTATATGGTTGGTGATATCAAACAATCAATTTATCGTTTTAGAAACGCTAACCCTGATATTTTTAGAAGTAAGTATAATAATTATTCAACTGGTGATGGTGGATTAAAAATTGATTTGCTTAAAAACTTTAGATCCCGAAAAGAAGTTCTTGATAATGTTAATTTAATCTTTGACTATATTATGGATGATTATATTGGTGGAGCTAACTATACAGAATCACATCGTATGGTTGCGGGTAATATTAGTTATGATAATGAAGGTAAAACTAATCAAAATTATAATATGGAAATATATACTTATCCATATGATAAAGAATTAGGTTATAAACGTCATGAAATAGAAGCTTTTATAATCGCTAAGGATATTAAAAATAAAGTTAGTAATCACTATCAAGTATTTGATAAAGACTTAAATATCTTACGTGATGTTACTTTTAATGATTTTTGTATTTTAATAGATCGTAGTACTAATTTTGATTTATACAAAAAAATATTTTTATATGAACAAATACCATTATCAATTTTTAGAGATGAACAATTAACTAGTAGTAATTTATTATTAGTAATTAAAAATATTTATAAATTATTAGATATTTATGTTAATAAGAAAACGAAAGAAGAACTAACTTATTCATTTTTATCAATTGGAAGAAGTTTCTTATTTGAATATGATGATGATTATCTATTTAATGTTATAAAAAATGATTCTTTTAATGATACAGAAATAATGAAGATTATTGAAAAAATAAGTATTAATATAAATTCTAAATCATTAACAGATATTTTTGATGAAATCATTAATGAATTTAATATATATAATAAAATTATTAAAATAGGTGATATTAAAGATAATTATATTAAGATTGATTATTTATATGATTTATGTAGTAATCTTAATACTTTAGGTTATACTTATTTAGACTTTGTTAATTATTTAGATAAGATTTTTGAAAATGATAGTGATATTAAATTCTCTTTATCGAAAGATGATAATACAAGTGTTAAGATAATGACGATTCATAAATCTAAAGGTCTTGAATATCATATATGTTATTTTCCAGGGTTAACAAGTGCTTTTAATACAAGTGATTTAAAAGAGAAGTTTATTTATGACAATAAACTAGGTATTATCTCACCATTTAATATGGAAGGTATTGGTAATACATTCTATCGTGATTTATTTAAATATAATTATACAAAAGAAGAAATAAGTGAAAAGATTAGATTATTCTATGTATCATTAACAAGAGTTAAAGAAAAAATGATTTTTGTCTTACCAGAAGATGATGGTGAAATAGATGAAGTAAATGGTGTTATAAGTAATGAAGAAAGATTATCTTATAAATCATTTAGTGATATGATGAATTCTATTAAAGAAAAATTATCTAATTATATAAAAAGTATTGATATTAATAGTCTTAATTTATCAAAAGATTATTTACTTCCTAGTGAAGGTGATGTCTTTAAAAAGTTTAAAAAGACAAATGATTATATTGAAACATTTGAATATGAATTAGAAGAAAAACAAGAATTAACAGAAAGTCATTTTTCTAAAAGTAATATTTCACTTATTAATAAAGATAAAAGTGATATTATGTCTTTTGGTACCAAAGTTCATTATTATTTAGAAGTATTAGATTTTAATAATCCAGATTATTCTTTAATTGAAAATGAATATCAAGAGAAAATAAAAGTATTCTTAAATAGTGATTTATTAAGTAATAAAGATAAAGCTAAATTCTATAAAGAATATGAATTTATTTATCAAGAAGATAATGAAGTTAAACATGGATTTATTGACTTATTAGTAGAATATAATGATCATTATGATATTATTGATTATAAATTAAAGAATATTGATGATCTTTTGTATGATAAACAATTAAATGGTTATCGTAAATATATTAGTGAATTATCTAATAAAAAAGTTAATTGTTATTTATATTCAATAATGGATTCAACTTATCGTGAAGTAAAACCTCTATAAAAGTAGAGGTTTTTATAATATAATGAAGTGGGAGTTGTTATGGAAATAATTGAATATGAAGAAAAATATTTAGAAGATGTACGTGATTTACTAACAGAACTAGAAGAATATCTTGTCTCTATTGATCAAGATGAGTTAGATCATGTTCATCCTGAATATCATGAAAAGATGGCTTTAATTGATTTATTAGATGTTAAAGATAATGATGGTAAATGTTATTTAGCAGTTGAAAAGGATAAAGCTATTGGTTTAATAATGGGAACGATTCCTCCTTATTCTGAATATGATTACTTGGATTATAAATGTCCTAGAAGAGGAGAAATAATAGAGTTAATTGTAACAAAGAAAACAAGAAGTAAAGGTATTGGAAAAGCCTTAATGGGAAAAATGGAAGAATATTTTAAGAGTAAAGATTGTGAATATATTCTTGTCGATATTTTTGCTTATAATGATAATGCCCTTAAATTTTATTTTAAAGATGGTTATCATCTTCGTATGGTTACAGGTATTAAGAAGATATAAAATAGTTTTAAATGTGTTATAATTAATAATATAGTAGGTTCTTATGAAGAAAAAGAAAAGGGTTTAAACAATTGATATTATTATTGGTGTTTTAATACTTTCAATAATTGTGTTCGCGGTTTTATTAATCGTAAATGCAAATAGTGTAGTATTTGAATTAAAAGGTGATAAAGTAATAAAACTTAATATTGGAGAAGAGTTTTATGATCCAGGTTTTACTATTAAACGTGGTGATGAAGATTTATCTAGTGAAGTTGTTGTTGAAGATAATATTAATATTAATGAAGAAGGAACCTACAAAAGAACTTATAAGTATGGAAAAAAAGTATTAACAAGAGAAATAAAAGTTGGGAAATTTAGAGTCTTTACTCTTAATGGAGAAACTGATGTTTATATTTTATTAAATGGTAAATATGATGATCCAATGGTAACTGCATATTTAGATGGTGTTGATTGCTCTAGTAACGTCAAAGTTTATAATAGTTGTGATATGTCTAAAAATGGTTTATGTCGTATAAGTTATCTTAGTCCTGATTTAAAAAAGTCATTAGAAAGAAGATTACATGTTAGTGACTTTAAAGATTATTTTATAGTTCAATATGATTCAGGTGGTAAGTTTGATTCGATTACGGCATCAATTACAATGGATAGTAGTAAAGTAAGTTCATATGTTTTACCTGATGGAACAGAGAAAAATGAAAATAGTACATATTCTTTTAGTGAAAATGGTACTTATAGTTTCATAATTATTGATAAATATGGAAATAGATTAGAAAGAAAAGTAGAGGTAACTGGTATTATAAAACCTCTTGAAGTATCTTGTAGTGCTATTGTAAAAAATAGAGAAACAACGATTTCTGTAACTGCTAATAAAGATATTAATAAATATTATTATAATGGAGTAGGGGCAATAGATAATCCTCATAAGTTTAATAAACAATATCGTGAAAATAAAGTAACTGTTATTGATAAAGATAACATAAAGAAGACGGTTACTTGTAAAACAACTATTGAAAAATATGATAGTTTTGGTGCTTATAAACATGTCATTATTATTGGTGTGGATGGAGCTGGGGCTGCTTTCTCTAAAGTTGATTCACCAAATTTTGATAAGATTTTTGGTAATTATGCATTTAGGCATGATGGAAGATCGGAAGATATAACAATTAGTGCCCAAAACTGGGGATCTATTTTAACCGGTGTTGCCTGTAAAACGCATGGTTTTACTAATGATTCTATTGCTGCTAAACAACGAGATTCAAGTTCAGCTAATCATTCAATTTTCTATTATGTACGTAAGGCATATCCTGATGCTAATTTAGCTTCAATCGTTCATTGGAATCCAATTAATCATGGTATTGTTGAAACGGATTTGAATGTTAAAAAACAAACTTCTGGTTCGGATAAAGGTGTTACTAATTTAGTTAAATCATATTTAGATTCGACGAAACCAACATTATTATTTATTCATTTTGATGAAGCTGATGCAGCTGCTCATGCTCATGGTGGCTTTAGTAGTGAATATTATAATAAACTTAAATATATTGATGGCTTAGTTGGTGAAATATATAATAAAATTGTAGAAAAGAAAATGCTTGATGATACATTACTTATTTTAGTTGCTGATCATGGTGAAACAAAAGGTGGTCATGGTGGAAATAGTAAAGAAGAATTATCAACTATCGTTGCAGTACGAGGTCATTCAGTCAATAAAACAAGATTTACAAGTGGTATTAGAAATCGTGATGTTGCATCCATTGTTTTATATGGATTAGGTATCAAACAACCTAGTAATTTTGTATCATCAGTTCCAAGTGATTTATTTGGTGAACCAAGATAAGGTTATTAATATGTTAATAACCTTTTTTTGTTTAATCATATTTGTTATAATACGAAGTGTATTGATTAAAGGAGTTTTATGAATATAAGTGAGTTAACCAAAGAACAAATAATAGAACTTGTTAAAGATAAAAAAATAGGAGCTAAAGAGTTAACAGATGCTGGTATTTGTCCAACATGTTTTGATAAAGAAAATGATCATATTTTATATGGTGATAACACTGATAGAATGATTTATGAAGATGAATTATTTGAAGTCTTTTTAGTTTTTAATCCAAGAAGTATTGGACATACAGCAATTAGTACTAAAAAGCATTTTAAAGACATGATGGAAGTAGATGATATTACTTGTAATAAAATATTTATTCTTGCTAAAAAAGTTATGAATATTATAAAAAATGTTTATGGATGTGAAAGTGTATATTTATGCACAATGTGTGATGGACCAATGAATCATTTTCATTTACAGTTAATACCTCGTTATGATTATGAAGAGAGAGGATCAAAGAATTTTGTTAAAGAAAGAAAAGAATATATTAATGATTATGAAAAAATAAATCTTTTAAGAAATAAAATTAAGGAGGGAAATTAATGAATTTAAAAGAACAAATTGAAAATTATGAACCATTTGATGAACAAGAGGAAAGAGATAAAGAACAAATGTTAGCCTTTATTAATACCTTTGATGATGTCTTAACAAGAGAGAATACTTTTGGACATTTTTCAGCATCAGCCTTTGTTGTTAATAAAGATCATACGGAAATGGTTGTTGTTTATCACATTATAAATGATGGATGGATTTATCCTGGAGGGCATGCTGATGGTATTGAAAACTTACTTGAAGTTGCTGTTCGTGAAGTAAAAGAAGAAACAGGACTTGATGTAAAAGTATTAGATGAAAATATTTATGGAATTCAATCAGCTCCTGTAAAAGGCCATATTAAACGTGGTAAATATGTATCAGCTCATATTCATTTCGATTGTATTTATTTAATGGAAGCTGATGATACAATCCCTCTTGTCTTCCGTGAAGATGAATCAAAAGGCGTTAAATGGATACCATTTAGTGAAGCAACTGATGAAACAATGGTTGATTGGGTAAGACCTGTTCATAAAAAGTTAATAAAAAAACTAACAAATAATTAGGAGTAAGAATGAAATATAAATATCTTGTCCTAGATTTCGGTAAAGTTTTAGTTGCCCCAACAACAGGTGATTGGGATATAACACCAAAGTTTCATGAATTAATTGATGTAAGTAAAATTGATATAGAAAAGTTTAATGAAATAAGAAAAAAATATAGTTATTTATTATCTGAAAAACTAATTACCTTAGAAGAAGAATATGATATGTTTATAAGGTTTTATGGTAGTATTTTAAAAGAATTAAATTTTGATATAGAACTTGCAAAGCCACTTGCTTATGATCGTACTTATAATCATACTAAATATAGTTTATATGACTCTATTTATGATGAACTTGATAAATTAAAAGAAAAATATAAATTAATATTATTAACAGATAATTGGCCATGTGTAAATAATTATTTAAAAGAATATAAGTTAGATCATTATTTTGAAAAAGTTTATATTTCATCAGTCTATGAAGCTTTAAAAAGAGATAAAGTATTCTTTGATTATCCTATTAAAGATTTTAATATTAAAAAAGGAGAAGCCCTATTTATTGATGATACGGAAATTAATTTAGATGCAGCTAAAGAAAAAGGTTTTGATGTCTTATTAATGGATCGTGAAAAAGTAGTTAATGATAGTAAATATAAAATAATACATGATTTATATAATTTATAAAATAAAGAGACTTATAATAGTCTTTTTTTTATGATATATTTAATATAGATATCATAGGAGTACTTATGGAAAGAATCTTAATTGAAGATGAAAATAGAAATATAATTATTGATATCCAGGATAAAGCCCTTAAAGGATGTTCTTTTTATAATGATGGAAAAATAGAGTCTCTAAAAAAAGAAGATCTTGATATATTCAAGGAATTTATCTTATCTAAAGATCAAAAAGTATTACCTAATGAAGGAGAATATAAAGTAGTTCTTGATAATAAAACAGGATTTAAACATTATTTTTTAAATGGTGTTGAAAGTTATATAATGTTCTTCCTAAATAATGGTGAAGATGGAGAAGTATATAAAGTAGAAAATATTGGTTTAACAGATAATGGATGGCGAAAAGAAGAACATCTTTCTTTTAAAGAAAAGATTTTTAGGTTAGGTGGAAAAGTAGTGCATGCTACATGCCATGGTTTAATGTACGTCATCATGGTAGTCTTAATTGCTAATTCTTTTTATGTTGTAAGTAATCCTAAAATAATTAATGATTTAGGACCAATTCCTATTCTTAGTATAGTAACAGGAAGTAAGGATATTGAAGTTAATGATTTAATTAAGAAAATACGTTCATCAGAATATTTAGAGACGGAAGATCAATTGTTTTTAGCGAATAAAGATTTCTTAGAAGATATTGTAAAATATGTTAATAGTAGTAATTATTCTAAATTTGAATATAGTACAAAATTTAATGATATTAGTATAAAAACTTTTAAACCTGAAAAATATCGAAATGGTTATTATAGACCTATGGTTGACCCTAATAGTTTATATATAGCAGATAATTGTTTGACGGATAAATTATTTAAAAATATTATTTCTCATGAATTTATTCATTTGTGTCAATGTGGTTTAAATTATAATGTATTGACAGAAGCAACAGCGGAAATATTATCATATGAATATTTTGAAGATTCATCTTTAACATCATATCCCCAAGAAGTTTATTTAACAAAGAAATTGATGGAAATAATTGGACCAGAACCAATTTTATATTATGTTATTGGTGGTAATTTTGATTATATTAGTAAAGCTATTAAACCATATTTAACTGACAAAGAATATCGAGTTTTCTTAAATGATTTATCAAGACCTAATAGGGGAGATATTGATTATAATGAAGAAGAAGTTCAAAAAAAATTTGATTCATTAGATAGACTTCTTGATAAAGTATATGAAAATAAATATGGAATTAGTACTAGCGATGATATTGCAATAACTTTATTGAAAACATCTACTACTTTAACTCGTTATTATTTTAATGAAAGAAAAATTAAAAAAGAAGGCTCTTATTATACTGCGCTTACTGTAAAAAATATATCTTTAAAAGAAGCTATCAATAAAGGATACGTTTATCTATGGCAACAAATTGATGAAAATACGACTAAAATGGTATCATATGAAGAATATATGGCCAGCACATATGATGTTAATGAAAAACTATATGCAACTACAAATGGTATAGCTAGTGTTTGTACTAATGAAAATGATCAATTATATGTAGTTGTAATGGAAGAAGATAGTGATAAAAGAGTATATCTTCAAACATTAGAAGAAAAACTAGATGCATTAGATAATTTTAGAAAGATGAATAATATGATATAATAACTAATATCTTTTGGAGGATATTATGGATTTAGAGAACATTTTATTAGCGGATGATGTTGTGGAATCAATAAATCAAAATATTGATTATTTAGTAGAAATTATTCCAGAGATTAAAAGTATGTTTAATTTTCCTCATAATAACCCTAATCATCATTTAGATGTTTGGAATCATACTCTTTTAGCTTTGAGTTTATCAGAGAAAGATTATGATACAAGGTTATGTTTATTACTTCATGATATTGGAAAACCTCATTCTTATCAAGAAGATGAAATAAGACAATGTAGACATTTTTGGAATCATCCTAAAAAATCTGAAGAGATATCTCGTGTTATCTTAAAAAGATTAGGTTATAATGACGATTATATAAATTATATATGTTATTTAATTCTTCATCATGATGATCCTATTACAGATGAACAATTAGATAATAATTATGAATTATGTTTAAAACTATTTGGTATTCAAAAATGTGATGCCTTAGCTCATAATCCTGATAGATTGGAAAAAAGAAAAAGATATATAGAAGAAACAAGAAATAAAATATTAATGAAAAAAGGATAAAGTGATTTATCCTTTTTAGTTTTATTATGATACAATTATTTTGAGGAGTTATTATGAAAAAAATAATAGTATTAATGTGTTTCTTGTTTTTAGTTGTTGGTTGTAAAGATAATGAAGATAAAAAAGAAATGATAAAGGATAATAGTAATAAAATATCTATTACTAAAGTATCTTGTAACGAGATGAAAGAATTAGTTAAAGAAGGAGCTATTTTAATTGATGTTCGTGAACTTGATGAATATGATAGTGAGCATTTAGATAATGCTATTAATATTTCTTATACAGTAATAGGTGATAAGATAAAAGATGTTGTAGATGATTTAGAAAAAGACATTATTGTCTATTGTAGGAGTGGGGCAAGAAGTAGTAAAGCTGCTTCAACATTAATTAATGCTGGGTATAAAAATATTTATGATCTTGGAAGTATCGATAATTGTATGGATTAAGGAGATATAATGATCAAAGTAAAAATATGTGCTAATAGAAGTGTTGAAGATGCTAAAATGTCTATTGATTTTGGAGCAGATATTATAGGAATACTTGTAGGACAAGAGCATACAAGTGATGATTTTGTAGATAAATTTAAAGCTCGTGAAATAGCTACTTTTGCTAAAGGTAAATGTGATGTTTCTTTAGTAACACATTTAACTAATGCTAAAGAAATTATAGAATTAACAAAGTTTATTGGTAATAATACTATTCAATTACATTCGGATATATCTGAAGATGAAGTTCTATTAATTAGAAAAGAATTACCAAATGTTAAACTAGTAAGATTAATCCATGTATCTAGTGATGGTAAGATATGCACTGATTATCAAAAAATGAAATATGTCGATTTCTATTTACTTGATAGTTTTAATTTGAAAACAAATCAAGTTGGTGGTACAGGATTAACTCATGATTGGAATAAAAGTAGGAAATTAATAAGTATACTTAATAAACCAACTTTTTTAGCGGGTGGTTTAAATCCAAATAATGTAAAAGATGCCATTAAACTTGCAAGACCATATGGTGTTGATGTTAATAGTGGTTGCAAGAATGATAAAGGTGTTAAAGATAAAGATAAAGTAAGAGATTTTATTTATAATGCCAAAGAGGAGATATAATGAAAGTAATAAGAGATGCTAGTGAAGAAGAAATGATTCTAGAATTTTTAAAAGGAGAGATGGATTCAGTAAGATTTAATAATGAATTATTCGATGTTTTAAGTGATCTAGGTATTGATCGAAATATTATTGATAATGGAGATATCTTTAATAGTGATGAAAATAAAAAAAGATTTGAAATATTGAAATTATTTAGAGGATATCCAGATAGTGAATTATTTAATAACTTTCCTAAAAATGTTAAATGGAAATATTGTGAATTATCTAGTAATGATATTAATAACATTTATTATATTAATTATGATTATTGGAATGAATTATCTAATAATACAGGAAGTCCCTTAGAAGCTGTTAAGAATATTAAAAATGGTATTGAAATATATGAAGTATCTAATAAACCTATTTTAGATGGAGTTAATTTGTTAGGTAAAAAGATGTTTCCACCAATAATTTTATTAACATGTAATGATAAAAAATATTTAATAATAGAAGGACATTCACGAATGACAATATATGGTTTTAATCCATCAAAGTTAAATGGAACATATGCATATATTGGTTATTGTAATTCTGAAGAAATGAATCAATATGATTCAAGAATGATTTAAATAGGAGAAAAATATGAAAAAAATGAAATGTACTTCATGTGGTGCGGAATTAAAAGTTGAAAAAGATAATGAATATGCAGTATGTGAACATTGTGGATCAAAGTATAAATTAAATGAAAGTGTTGACATTAATATTAAAATGGATGATAACATGAAAGATGTTATTAAATTTGGTTTTGAAAGAAATCGTAAAATATCAAAAGTCGCTACGATTATTTTTGTTGTAATTTTTATTGGTGTTTTAGTATTTTTCTTTACAATTGTAAGAAGTTCTATAAATCATCAAGAAGAAAGTAGAAAACAAATGGAAGAGCGAAGTAATAAGAGTAAAGAAGAATTTAATAAAACTACATTTAATACACAATTTGCTTTCGTATCAGGAACTAAGTATGGTTCAGAAATTAAGATCTTTTTAGATGTTATCGTTAATAGTAATAAAGTAAATGAAAGAAAAGTATCATTAATTTATAAAGATGAAAAAACAATAGAAGAAGATAAAATTATTAATATTAAACATACATTAAAAGATAATGAAAAGTATGAAGTATCAACTAACTATGATAATGATGGTTACATTAATGAAATTAAAGTAGAAGAGATTGCCTAAAAAGCAATCTTTTATTTAAAAAAATATGTGAAATCTTATAATAACAAATATGTCTATGTTATAATGATAATAAGGAGATTATTATGATAAAAATAGAACATGTATCAAAATCATTTGGAAAAGAAGAAAAGGTAATTGATGATATTAGTTTAGAATTACCTGATGGAGAGATTATTGGCTTTATTGGTTTAAATGGAGCTGGTAAAAC
>CAMJWT010000004.1:0-86350 GCA_946409545.1 uncultured Clostridia bacterium | reverse complement strand
GAGAAAGAATTGTTGGTGATGCTGCAAAACGTCAAGCAATTACTAATCCTAATACTAAAAGTAGTATTAAACGTTTAATGGGTACAAGTGAAAAAACAAAACTAGAAGATAAAGAATATACACCAGAAGAAATTTCTGCCATGATTCTATCTTATATGAAAGATTATGCAGAAAAATACTTAGGTGAAAAAGTAACTAAAGCAGTAATTACTGTTCCAGCTTACTTTAATGATGCACAAAGACAAGCTACTAAGAATGCTGGTAAAATAGCTGGCCTTGAAGTTGAAAGAATTATTAACGAACCAACAGCAGCAGCTTTAGCATATGGTCTTGATAAACAAGATAAAAGTCAAACAATCTTAGTATATGATTTAGGTGGAGGTACATTCGATGTATCAATTCTTGAATTAGGTGATGGTGTATTTGAAGTTAAATCAACTGCAGGTAATAATAAACTTGGTGGTGATGACTTCGATAATCGTTTAATGGATTACTTAATTGAAGAATTTAAGAAAGAAAATGGTGTTGATCTATCTAAAGACAAGATGGCAATGCAAAGATTAAAAGAGATTAGTGAAAAAGCTAAAAAAGATTTATCTAGTATGACATCAACTCAAGTTAGTGCACCATTTATCTCTCAATCTGATGATGGACCATTACATCTTGATATGACTTTAACTCGTGCTAAATTTGAAGATTTAATTCGTGATTTAGTAGAAAGTACATTAAAGCCAGTTCGTGATGCACTTCGTGATGCTAAACTTACTAAAGATGATATTGATAAAGTAATCTTTGTTGGTGGTTCAACAAGAATTCCAATGGTATATGATTTAGTTAAAAATGAACTTGGAAAAGAACCAAGTAGAGAAGTTAACCCTGATGAAGTAGTTGCTATGGGAGCTGCTATTCAAGGTGGTGTATTAACTGGTGAAGTTAATGATATTGTCTTACTTGATGTTACACCATTATCACTTGGTGTTGAAACATTAGGTGGTGTTATGACTGTTCTTATTCCACGTAATACAACTATTCCAACTAGCAAGAAAGAAGTATTTAGTACAGCTGCTGATAATCAACCAGCTGTTGATATTCACATTTTACAAGGTGAACGTAGTATGGCTGCAGATAATAAGACTCTTGGTAATTTCCAATTAACTGGTATTCCAGCTGCACCTCGTGGTGTTCCTCAAATCGAAGTTTCATTTGATATTGATGCTAATGGTATCGTTAATGTATCTGCAAAAGATTTAGGTACTAATAAATCTCAATCTATTACAATTACATCTAATACAAACTTAACAGATGAAGAAATTGAAAGAATGAGACAAGAAGCTGAAGAACATGCAGAAGAAGATAAGAAACGTAAAGAAGAAGCTGATCTTGTTAATGAAGCAGAACAACTTGCTTTCCAAACAGAAAAATCAATTAAAGATTTAGGTGATAAGATTACTGATTCTGAAAAGACAGAAGCTGAAGACTTAGTTAAAGAACTTCGTGAAGAGTTAGCAAAAGATCCTAAAGACATTGATGAAATAAAATCTAAGAAAGATAAATTACAAGAAAAAGCTATGGCATTAGCAACTAAAGTTTATGAAAATGTAAGAAAAGAACAAGAAGCTAATAATAATACAGAAACTACTGAAGATAATAGTAGTGATGATAGTAATAAAGATGGCTCTGTAGCTGATGCTGATTACGAAGAAAAATAATAAAAATAAAAGATAATGTAAAAGTCTAGTTTTACTAGACTTTTGCTTGTATTAAGGAGTCTTATGGAAAAACAAAAAGAAAGAAAAGATATAAATGTTAATGATACATGGGATTTAACTTTAATATTTAAAACCGATGAAGATTTTTATAAAGAATTAGATAAAGTAACTAAAGAAATTAATGATATTACTAAATATCAAGATCATATTTTAGATAATAGTAATAGTTTACTTGCTTTCTTAAAACAAAGTGATGATGATGAACGTAAATTATATAAATTATATTATTATGCTCATCTAAAACTTGATCAAGATACAGCAAATACTACTTATCAAGAAATGGAAGGTAAGATATCTAATTTAATTCAAAAATATAGTATATTAACTAGTTTTGTTATGCCTGAATTAATGAGGGGTGACTATAATAAAGTATTAGAATATATTAATGAGAATAAAGATCTTCTAGTTTATCGATTTAATTTAGAGAATATATATCGTTATCAAAGTCATTCTCTAAATCATGATGAAGAGAAACTATTATCAACTTTATCTAAAAGTCTAGATACTGCTGAAAAAACTTTTGAGAGTTTAACTGATGCAGATATTACTTTCCCAGATATTGTTGTTGATGGGAAAAATTATCCTCTTAATGAAAGTAATTATAGTGTTTATATGGATAATCCTAATAGAGAAATAAGAAAGAATGCTTTTAATAATCTTTTAGGAACTTATGGTAATTATAAAAATACTTTAGCTAGTACTTTTAGTGGTAATGTTGAATTATTAACTAGTATGGCTAAAATTAAGAAGTTTGATTCTAGTTTAGAAGCAAGTTTATATCCTGATAATATTGATATAAGTGTTTATAATAATTTAATAGATACGATTAATAAACATTTAGACGTTTTATATAAATATTATGATTTAAAGAAAGAATCATTAAATTTATCAGAATTACATTTATATGATATATATCGTACAATGGTATCTGATTATGATAAATCTTATACTTTTGATGAAGCTAAAGAAATAGTTATGGATGCTTTATCTATAATGGGTGAAGATTATATAAACAATTTATCTAAAGCTTTCTCTGAACGTTGGATTGATAAATATAATAATAAAGGTAAACGTGGAGGAGCTTATTCAAGTGGATTCTATGATACTAAACCTTATGTTTTATTAAATTTTGAAGGTAAATATAATGATGTAACAACCCTTGCTCATGAATTGGGTCATTCTATGCATACATATTATTCATGCACAAATCAACCTTATAATTTATCTAGTTATAATATTTTTGTTGCGGAAGTTGCAAGTACTGTTAATGAATTAATATTAGTTAGATATTTATTAAAGAAGAGTACTGATAAATCTGAAAAATTATTCTTATTAAATAAATTAATGGAATTATATAAAGCAACAATCTATCGCCAAGTTATGTTTGCAGAATTTGA
Organism: uncultured Clostridia bacterium; assembly: GCA_946409545.1. Classification (GTDB taxonomy): domain Bacteria; phylum Bacillota_I; class Bacilli_A; order RF39; family UBA660; genus RUG12783. The sequence goes on along the minus strand of CAMJWT010000004.1, from coordinate 83,184 downwards.
ACGTGATATGCATGCGTCCCTTGAATCTGGCGAAATATTAACTAATGAGTATTTATGTAATAAGTATTATGAATTAGTTAAAAGATATTTTGGTAATGGTGTAGTAATTGATGAAAATATTAAAAATGAATGGATGAGAATACCTCATTTCTATTACAATTTTTATGTATATAAATATGCTATAGGACTTTCTTGTGCAACAAAGATTGTTAATGACATTGAATCTGGTAAAGTTGATGATTATCTAAAATTCTTAAAAACAGGTGGATCAATGTATCCTAGTGAAGAATTATTAGTAGCTAATGTTGATATTAAAGATCCAAAACTTTATTTAGAAGCAATTAATGCATTTAATAGTTATATTGATGAATATAAGAAAATTATGAAAGGAGAATAGTTATGGCTGATAAAAGAGATTATTATGAAGTTTTAGGTGTTAGTAAAAATGCAACTGACGATGAAATAAAAAGTGCCTTTCGTAAACTAGCAAAGAAATATCATCCTGATATTAATAAAGATCCTGACGCTCCTAATAAATTTAAAGAAGCTCAAGAAGCTTATGCGGTTCTATCAGATAAAAACAAGCGTAGTCAATATGATCAATTTGGTCATGCGGCATTCTCTGGTAATAGTGGATTCCCTGGTGGAGATGCTTATGACTTCTCAGGATTTGATATTAATTTAGATGATATATTAGGAAGTATGTTTGGCGGTGGCTTTGGTGGTAGCTCTCGAAGCCGTTCATCAAGAGTGAGAGGCGAAGATATTCTACGTGATGTAAGCCTATCATTTGATGAAGCTGTCTTTGGTTGTGAAAAAGACATTCGTGTTAATGTTAGTGAAGAATGTCCAGAATGTGATGGTAAGGGTGGCTTTGATGAAGTAACTTGTCCTGATTGCCATGGTAGTGGAACCGTAACAACCGAACAACGTACATTATTTGGGGCCTTTATGTCTAAAACAACTTGTTCTAGATGTCATGGTGAAGGAAGAAGTTTCAAAAGAACTTGTTCTAAATGTAATGGCCATGGTACCGTTATTCAAAGTAAAACAATTACGGTTAAAGTACCATCAGGTATTGATAATGGTATGAGGCTTCGTTTATCTGGTAAAGGTGGACCTGGAAGTAATGGTGGACCAAATGGAGACTTATATTTAGAGTTTAGTGTTTCACCTCATAAATTCTTTAAAAGAGAAGACGATGATATTTATTTAACAGTTCCTCTTAACTTTTGTGAAGCTACTCTTGGATGCAAAAAAGATATTAGAACTCTTTATGGTGTAGTAACTTTATCTGTTCCTGCAGGAACAAATAGTTTAGATAAACAAAGAATTAAAGGTAAAGGTGTTAAAAATAGTACTAGTGGTCATACTGGTGATATGTATATTGTCTTTAATGTTTGTACACCTCAAAAACTAAATAGAAAACAAAAAGAATTATTTAAAGAGTTAGAAGATACTGATTTATCAACTACTGAGATAGATAAATTTGATAAATTTGTAGAAGGTTAAAATAAAATATAATAATTAGTTAGAATATAACTTTTTATTATATTTTTTTGTTTATTAAGTATTAGTATTAAAAAAAAGTGTAAAAAAACAAATAATTTTTTAAATAAAATTGACAATAAATAACGGATAGAGTAAGATTATATTAGAAGGTAGATTAGTAAGATAGATTTATCTTTTGGATTCATAAGAAGGAGGTGCTTTATGAATATTAAGATTTCACCAGAGGAATTACTTGATCATTCAAAAAAGATCGTTGACCGATCTGCTAATATTACTGCAAATGCTGATAAAATGGAAGAAGCTATGAGTACTTTAGATCCATGGAAGAGTGATAATAAAGAATTATTCTTTAATGATTTAAGAACAAAGATTAAAGATATTCGTGCTATGGCTGAAGCTTCTACATCATACGGTGCAGTAGGTAGCGATGTTGCTAATAGAGTAATTGGTGTTGAAAGTAGTATAAGAGAAACTTTACTAAAAAATCAAGATGTACCAATGTAGAATAATTCTATTAGAGTATTAAGTGCGTTAATCATGAATTAAGAAAGGAGATTTATTTATGGGCGGAGAAGTATATATTACTGAAGAGACAATGTCATCAGCTGCAAGTACAATTCGTAAGGCTGCTGAAGAGATTACTAATGAATTCAATGAAATAAAGAAAGAAATTGCTGGTGTTTCTGAGTCATGGCAAGATGAAAATGCTGATAAATATTTAGAGCAATTTGCTGAACTAGAAAAGCAAGTTCCAGGTTTCATTGCTGCAGCTAATAATAGTGCGGCTTTCTTAGATGGTGTAGTTAAAGCATATCGTGAAAATGTTATGAATCCTACTAGAACTGCTGTAGAAGGTAAACCAGTAGATGCTGCTTAAGAGTCAAATGACTCTTTTTTTTTGCTATATTTTACAAAATTATTTGTCAAAGAAATAGTTTTAAGTTATAATTAACTTTGAGAATAGAAAGGTAATATGAAAGTATTACTTTTTATGTTGATTATATTTTTATTAATTTAAAATTATAGAAAGCATGGTGAATATATGGAGCTTAAATATGATGCAAGTTCAATTAAGATATTAGAAGGATTAGAAGCTGTAAGAAAACGTCCTGGTATGTATATAGGTTCTACTGATAAGCGGGGTCTACATCATTTAATATGGGAAATTGTTGATAATAGTATTGATGAAATCATTAATGGTTTTGGTGATCGTATTATTATCACCCTTCATAAAGACGGTAGTGTTTCTGTTGAAGACTTTGGTCGTGGTGTACCAGTAGGAATGCATGCAAGTGGTATTTCAACCCCAGAAGTTATTTATACTAAGTTACATGCTGGTGGTAAATTTGAAACTAGTGGATATAAAGTATCAGGTGGATTACATGGTGTTGGTGCATCTGTAGTTAACGCTTTATCAAAATGGCTTGAAGTAACAATCAAAAGAGATAAAGGAGAATACTTTATTCGTTTTCGTGATGGAGGAAAACTTGATACACCTTTAACAAAAATAGGTAATGCAAATAAAACAGGAACAAAAGTACGTTTTATGCCTGATGAAAAGATTTTCTCTAATACTAGTTTTTCTTTTACAACGGTTTGTGAAAGAATGCAAGAAAGTGCTTTTCTACTTAAAGGATTAACAATTGATATCTATGATGAAGAAAGTGGAAGAGAGAATCATTATTGTTACAATGATGGTATTAAAGAATTTGTTTCTTATCTAAATGAAGATAAACAAGCTCTTCATGAAGTTGTAGGTTTCTCAGGAACTAAAGATAATATGAATATTGAAATTGCATTTCAATATACAGATACCTATAATGAAATGATTGAATCATTTGTTAACAATGTTAAAACAAGTGATGGTGGAAGTCATGAAGTTGGCTTTAAAACCGCTTTAACTAAAGTATTTAATGATTATGCTAAAAAGAATGGTTATTTAAAAAATAAAGATAAAAACTTAGAAGGTTCTGACACAAGAGAAGGCTTAACGGCAATTATTAGTTTACAAATACCAGAGAACTTACTTCAATTTGAAGGACAAACTAAAGGTAAATTAGGAACCCCTCAAGCAAGAACGGCTGTTGAAGCTATTGTTACGGAGAAACTTCAATACTATTTGGAAGAAAATAATCAAGTTGCAACTTTAATCATGGATAAAATGGTAAGAAGTAAAGTAGCAAGAGAGGCAGCAAGACGTGCAAGGGACGAAGCAAGAAATGGTAAGACTAAAAATAAAATAGAAAAGAACTTATCAGGTAAACTTGCACCAGCTAGTACAAAAAATGCTAAAAAGAATGAATTATATCTTGTCGAGGGTGATTCAGCAGGTGGCTCTGCTAAAAATGGGCGTGATCGAACTTTCCAAGCAATCTTACCACTTAGAGGAAAGGTTCTTAATACCGAAAAAGTAAGAGTTGAAGAAATATATAAAAATGAAGAAATTAATACAATGATTCATACGATTGGTGCTGGAGTTGGTAGTGACTTTGAAGTATCTGATATCAATTATGATAAAGTTATTATTATGACCGATGCCGATGATGATGGAGCACATATTCAAATTCTACTTATAACATTCTTCTATCGTTATATGAGGCCACTTATTGAAGAAGGTCACTTATATATTGCTTGCCCACCTTTATATAAATTATCTAATAAAAAAGAATTATTCTATGCTTGGACAGATGAAGAACGTGATGAAATACAAAGTAAACATAAAGGACTTGAATTATCACGTTATAAAGGTTTAGGTGAAATGAATGCAGAACAATTATGGGAAACAACAATGAATCCTGATACTCGTAGTTTAATAAGAGTTAATATTACTGATGGTATGTTAGCGGAAAAACGTGTTAGTGTCCTTATGGGTGATAAAGTTGAACCTAGAAAGGAATGGATTGACGAAAATGTAGTATTTACATTGGAAGACAATTACCAAATAGGTGCATAGTATGAGTGAATTATTAAGAGTTATTGATACATCTTTAGAAGATGTTATGGGTGATCGTTTTGCAAGATATGCGAAAGCAATTATTCAAGATCGTGCTATTCCGGATGTACGTGATGGATTAAAACCTGTTCAAAGAAGAATTCTTTATGGTATGTATAAAGATGGAAACAATTATGATAAACCAACAAGAAAAAGTGCTAAGACCGTTGGATTTATTATGGGTAACTTCCATCCACATGGAGATAGTTCAATTTATGATGCTATGGTTCGTATGAGCCAATGGTGGAAACAATCAACACCATACATTGAAATGCAAGGTAATAATGGTTCAATGGATGGTGATGGTGCTGCTGCTATGCGTTACACAGAGGCACGTCTATCTAAAATATCAAATGAATTATTAAAAGATATTGAAAAACAAACAATAACATGGGCACCAAACTTTGATGATACTGTTAAAGAACCAACGGTACTTCCTGCTAAGTTTCCTAACTTACTTGTAAATGGAGCTAATGGTATTTCAGCAGGATATGCTACAAATATTCCTCCTCATAACTTAGGAGAAGTTTGTGACGCTACTATCAAAAGAATTGATAATCCTAATTGTCGACTTGATACGATTCTTGAAATAATTAAAGGGCCTGATTTCCCAACAGGAGGTATTGTTGAAGGTAAAAAAGGTATTGTTGATGCATTTTCAACAGGCCGTGGTAAAGTAATTGTTCGTGCTAAATCTGATTTTGTTAAAAATAAAGGCAATGAACAAATTGTTATATCCGAAATCCCTTTTGATGTTAATAAAGCGATGCTTGTTCATCGTATTGCTGATTTATCAATGGAAAAGAAGCTTGATGGTATTTTAGAAGTACGTGATGAATCTGATCGTAAAGATCCTGTAAGAATTGTTATTGACCTTAAAAAGGGTGCTAATAAAGAATTAATATTAAATTATTTATATAAAAATAGTGATTTACAAATATCATATAATTATAATATGGTTGCTATTGTTAATAAGCGACCAATGACACTTGGAATACTTCAAATTCTTGATGCTTATATTGCGTTCCAAAAAGAAGTTATTACCAAAAGAACTCAATATGATTTAAATTTTGCTAAAGAGAGAATGCATATTGTTGAAGGTTTAATTAAAGCTATTAGTATTCTTGATGAAATTATTGCAACAATTAGAAAAAGTAAAAATAAAGCTGATGCTAAAATTAATTTATCAGAAAAATATGGCTTTACTGAAAGACAATCTGAATATATTGTTATGCTTCAATTATATCGATTAACAAATCAAGATATTGTTGAACTTCAAGAAGAATTTGAAAAACTTAAATTAGTTATTGCAGGACTTGAAGATATTTTAGCTGATCCTGAAAAACTAAAAGGTGTAATGAAAAATGAACTTAAAAAGATTAAACAAGAATATGCAACACCAAGAAAGACAGAAATCAAAGATGAAGTTATGGAAATATCAATCAATGAAGAAGATATGATTCCAAGAGAAGATGTAATTGTAGTTATTACTAAAGATGGTTATGTTAAACGTGTAAGTAAGCGTAGTTTTAAAGAAGATGAAGAACCATTATTAAAAGATAATGATTATGTATTAGGTTTCTATGAGTTAAATACTCTTGATACCGTATTACTATTTACTTCTTTAGGTAATTTCATTTATGTACCTGTATATCAAATACCTGAACTTAAATGGAAGGAACTTGGAAAACATATTAGTAATCTTGTTAAGATGGAAACTAATGATGAAATAATATCTTGTATTAAAGTAACAAACTTTGATGAACCTGTTGATATTATGATTACAACTAAAATGGGTATGGTTAAACGTACAAGTTTAAAAGAATTTAAATTATTACGTTATAATAAACCAGTTGGTTGCATGAAGTTAAAAGCTAATGATAGTGTAATTGATGCCTTTATATCAACAAGTAATAATATCTTTATGGCAACACGTAATGGATATGGTTTATGGTATGATATTAATGAAGTACCAATTGTTGGTTTAAAAGCAAGTGGTGTTAAAGGTATTAACTTAAAAGATGATTATGTTGTTTCTGTTAATAACTTTGGTGAGATTGATTATATATCAATAATTATGGATCGTGGTAATGGTAAACGTGTTAAATTATCTGAATTTGAAAAATCATCAAGAGCAAGACGTGGACTTATGCTTGTTCGTGATATTAAATCAAATCCATATAAAATTGTTAAGACATTTACTTGTCCATCAAATAGTTTTATTGGTTTAATAACTGATGAAATTGTAACTATTAAATTAACAGAATTATCAATTAGTGATCGTTATTCTACAGGTAATAGTATTACTAAAAAGAAGATTGAATCTTCATATTATCTAGAATCATTAATCAAAAAAGAAAATAAGAATGTTGTTAATATTGAAAAAAAAGAAGAAAAACCAAAAGTTAGTCTTAAAGAAATAGATGAAAGATTAATGACAATAGATGATTATATTTAAAAGGGAGTATTCCCTTTTTTTATTTATTATGATAATATTTTATTGGTGATAATATGAATAGAAATGGTTTTACTCTATCAGAGTTACTAATTGTTATTGCAATTGTTGCATTACTTACAATATTGGTTTTACCATCAGTTAACCGTATAAATGCTAATAATGAAAAGAAAAAATTTGAGGCTTATGAAAAAATGGTTAAAGAATATGCTGAAGCTCAAGAAGTAAGTGATTTAACAAATTTATGTGACATTGATGGAATTGAAGATGTAAAAAAACTTTGTTCAGGATATGTAAGAATATCCGGTGGACAATATAAAGCTTATATTAGTTGTAAGCAAGCTGGCTATAAAACAGATGGTTATAGTGCTTCACTTTCTGGAAATAGAGTATGTGAATAATATAAAAGATGAAAAAAATAGTATTTTTTCATCTTTTATTGTATAATTTAGTTGGTGATTTATATGGGAAAAACAAGAAGTGAATTAAGAGATGCGGCTTCAAATATTATTTATCAAATATATATCTTTGAAAAAGCCGGAATAAAATATGATATCAATGAATTAATAAAAGAAAAAATAGAAATTCAAAATGATTTTGTATATGAATTAGTTACAGGTGTTATCAATAATCAAAAAGAGATATCTAAGCTTGCTAATAAATATTTAGTTGATTGGGATATTGATCGTTTATCAAAAGTTGATAAGGCTATTTTAAGTATGGCTATTTATGAACTTATGCATACAGAGACACCAAAGATTGTTGCTATTAATGAAGCTATTGAATTATCACATAAATATAGTGATCCAAAAGTAACTAATATGATTAATGCTTGCCTTGATAAGATTTATCATGAGGAAATAGAAGATAATGCAGAATGAGAAATATATAACAGTAACTCAATTAACAAGATATATTAAATATAAATTAGAAAGTGATGCTAATTTAGAGAAAATTTATCTACGTGGAGAAATATCTAATTTTAAAGCTCATACAAGAGGACATTTTTATTTTACTTTGAAGGATGAATATAGTAGAATTAACGCTATTATGTTTAGTAGTTCAGCAAGTAAAATTAAGTTTGTACCAACAGATGGTATGAAAGTTCTTGTTGAATGTAAAATAGGTGTTTATGAAGCAACAGGTAATTATCAAGTTTATGTATCTGATATGATGGAAGATGGTTTAGGTAACCTATATCTTGCTTTTAAACAATTACAAGAAAAGTTAGAAAAAGAAGGTTTATTTAGAGAAGAACATAAAAAGCCTATACCTAAGATTCCTATGAGAGTAGGTATTATTACGGCCCCAACGGGAGCAGCTATTCGTGATATATTATCAACAATTAAAAGAAGATTTCCTCTTTGTGAAACTATTCTTTTTCCAGCTCTTGTTCAAGGTGAACTAGCAAAAGATGATATTGTAAAAAAGATAAGACTAGCTAATACTTATCCCTTGGATGTTATTATCTTAGGTCGTGGTGGTGGATCTATTGAAGACTTATGGCCTTTTAATGAAGAGATTGTTGCTCGTGCTATTTATGATAGTGAAATACCAATAATAAGTGGTGTTGGCCATGAAATCGATTTTACAATTAGTGACTTTGTAGCTGATCTAAGAGCACCAACCCCAACAGGAGCAGCTGAGATGGCTGTACCATCAAGAGAAGACTTACTTGTTTATTTTAATCAAATGAATAAACGTAATACGAAAGCTATTTTAAATATTATTGAAAATGATAGACAAATCTTAAAACGATATCAAGAAAGTTATATTTTAAAAAATCCAATGTCTTTATATGAAAAGTTAGAACAAAACTTTGATCATTTATATGAAAGATTAATAATGGTAATTAATAATATTATTACTTTTAATACTGAAAGATTAAATAAATTAAAAAGTAGTTTTATTTTTAAAAATCCTCAAATGTTATTTATTGATAAAGCTTATAATTATAACGATTTAGTTAAAAGACTTAAATTATCAATTAATAAAAATATTGATGATAATAAAAATAGATATGTTAATCTTTTAAGTAAACTAGAAGTATTAAATCCTATAACAACATTAAAAAGAGGTTATTCTATTACAAAAGTTAATGATAATCCCATTCGTAGTATTAAAGATGTATCTCTTGATAATACTATTAATAGTGAGTTATATGATGGAATATTAGTTAGTAAAGTAATTGATATCAAGGAGAAAGAAAATGATCATTAATGGTTTAGAAAAATTAACTAAAGAAGAAATTGATAAAATTGATCTTGATTACTTAGAATATTTAATTTTTACAATTAGTGATTTATATCCAATTAAAACTTTAGGAACAAAAGTAAATGTAAGTAATATAAAAGACTTAGAAGATTTCTCATTTGATCTTGATAATGGAAAAGAATTAATCGAAATAAAAGTTCATAATAATGTTACAACATTATCAATCGTTATCTTTTATAAAGACTTTAGTTTTCATTATATATATGATGTTACTAAAAAGAAGGTTATTGTTCATGAAATGTTTATGAATCTAAATAATTTATTATTAAGACATAAAATGTATCAAAATGAATATGTATTTGAACTATATAATTATGATGATTGTAGTGATACAACTATTTATTTTAAAAATGGTGATATAAATCTTGATCAATTTATAAAAGAATTCTTTAGTCAAGGTAGTGATATTGATAGTTATCTTGATTTATTACCTAAAAAATATTTAAAAGTAAAAATTGAAAGTCCTCAAGAACAAAGATATATTGAATATCGTAATAATAAACTTATTAATGATATAAAAGGAGAGAATAATGGAAAAGAAAGATAAGAAAGAAAAAATAAATTTTGAAGAGAACATTAAAGAACTAGAACAAATTGTTCATGATCTTGAAAGTGGTAATGTAGCGCTTGATGATGCTTTAGAAAAGTTTAATAAAGCTTATAAGTTATCAAAAGAATGTGATACAAAATTAAAAGAAGTATCAGAATCGGTTAATAAAATATTAACTGAAGATGGTAAATTAGAAGAATTTACGATTCCTGAATAGTTTACAAATATTTACAAAAAAAATTTACGTATTTTGCCTATGGTAAAGTATTCATATTATATCTTTGATATAATATAATAAAGAAAGTAGGTGATATAATGAAAAAAATAATAATAATTATTTCTTTTGTTATGTCACTTTTTTTGTACACTAATGTTTCGGCGTTAACGCATGATAGTAAAGACCTAACAGGAAGAAAAGTATGTCCTAAATATGAACTTGCCATTGCTAAAAGTGATGGTAGTATTGAAACAGTTACCTGTCATGAAGATTATTTATCAGCAAAATCAAGTATGTCTACTAATAGTGAAAAAGATTTAATAATCATTAATGAAAGTGTTACTAATTCTAAAATTGTGGATGCCAAATATGCTTTACTATATTTAGACCGTGGAAGTAGTGTAACAACTAATATTTACCCATATTCAACTCATAAAGCAGATACTGAAGATAACTATATGAATAATAGTTCATCATATGGTGGCACTGATGCAGCGATGATTGAATATGATAATACAAATAGTTCATATAAAATTAAAATAAGTGGTGATCGTGGTTGGATAAAAGCTGGTGATGTTATTGCTGTAGTTCCAGTTTCTTGGGTAAAAACAACTTCATACTATAAAATCACTAGTAGTGATGTATATCATTATTTTGCAAGTAATATTCAAAAAAGTGGTTATAGTCAAATGTCATTAAGACTTGGACCTAAACCAAGTAATATTAGTGCGGGATCTTATTATAGTTATGATGGTAATTATTTTTATAATAGTTTATATTCTTTAATTGATGATTATCGTGATAATAAATATACTCGTAGTATTAATAAGAGTAATCCATATTATAATTACTATCAATATCTTCCACATAGAACAAGAAGTAATTATACAATTGATGATGTTGATGCATACTTCCGTAATCAATTAAAGTTTGTTGGTAGTATTTATGGTAAACAAAAAGTAACAAATTATTCTGTTCTTTATGGTGAAGCTGATAGTTTTATGGATAGTGAAAGAAAGTATGGTGCTAATGCGATTTCAATGCTTAGTCTATCTCTTAATGAATCAGCAAAAGGTACTAGTCAAATCGCAAGATATAAAAATAATGTTTTTGGTCATTCGGCATATGATTCAACACCATTTTCATCAGCAAGTGTTTATTTATCAGTATCTCATAACATTGATTATCATGCTTATTCATATATTAACTATGGTTATGCAGAACCAACTGATTGGCGTTATAATGGTAGTCATTTTGGTAATAAAGAAACCGGTATGAATAGAGCTTATGCAAGTGATGTATATTGGGGAGAGAAAGCAGCAAGTTACTATTATTCATTTGACCGTGATAATGGTATGAAAGATTATAACTATTATCAAATTATTATTTCTAATGGTACCAATATTAAAGCAAGAAAAGAAGCTAATACATCATCAACTGCTATTCAAACAATTAAAGCAGCAGGAACACCATTTGTTCTTTTAGAAGAAGTTAAAGGTGAAAAAGTAAATAATAGTGATGTATGGTATAAAGTACAATCAGATTTAAATATTGATGATAATGGTAAAACCATTGCATCTAGTTCTAGTTATCCTAAATATAATTGGAATGGTGTAATGTATGTTCATTCAAGTTATTTTATAAAAGCTAATACTGCTACTAAAACAAATAATAAGTATAATTCACCAGCTTTATTAAAGAAAGATGTTGATGATTTTACTTATACTTTTATGGGTACTAGTAAAGAAACAAATTATAAAATTGGTTATTTAATTGATAATACTGATTTTTATACATCATCAACTCTTTTAACCAAAAAAGGTACTTTAGTTAAAAACTCTTTTGTAACAATTATTAAAGAAGCTAAAGAAAAAGATGGTGTTAATTATTTAGTTGTAACTAATTATGGTACTTTCCAAAAACATTGGATAAGTGGTAAAAATGTTGAAATAGTTAATCGTGATTTATTAAAAGTGTCTATTGATAAAGAAGGTAGTTATATTTCATCTCTTGATAGTATTGATGGAAAAGAAAATTTAAAGATTTATACCAATAATCAAATACCAATAGTATCATATGAAACTCGTGATAATAAAATATATTTAAAATTACAAATTCAAAATAGTGGTAGTATTAAATATGGTTATCTTGATTCAACAACTGGTAATATAACATTTACAAAAGATCGAACTAATTTAAATGATAAAGCTCCTTCAATAAATGCATCTAATAAACAAATATATATGTTTGATGAATATGATATTTTAGAAGGGGTAACAGGAACTGATACTGAGGATGGTGATATTACATCAAGAATAAGAGTTATAAGTAATAATATCAATGTTGAAAAGATGGGATCATATGATGTTACTTACTCTCTAACAGATTCTTATAGTAATACGGTTACAAAAAGTATCAAAGTTGAAGTATTATATCGAGATAATCCACCAGTAATTAATGCTAGTGATAAGAGTATGCCTGTTGGATCTACTTTTAATCCATTAAGTGGAGTAACGGGTGCTGATCTTGAAGATGGTAATATTACAAGTAGTATTAAAGTAGTTAGTAATAATGTTAATGTAAATAAAAAAGGTAATTATAGTGTTACATATTCATTAACAGATTCTTATAAAAATACAGTTACCAAAACAATTACTGTAAATATTTATGAATATACTTCTGCTAATAGTTTATTTATGTTTGATTCCTTTAATCACAAAAAAGATAATACTTTTGTTGTAAGTGGTTTCATGGGAGTTAAAGGTATTGATAACAAGAGTGTTACTCATGAATTAATCTTTGTTAATGAAAACAATAATAAAGAATATAGTTTTAAATTAAATAATTGGAAAGATTATCCATATGAGATGAGTTCTCTTGATGATGATAAAGAATATAACTATAGTGGTGGATGGTTCAAGAGTGAACTAGATTTATCAAAAGATAAACTTCCTAATGGTGATTATCGTATCTATATTAAAGTTATTAATGGTAAGTATGCTGCTAAAACATATTTCACGAATATCGCTTATGTTGATATGACAAGAAGAACTAAAGGATTTGAAAGAGAATTCTTAATTGATGTTGATTATGGTACATTAGATAGTCCAATTCTCTTTAGTGTACGTGATTCTTTAATTAGTACAACTGTACCAAAGAAGTTAGATCCAATGTATAACTATATTAGTGAAGTTAAAAATAGTAATGGCTTGTATCTAAAAGGAACAAGTAATAATATTGGTTTATCTTATAAAAATGCAAATGATATTAAAAGAAGTATTGTACTTGAAAACAAAGAAACCTTTAAACGTTATACTTTTGATACTAAAGTAACTAGTGGTGATTATTTAATTAGTCCTGCAGTTATTGATAATTGTGATAAGAAATATGCATGGTTTGAAGTTACAATACCTAAATTAGAACTAGAAAAATTAGATAAAGGTACATATATCATATATGTTATGGAAACAGTTAAAAATGAAACATATTATGGTGAAATAAAAGATTTAAGTTATCAAGAATATACGGATATTAATAAGGCTCTTAATATCAATCTTAAAATGAATGAAGATCGACGTATGCGTCTTGAATTAACTGTGAAATAAAATGTAAAAGAATAGTCAAAACTATTCTTTTATTTTATAATAATGTTAAGGAGAAAGTTATGAGAACAATCTTACCAGCAGATACTTATAAAGTATTTAATCGATCTTTTCTAACACCACAAGCTAAAGATGTTTTAGTATCATTATATCAACCAATAATTGGACTTACAGCTGTAAGTTTGTATCTAACTTTATATAATGATTTATCTACTTCAGAACTTGAAAGTATCGAGTATACTCATCATCATTTAATGAGTATTATGATGACTAATTTAGATACGATTGTGGAAGCAAGAAAAAAATTAGAAGCAATTGGTTTATTAAAAACTTTTTATAAAGAAGATGAAATAAAAAACTATTTATATGTTTTATATGCACCTCTTGAAGCTAGACTCTTTTTGAATCATCCTATCTTAAATGATGTTTTATATAATAATGTAGGTAAAGTAGAATATGAACATATTGTTGATAAATACAAAATAAAAAATGTAAGTATTAAAGATTATCAAGATATAACAACTAGTTTTGATGAAGTATATACTCCAGTTAATGGGTATAGTCTAACAAATGATAATATTATATCTAGTAGAACAAGAAAATTAGAAATAAATAGTAATATTGATTTAAATTTAATTATAAGTGGTATTCCTAAAGGAATGGTTAGTGAAAGATGTTTTAATAATGATATTTTAGATTTAATTGTATATCTAGCATATTTATATAAAATAGATAATTTAAATATGCAAGGTTTAGTAAGAAATGCCATTAATGAAAAGGGAATGATTGATGTATCTGATTTAAGAAGAATGTGCAGAGATTACTATCAATTTGAAAATAATGGTAAATTACCAACGCTTATTTATAATGTTCAACCAGAGCATTTAAGAGAACCTGATGGTGGTAATAGTAACTTAGATAAAATGGTACACACTTTTGAAAATGTAAGTCCTATTGATTTCTTACGTAGTGTATCAGGTAATAAAGAACCAACAGATCGTGATAAGAGATTAATTGAAAACTTAATGTTAAATCAAAAATTATCACCTGGGGTTGTTAATGTCTTAATTGATTATGTCCTTAAAGTAGCCGATAAAAAACTAGATAAAAACATGATTGAAAAAATCGCTGGTGAATGGCAAAGATTAAATATTGATACCGTTAGAGAAGCGATGAATAATTGCAGGAAAAGACATAAGAGTTATAAAGAACTTGCAGTTAAGAAAACAAATAAAGAAGTCGTTAAAAAAGAAGAAGTTAAAGAACCTATTTGGTTTAATAAAAAGATTGATTTAAATAAAGAAAACACAAAAGAACTTGAAGATTTACTTAAAGATTTTGATTAAAAAGGTTTGTCTAATTCGATAAACTTTTTTTATTTTATGATAAAATAATAATGATTGGAGGAATTATGTATTGTGATGTTTTAGTAGAACTATCTAATTTTAATATTGATAAAACTTTTACATATAAGATTCCTTCTAATTTAGAGGTTTTGGTAGGATGTCGTGTACTAGTTCCTTTTTCAACACAAAAACTAGAAGGATTTGTTTTAAAAATTAAAGATAGTGTAGAAGATGATTATGATATTAAAGAAATAATTGATGTTGTTGACTCTGAACCTATCCTAAATTCCGAATTATTAACGCTTGGTAAAAAGATAAGTTATGATACGGTATCTACTTTAATAAGCTCATATCAAGTTATGTTACCTAAAGCTTTAAAAGCTAATCATAAAGTAGGAGATAATACTAAATATGTTGATTATGTAATAATTAATAATGACACAAATGAGTTAACTAGTAAACAAGAAGAAGTTATGAGTTATTTAAGAATTCATAAGAAGGTACTTTATAGTGAATTAAAAAAGATTAATAGTAGCGTAGATACTTTATTAAAGAAAGATGTTGTTAAAAAAGTAAAAGAAGAATATTATCGTTATCAAAAAGAAGAACAAGAAGAAGAAAAGTTTACTTTAACAGAAGAACAAGAAAGTGTTGTAAATAAAGTTTGTGATAATTTAAACAGTAATAATAAATATTTATTATTTGGAGTAACTGGTAGTGGTAAAACAATATGTTATATGGAAATCATTGATAAAGTAATAAAAGAAGGTAAACAAGCTTTATTATTAGTTCCAGAAATAACTTTAACAACGCAAATTGAAATGCGTTTTCGAAAACATTTTAAAAGAATAGCTATCTTACATTCAGGTTTATCTGATGGTGAGAAATATGATGAATATAGAAAAATCACAAGAGGTGAAGTAGATATCGTAATTGGAGCAAGAAGCGCTATTTTTGCACCTCTATCTAATATTGGAATCATTATTATTGATGAATGTCACTCTGATACTTATAAGCAAGAAAATATGCCTAAATATGACGCTATTAATGTAGCAGAAGTTCGAAGTCAATATCATAATTGTCCTCTTTTATTAGGAAGTGCCACTCCTGATATTATGCATTTCGCTAAATGTCAAAAACATATATATGAATTATTAGTCTTAAAAAATCGAGTTAATGCCACTCTTCCTAAAGTTAATATATGTGATATGACAAAAGAAAAAAGAATTAATAAAACTTCTTTTAGTGAAAAACTATATAATGCCATATTTGATAGATTAAGGAGTCATGAACAAATTATTCTTTTAATAAATCGAAGAGGGTACTCTAGTAGCATTATGTGTGAAATGTGTGGAAGTGTTTTAAAATGTCCTCATTGCGATATTAGTTATACTTATCATAAAAGTAAAGATATTTTAAGATGTCATTATTGTGGTCTTGCTATTAATAAGCCAGTGGAATGTCCTACATGCCACACAAAATCTCTTAAAGAAAGTGGAACAGGAACCGAAAGAATAGAAGAAGAAATAAAATCTTTATTTAATGCCAGAGTAGTTAGAATGGATCTTGATACTACAACTAAAAAAGGAAGTCATGAAAAGATTATTAATGATTTTAAAAATCAAAAGTATGATATTCTTCTTGGAACACAAATGATTAGTAAAGGACTTGATTTTCCTAATGTAACTCTTGTTGGTGTCATAAATGCCGATACAAGTTTATTTATTCCATCATATAAGAGTCCTGAAAGAACGTTTGAACTTTTGTCACAAGTATCAGGAAGAAGTGGAAGAAGTACGAAACCTGGTGAAGTCATTATTCAAACTTATAATAGTGATCATTATGCTATTAATCTTGCTAGCAAAAATGATTATTTAAATTTTTATAATGAAGAAATGAAAATAAGACGTGATAGTAAGTATCCACCATACTTTTATTTATCTTATGTTATAGTTAAATCCAAAGATTATGAATATTTATCCAAAGAAGTTAATAGAATTACTAACTTACTTAAAATGCAATTATCTAACTTTGATATTCTAGGTCCAACACCTTGTGTTCCTTTTAAGATAAACAATATATGTCGTTTTGGAGTATTAATTAAGTATAAACAAGAATTAAATTTAAAAGATATATTACGTAATTTAATAGATCATTATAAAGGTAATAGTAAAATAAGAATAGAAATTGATTTTAATCCAAATAATATATAAAAAAAGAGTAAAATAATTTACTCTTTTTATTTGTCATAATAATAATCTTTGATATATAATATCAACTTGGAGTTATATATGAATCAAGAAAAAAACGATATGTTGCGTGATGATTTATTAGAAGCTAAAGCATCATTTGATAATTTAATTATGGAAATGCAAGAAAAGAATATTAATTTCCCATATGAAAATGTTATCAAAATGACGGAAGTAAGTTATGCTAACTCATATAACGCTATTACAAGAATGACTGAATATACGAGAGATTATGAATTCTTAACTGAAGCTAATGAAGATTTTTTTGAAGATGAAGCAAGAATCATCATTGGTGGTATTTTAATGTATGTAATTACTTTCTTTGCGTTAAGAGTCTTTGGTAAGATTTTATCTAGTAAGCAAATAAATGAAATTATATATATGTTAGTTGGTGTTTTATTTGGTTCAATTAATACGGGATTTATCTATAGTAATATTAATTATCATCGTAATGAATCAAAAGATAGTCGTGAATTAATAAATAGATTAAAGACTTTAAAAGAAGATTATAAAAAAGATTATCAAACGGCTTATAATGAAATTGAAAGTATTAATTCACTTAATCGTAATTTATGGAAAGAACTTGATGAATATAAAAAGAAAGTATTAACTATTAGTTAATACTTTTTTATAAAGAAAGTAGACATAAATGTCTACTTCTATACCCCAAAAGGGATATGTGAAGAATGTCTCGGAGCTTGTTTCTTTATAGGTTAGAAGTGTCACTATTTTGAATAGTGAATATAAAAAGAAATAATTTGGCATTCTTCATTATTAAATATAAATAAATTATATGTAATAATTATGCTGATTTTATGTAATTTATGTGAAAAATACTTTAATTTTTATATTTATTATTATATAATTACTACATAAACGGAGGCCTTATGGAAAAAATTAGAGTTTTATTTGATGAAAAGACATTAAATAAAAGAGTTAAAGCAATGGCAAAAGAACTTTACAAAAAGTATAAAGATGAAGAAGTAGTATTTGTATGTACACTTAAAGGAGCAGTATTCTTTGCATGTGATCTTATGAAGAACTATCCTGGAGATGCTCGTATGGAATTTTTGCGTGTATCAAGTTATGAAGGTGAATCATCAACAGGTAAGATTAATTTAAAACTTCCACTTAAAGCAGAGGCTATTAATGGTAAACATGTTGTTATTGTTGAAGATATTGTTGATACAGGATATACTTTGGAATATATTAGAGATTATGTAAAGAATATGAATCCAAAAAGTTTAATAGAATGTTCCTTATTAGATAAGAAAGCAAGACGTGTTGTAGATATTGATCCAACATATTCAGGATTTGTAATTGATGACTTATTTGTTATTGGTTATGGACTTGATTATGATCAAAAATATCGTAATCTACCATACATAGGGGTTGTCGAAAAAGATTAAAAAATTTGCATGTAAATTAGTGTATAATTTAGACTAATTACTTGCATCTTTTTTTTATCTCTATTATTCTAATAATAGAGGGAGCGTGAATCTAGTGATATATCCATCTATAGATAAACTATTAAATGTGATTGATTCAAAGTATACATTAGTAACAATAGCAGCAAATCGAAGTAGAGAAATAAAAAGGACAGGTTTTTTACAAATGCCAAAAGGTAAATATAAATCTGCAAAGAACATTGGTAAAGCTTTAGAAGAGGTATCAGAAGGACTTATTACAGTTCGAAAATGATTGACATTATTATAAATGTTTTTATATAATAATTGTATAAGGTATGGTGAGGCTTATGATGTTAAATAAAAAAGGTCAGGCACTAGTTGAATACGTTCTAATAATTGCCCTTGTTGCTGTTATTATAATTGCTTTAGTTAAAACCTTCGGTGGTTATTTAAAAGATTCAATGACAAAGACTAATTGTGGCTTGGTTGGCCAAGAATATGTACCAGGTAGTAAACCAGGTGAAGGTCATTGTAAATAAAGTTAATGAAGAGATCGTTAAGATTTCTTTTTTTTTGCTTGCTTTATTAAATAAAATTGATATAATAAAACCAAAATGGTGAATGATTATGAAAAAAATTAATAATAAAAATTTTAGTATTTATACCCATCAAACTAATAGATTTAAAACAATTGGGGCGATGCTTGTATTTATAAATAATGTATCTTTAAAAGATTTAATTTATACAACTATTCTTAGTGGTGTTTTAACATATAGTAATAAGAAATATCAAACTAATAGAGAACTATTAATTGCATGTCAAAAACTATATGATTTAGCTCTTAATGCACGTGTTATTCGAAGTGATAATAAATTAGTAACAGTTTTTGATTTTTATGCATTAAATCCTAAGTATACTAGTAAGAAATGTTTTAGTGATAGTGTTAATCTTTTAAAAGAATGTTTATTAGAACCAAATGTTTTAGATAATCATTTTGATAAAGATACTTTAGAAGTTGTTAAAAAGAGAATTAAGAATGATATTGTTAAAGGTTGTGATTATCCACAAGAATTTTTAAATGAAAAATTATATGTTTCTTTGGATAATACGAGTTTATCTATAACATTACATAATAGTTTAAAATATTTAGATGAAATTAATGAATATAGTTTGTATGAATACTATAAAGAATTTATGAACAATCAAAATATATCATTATATTTATCAGGTGATTTCGATGATTATGTTGTTGATGAATTTAAATCACTTCCTCTTGTATCTAAGAAGATTAAACTTAATGATAATCAATTATTAATGGTTAATGATAAAAAGATTCATTATATTGAAAATAATTATAATCAAAATAAAATATCTTGCTTACTTCGATATAGTAATATTACAAAAGAAGAGTATTATTATACATCAATGATGTTTAATGCTATTTTTGGCGATTTACAAGATTCTATTTTAATGACTAATTTAAGAGAGAAGTCATCTCTTGTATACTATATTGATTCTTATATTAGAAGATTTGATCAAGTTATGCTTGTTAACGCTGGTTTTTCAATAGAAAATACAAATAAAGTACTAAAAGGTATTAAAGATAATTTAAAATTAATTCAAAAAGGGGAATTTAGTGATAATCTTGTTACTAAAGCTCGTGAATCTTTAATATCTGTTTTAAAAGATAATGAAAGTAGTCAATTTAAACTTCTTAATTACATGATTGGTGTTGTTAATTTCTTTAATGTTTCAAATAAAGAAAGAATAAGAAAATATAAATTAATTGATAAAGATAAAATAGTAGCCTTTGCTAAAAAAATAGAAATTGCTAAGATATATATTTTATGGGAGGATCAAGATGGAAAAGAAGCTTAAGTATTTAGATGAGAAGATAATATATCATAAACTTGATAATGGTATGCTTGTATATCTACTTTCTGATAAGAAGAAAAAACAATATGATATATCTTTATGTGTTAAATATGGTTCATGTGATCGTCGATATAAAATAGGAGATATGGAAGCAAATGATGTAGCAGGTCTTGCTCATTATCTTGAACATCAATTATTTACAATGCCAGAAGAAGATAGTTTTAATTACTTTTCGAAAACTGGTACTTACGCTAATGCAGGAACTTCTTATTTTGCAACAAAATATTATATTTCAGGTACAAAGTGTTATCTTAAGAATTTAAATTATTTCTTAAAAATGTTATTTACACCATTCTTTACTGATCAAACGGTATCTAAAGAACAAGGAATTATTAAAGAAGAAATAATGATGTATGATGATACAACTGATTGGATTATCGATTATCAATTTCGTAATAATATCTTTAATGTCCATCCTATTCGTGATAAAATCGCTGGAACTGTTGATGATATTAAAACAATAACGAAAGAAGATTTATATCGAGCTTATAATTATTTCTATATACCAAGTAATATGATATTAACAATAAGTGGTAATTTTGATGTTGATAAAACAATGGAATTATTAAAAAATAAAAAGTATTTAAAAAGAGATAATCATGAAATAATAAGAATTCATGAAAAAGAAAATGAATTAACTAAAAGTGAATATAGTGAATTATATGGTAATACAACAGTCCCTAAATTAAGTTATGGCTTTAAAATAAATAAAGATATATTTCATATTAAAGATAATTTTATACTTAATATGTATTTAAATTGTATCTTTTATATTCTTTTTGATGAAACAAGTTTATTTAGTGATGAAGTATATAAAAATGATTATTGTGTAAACTATTATGTTGAACATATGTATGTTGATAACTATTATATTTTAAATTTCAATGCCGATTCTAACTTTGCAGATTTATTTAAAGATACGGTAGATAAATATTTAAGTAATATTAAAGTTACAGAAGATGATTTAGAAAGAATAAAGAATGTTTTAATCGCTGGTGAAATTAAAGTTACAGATAACCTTGCGGGTATTATGAATGATATTCAAGATGAATTTGTTCGTTATGATAATATTGTTTTAGATCGTGTAAGTATTATTAAAGAATTAAATATAAAAGATATGAATAATATTATTAAAAAATTATCTTTTGATAATAATACATTTATTTTAATGTTACCAGATAATAGTAGATAATAATTTATGTTATAATAATATAGGTGATTTATGAAAAAGTTTATATTTAGTTTATTAATATTGATAATGTTTTGTGGTTGTAGTAATGAAACTAAAACAAATGTTATTAAAGATGATTATGAAAGTTTAAATGATAAATATTTAAAAGTAACTATACCTGATAATAAAATAGAGAAGATAGATTATTCTAAGTTTGAAGATATTAAAAAGAATGTTGGAGCATTATACTTTTGTTCCAAAACATCTAATTATTGTCGAAATAATATTGAAGTATTTATTGAAATCGTTAATGATTTAGAACTTAGTAATATTTATTATATTGATTTATCTAATAAAGATGATAGTTATAAAGAGTTTATAAAGAATTATAATAAAGATGAAGAATTAAAATATGGAGATGTTATTCTATTTGGTGAATCTAAAATAATTGATAAGTTATCAATTGATATTGTTGAACCAAAAGAAAAATTAACTGAAGAAGAGAAGAAGAAAGAATATAAAAGATTATATGATTTCTTAATACAATTAAATGATCCCGATATTTGCGAAAAAGATTCATCAGGGTGTTAAAAAAAGAGCTTTAAGCTCTTTTTTTTAACAGTCTTTACTTGTACAAACACCATTGGCATCAAAGGTATATGCTTTTCCATTAATAGTGTATGTTCCACCTTTATAGAAAGATTGATTTGCAGAAACGTAGTAATAACTGTTATCAAACCTGATCCATGCTGGTTCATTAATAAGATTATCTCGACAATTAATACAATGTTGATTTAAAAGACTATTATTTAAATATTTTTTAGTGCTTTTATATAAAGTGTTTTTACTAATAGAAGCTTCTTTTTGAATTTCACTTACACTTTTGAAACTTTTATTTTCATTATTAGTACCTGGAAGATAAAAACTAATAACTGATGACAATTTATTATTTTTTATTTGAATGTTTGAACTTCGATGTATATATATTGTTTTATTCTTTCTAGTGTAGTTATACATAGTGTTGTTATTAATATATACTTCTTTAACTGGTGTTGTAAATCTTGTATAGTAATCTTCAGTTGGTTCGATACATACACCATATTTTCCGTCGTGGAAAGTGTTTTTAGTAATTGTAACTTTTTCACCAGATATGATTGATACGGCATTTCTACCGGTATCTGATATTTCGTTATTTGAAATAGTTATATTTTTTGTATGATAGAAACTATAATCTTTACCATTAACTTTAGTAGTACATTTACCACTTTTATTACAAACTGTTCCAGTTATTACTAAGACACCATCACCAGGGAATTCTTTCATTTTCATATCTTTTATTGTGATATCTTTAGAATCATGTATTTGAACACCATGACATGACCCATGTGTTGAAATACTTGTTAAACCTTTATCATTTGGACATCCATTTTTTTCAGCATTCCATTTTTCACCATTTAGGCATCTATGAGTTTTAGCATCTCCAATTAATGTACCATTATGTACAGTAACATTACTTGCTTGTCCAATATAGATAATTCTATTTTTAGTTTCACTTGTTGTTGCCAATTTTATTGTTGAACCATTTAAATCAAAGTCCATATTTGATTTATCGATATAAATGGCTGTAGGTACTCTTTGTAATGAAGATACACCACTATATTTTCTTGTTTTAACATTATATGTTCCTTTTTCTAATTTGACTTTTTTAATACCATTTTTTGCTGCATAATTAATTGCTGCTGTTATACCAATACTATTTTTTTCTTGAACGGCTGCTGTATTTTTATCTTTTACAATTCCAAAACAATTATTATTTATGACACCAGTAGATGAGATTGCATTATTACAAGTTATTGTTACAGTACAAGCTGCTGTTTTTTTATTACTTGTTTTAGCTGTAATTACAACATCACCAACAATCTTTGGTTTAACTTTTCCGTGACTATCTACAGTTGCTATATTTTCGTCACTACTAGTCCATGTTATAGTTTTATCAGTGACATTTGTTGGATTAAACGTTACTGATAACTTAATTGTTGAATTAATATCAACACTTTCTTTAGCTTTTAGGCTTATACTTTCTGCTTTAACGTTTTTATTTGATTTTTCTGCTACAGTGACTTTGCATGTTGTTTTAATTTTACTATTACTTTTTGATGTAATTGTAATCGTTGCTGTTCCTTTTTTCTTACCTGTTAATTTTCCATTAGATACGGTTACAACATTTGTATTTGAACTAGTATATGTAACTCCTTTTTCTGTTGTATTTGATGGATTTAATGTTAATTTAATTGTTGCTTGTTCTCCAACAGTTACACTATATTCTTTTTTATCAGTAGTTATTGATTTAATAGGTGCAGCTTTTTGAGCTACAATTACATTCCTTGTTAATGTCTTATTAGTAGTACCAACTGATAATGTATATTTAATTTGATAAGTACCAACTTTACTATTATTAACGGTTCCACTTACAGTTACTTTATTACTATAATCTTTTCCATCAGAACCAATAGCAGTATAACCAGGATCTTTCCATGGATTACCAATAACGATAGTTTCTTCTTTATCACCTTTTAAATTGAAATTAATTGTAACGGTATTTGAATTATTGTTAGTATTACTATTGCTGTTACTGTTGTTATTGTTATTATTACTGTTATTATTATTGTTGTTATTATTGTTGTTATTATTATTGTTGTTATTATTGTTGTTATTATTATTGTTGTTATTATTGTTGTTATTGTTATTATTATTGTTATTATTATTGCTGTTATTATTGTTGTTATTGTTATTATTGCTATTATTATTATTGCTATTGTTGTTATTATTGCTATTGTTGTTATTATTGTTATCGTTATTATTATTATTATTATTATTATTATTACTGTTATTATTATTGTTATCGTTATTATTATCTTTTTCTTCTATTTGTGGTTCTTTGTTTAAATAATGTTTGAACTTATCAAAATTTAGTCCTATAAATACTGCTCCTACTATGAGTATGATAAATATAATTGAGATTATAGAACCGTTATTTTTATTATTCATAATAAATCACTCCTACTATATTCATTTTATCAATTTTTATATTAAATATTATATATGCGTAATAAATAATTATTTTTCTTTGTAAAGTTTGTGTAAATAAGTAACTAATTAATTTTATTTATATAATTACATTTACCTTTTTTGATAAAATTAAAATAGGTGAGGTATTTATGAAAAACAAACAATTAATTGTAAAAATGTTATTTTGTTTAATAATTATGCTTCTTTTAAGTATTAACGTAAAAGCGCTTTCTTATGAAGAATGTCAAAATGCTATTCGTGATTCAGCTTATGCCTATTATTATAGAAAGCAAGGAGTTCAATATGATCAACAAGATTTAGTTGATCCTCTTGATTTGAATTCTTCAAAGGGAAGATATCGAGCTGGTGGTGCTTTTAATAAAACTGTATCACCATTATTTTACTTTTCTCCAGAAGATGCAACAGCTCAAGATCCTAGATATGTTGTTTGTTCAACATTTGTCGAAAATGTTATTTATGAAACTTTTAAAAGTAGTGATGGTGTTGGTCTATACTTTGTAGATAATGAAGGTAATATTGAAACAAATACTCAAAACCTAATTAAGTATGGACGTAGGATTAGTACTAATACGGGAAATGTTATTAGTGGTTGGTGGAGAAATCCTGATAATAACGATACCATTGAAAATTTAAAAAATGTTAATAAAGCTAGTGATGGTAGTTCCATTAATTATTGTAATATTTCCAAATGTGGTTCTAAAGGTACTGATAAACGTTGTATAAGAAATAAGAAAAACTTTGATGTTGCAGATGATAATAAAACTCCTTTAACATATTATGATGTTTATGAAAAGAGTAATCTTGTTATCTTTTATAAAGGATGTATAAATAGTATTAAATGGGAACAAAAGAATTTTGGAAAAGATGCTAATGGTAAAACTATTATAACCGAAGAAGCTAATGTAAGAATTAATAAAGAATTTAAAAAAGTATACAATGATTTTGTTAAAGTATTAAAAGTTGGTGATATCATAGTTAGAACAACTAGAAATGATTCTGGAAATATTCATGGACATGCTTTAATTGTTGTTAACTTTGATGGTAAAAATCCTGTTTTAATGGATACTAGTGCTGGAAGTGGTGAAGGTGACGATAAAGGCGGCAAGTATGACATGACAAATAAAAAAGATCGAACTGAAAAAACAGATGATGGCTTTGGAACCCTTCGAACTAAAAAAATGGCATTATATGGTTCAAATGATAATTTTCGTTGGGATACTAATCCAAGTGGTTATTATGGACCAAAAAGTTTACTTGGTGGTAGTGTTGATGAATTAATAATTATGAGACCATCAAATATTGTTTTAAAAGGTAAAGTTAAAATAAATGATGAAGTTAAAACAATATCTTATAATTTATCTAATAATGTTAATAATAGAAAAAATAAAACCCATTTATCTTCAGTATTAACAGCTAATAGAGAAATGTATGAAAGCATTGCTCCCGGTGATTCAATAGTTTATACATTAACCATGACTAATTATAGTAAGACAAAAACTTATGATGCGTCTTATATTATAGGAGTTCCTGCAGGAACAAATCTTGAAACTATAACTGTTAATGGAAAACTATGTGAAACAAAAAAAGAATCTTGCGAAAAATATTATAAAGGTACCTTAAGTATCAATAGTGGTTCTTCTGTTACCGTTAAATATAAAGTTCGTGTTCGTAGTAATCATGAATTGGATTCATTCATTACAAATGATACTGTAAGTGTTAATGGTATCAAAATGAAAACGATTAAAACTTTAATTTTAAAACATGCTCCAGCAACTGTAAAGAAACCAGTTAAGCCTAGTAATCCTACTGCAGCAGAAGAAAAGAAGTATCAAGAAGCTTTGGCTAAGTATCTAATTGATAAGAAGGTGAATAATACTTTAAATTCAGATAAAGAGTTTTTAAGTACATTTTATCCGGGTTATGGATTAGATAATAAAAATGCTGAAGATTTAATTAAAATTATTTTTAATGTTAGTAGTACTTCATATAAATTAAGAAAATATTCTGGTGCTGATTCTAATACTAAATTTTATTTGGATATGGTTGTTCAATCACCTCAAAAAGAATATCTTGTTAAAGTTAAAGATAGTAATGGTGTTAAAAATAATCCTTTTGGTAATGATCGTATTCCAGGATTATATGGTGGTACACGAACAATTACTGAGTATGATACGAAATTACATGATGGTAGAATTTTAACTCCAAGAACGAATTCATTTATTGAAGGTGATGTCTTACTTGTAGCTGATCCTAAATATGATTCTGATAAGAGTTCAATGGGAACATATAATGGCAAATATACTGCGTATATCTTTGTATCAGGTAATCAATTTATAACATTAAATGGTAAAAAAATAGTTAAATTATCTAGTGATGTTAGTAAACGACTTATTGATTCCTTGCTAGGTCAAGATTGCTTTGTTGTATTAAGACCTAGAAAACTAATTGGAGGTACAACCCCAACTGAAATTCAAGTAACAAGTGTAACTCTTAATAAAGAAGAATTATTATTGAATGTTAAAGAAAGTAATACTTTAAAAGCAACAATAAGTCCAAGTAATGCAACTAATAAAACAATTACTTGGAGTAGTAGTGATAAAACTATTGCAACTGTTAGTTCAAGCGGAAAAGTAACAGCGAAAAAAGCAGGAACAGTAACTATTACTGCAAAAAGTAATAATGGAAAAACCGCTACTTGTAAGGTAAAAGTTGAAGCCCCTAGTACAACAATTGATGTAACTAGTATAAGTTTAAATAAAACACAATTAACTTTAGAAGTATATAGGAGTCAAACCTTAGAAGTAACTGTAACACCAAGTAATGCAACTAACAAGACAATAACATGGACAAGTAGTGATACTACTGTTGCAACAGTAGATGATAATGGTTTGGTAACAGGAGTTGGAATAGGAACAGCAACAATTACTGCCAAAAGTAATAATAATAAAACTGCTACATGTTCAGTAACTATAACTAAAGCTTCAGGTACACACGATACTGAAGAACCTGATCCTCCAACGCCAGGTGAAGAAGAAGTTTTGGTAACTAATATTAAATTAAATAAAAAGAAATTAAAATTGAAAGTAGGAGATACTTCAACAATTAGTGCAACAATTTCTCCTTCTAATGCAACTAACCGTGATTTAACTTGGGAAAGTAGTGATGAAGATATCGTAACTATTTCTAATAATGAAGTAACTGCTGTTTCAGCAGGAACGGCTACAATAACCGTAACGTCTTCGAATGGTGTTAGTGCAAGTTGTGAAGTTGAAGTAAAAAATCATGATCCTAAAAAAGAGGTGGTATTAGAAGAAATCTCTGATATTACTTTGAGCAAAACAGAATTAACAATGTATACTGGTAATGTAGATACAATACAGGCAATTGTTAGTCCTAGTTTTGTAAAAGATATCAAATTAACTTGGAAAAGTAATAATCCAAATGTGGTTGTAGTTAATAATTATGGTTCAGTTCGTGCTGTAGGTAAAGGATTTGCAAGAATTACAGTTTCATCAGGAAGTATATCTAGTGAATGCCAAATTACTGTAAAAGATAGACCATCTAGTTACAAATCAGATATTCATGTTACGAATTTATCGTTAAAAGGAAATATTCATCCGGATAAAGATGTTATAGATTTAAAACCTATGGAACATGAAACTTTGTTAATTTCTTTTGAACCATATAATGCTTCAAATAAATCTGTAACATGGAAAAGTAGTAATCCTAGTGTTGTTGAAGTTGATGATAATGGAATTGTTCTTGCTAAAAAAGTAGGTTCAGCTGATATTATTGCTAAATCAAAAGATGGAACTGAAACGAGAATGAAAATAAATGTAGTTGGTCAAAGTGTAACCTTTATTGATTATTTAAAAAATAATATAATGCTTGTAAGTGTTATTACTTTAATTGTTACTATTATGATGTTTTCAATAATTAGCAATATGTTTAAAAAGAAAAAAGTAGTTGTATATAATAGATAGGAGATTTTATGAAGAAAATATTTGTATTACTTATAACCTTGTCGTTTGTTTTAATTCCTATTAAAACATTGGCAGAAGAAAATGATTTTAATCCAATATATTATTCTATTGAAGATGAGGAAGAATTAGATGATGATTATATAGAAACTTATGATAATGAATATACTGACGAAGAAGATTTTCCTATTACATCCTTTTCACCAGAAGTTTCACCTCTTGATGAAGAACCTAAAGAAGAAGTTGTTCCTGAAGAAGATGATAATAGTATTAAAGTAACTCGTGTTGATGCAATTATTTTTTTTGCAGGTATCTTAGCTTTTGGAATAGTAATTGGTTCAATAATAATGTTTGTTATATTAAAGAAAATTAATAATAAAAAGAAAAAATAGTTTAATAATAAAGTTATAAAGAAAAATCTTTATAACTTTTTATTATATTGTAATAAAAAAGTCTTTTATTTTTTATTAGTTATGTTATAATATTTTTGTTAAATCTTTACGAAAGAGGAGTAATATAATTAATTATTCTAGAGAGTTAGTGTTTGGTGAAAACTAACATAATTATTATATGAACGCTGCTTTTGATTGGATTCCGGTGAAACCCGTTATGTTAATTAAGTCCAAAGTAGGATGGTACCGCGCAAGTCGCTCCTACAAAGGGCTTTTTTTATTGGAGGATTGTATGAAAAAATATTTTAATTTAGCTATTGATGGTCCAGCAGGAGCAGGAAAAAGTACTATTGCTAAAGAAGTTGCTAAAAGATTAAATTTTATTTATGTTGATACAGGAGCAATGTATCGTGCTGTTGGATTATATTATATAAATAAAAACATTGATGTTGAAAATGAAGAAGAAGTTAATAAAGTTCTTGATGATATTAATGTTGAATTTAAGATTATGGATGAAGGTATTAAACTATTCTTAAATGGTGATGATGTAACTGATAAAATACGTACTCAAGAAGTTAGTAATGCAGCAAGTAAGGTTAGCGTTCATAAATTAGTACGTGAAAAAATGGTTAGTATGCAACAAGAGATTGCCAAAAAGAATAATATTGTTATGGATGGACGTGATATTGGAACGGTTGTTCTTCCAAATGCTGACCTTAAAATTTTCTTAACTGCAAGTGTCGAAGAAAGAGCCAATCGTCGTTATAAAGAATATCTTGATAAAGGCGAAGAAGCTGATTTAGAACAAATCAAAAAAGAAATTGAAGAACGTGATTATCGTGATACGCATCGTGATAATAGTCCTCTTCGTGAAGCCGAAGATGCCATCCACCTAGATTCAACAGGAATGGAAATCGAAGAAGAAATAAGCTATATTTTAGATTTTGTAAATAATATTAGAAACGAGGAATAAATATGAAGAGAATGACAAGTCGTGAAATTAGAGATATGTGGCTTAAATATTTTAGTTCTCATGGACATAAAATAGTACCAAGTGCATCTTTAATTCCCCAAAATGATGATACATTATTATGGATAAATGCAGGAGTAACACCATTAAAACGTTACTTTGATGGATCTGAAGTACCAGTTAGTAAAAGACTTACTAATATCCAAAAATGTATAAGAACAAATGATATTGATAATGTTGGTGTAACAAGACGTCATCACACTTTTTTTGAAATGATGGGTAATTTCTCCATTGGAGATTACTTTCGTGATGAAGCTTTAGGTTTTGCTTTTGAATTATTAACCGGTAAAGAATGGTTTGATATTCCTGTAGAAAAATTATATGTTACAGTTTTTCCTGATGATGTTGATACAATTAATCGTTGGATATCTTTAGGAATATTACCAGAACATATTGTAAGACTATCTGATAACTTTTGGGAAATTGGACCTGGTCCTTGTGGCCCTGATACGGAAATATTCTATGACCGTGGTAAAAAATATGATTTTGATGGTAAAGCTCTTAAACACTTTTTAAAGGGTGAAGACAACGAAAGATTTATTGAAATCTGGAATAATGTTTTATCACAATTTAATAGTGAAGAAGGTAAAGAAAGAAGTGAATATAAAGAACTTCCTAGTAAGAATATAGATACAGGAGCAGGGTTAGAACGTTGGGCATGTATTTTCCAAGATGCTGATTCTAACTTTGATACCGATTTATTCTTACCAATTATTAATAAAATTGAAGATTTATCTGGTGTAATGTATGATGGCTCAATGCCATTTAAAGTAATTGCTGATCATATTAGAGCTCTTACATTTGCTTTATCTGATGGTGCAACCTTTGGTAATGTAGGACGTGGTTATATCTTAAGAAGATTATTACGTCGTAGTGTACGATTCGGTAAAAAACTAGGTCTTGATGGCTTATTTATGTATAAATTAGTTGAAGTAGTAGTTGATAACATGAAAGATGTTTATCCATACTTAGAGAAGAAAGAAGCTCGTGTTAAAGCTCTTGTAATGCAAGAAGAACAATTATTCAATAGAACTCTTAAAGATGGTGAAAAGAAGCTAGCAGAATTAATGGATGAATCTATTGATAAAACAATAAGTGGAGCTGATGTATTTAAACTATATGATACTTATGGATTCCCTTATGAACTAACACTTGAATATTTAAATGAAAATGGCTACACAACAAATAAAGAAGAATTTGATAAGTATATGGCTAAACAAAAAGAAACAAGTAAGAGTAATGTTCATCATGAAAATGCCATGTCAACGCAAAATGAAGCTTTATTAAACTTTACTCTTCCTAGTGAATTTATCTATGATAAATATAAATTAAAAGGAAAAGTAATTGGTTTATTTAATAAAGATAAAGCAGTTGATAAGATTACTAAAGAAGGTTTAGTTATTCTTGATAAAACATGTTTCTATGCAACTGGAGGTGGAGAAGTTAATGATACTGGTATTATGACTTGTCCTACAGCTAAAGCAAGAGTTCTTGATGTTAATAAAGCTCCTAATGGACAAAATATTCATCAAGTTAAAATATTAAGTGGTGTTATTAAGTTAGGCGATACATTTGATCTATTAGTTGATGAAGATAAAAGAAAACGTATTGAATGTAACCATTCATCTGTTCACTTACTTCAATATTCACTAAGAAGTTTAATTAGTAAAGATATTAGTCAAGCTGGTAGTAAGGTTGATGAACAAACTCTTCGTTTTGACTTTAATTATAGTGGTAAGATTTCTGATGAAGAACTTATTAATGTTGAAAATAAAGTTAATGAATTAATAGGTGCTAAGATTAAAAGAGAAATTGAATTTAAAAACATTAATGATGTTGATCGTAATGAAGTAATGGCTCTTTTCGATGAAAAATATCATGATACGGTTCGTGAAGTAACATTTGGTAATTCTCATGAATTATGTGGTGGTTGTCATACCAAGAATACTTCTAATATCAAAAGTTTTGCAATCATTGATTTTACTTCTAAAGGAAGTAATGTTTATCGTATTGAAGCTGCTACTGGTGATAAGATAGAAAACGCTTTACTTGAATCATCTAAACAATATAATGATGAAATTGTTAAGTTAGTTATTAAAGCTAAAAGTATTATTAGTGAAGCTAAAAATAATGGTATTAAATTAAAATTTGAACCAATTCTTCCTAAAGAAGAATATGATAGTTACAAAGATATTGTTTCTCTTAAAAATACTTTATTAACACTACAAGAAGAAGTTAAGAATTTAGAGAAAGAATATAATAAAGTTAAAGAAGAAAAATTTGTTAAAGAATTATCTTTCTTAGAAGAAGATATTAAAGAAGTTAATGGTAATAAATATCTATTAAAATTAGTTAATGATATGGATATTAATTCATTAAAACAAGTTATGGATAACTTAGTTAATGAAAATGATAATTTATTTATTTTAATTGTTAATCAAATGAAATCTAATATTAATTTCTTAGCTCGTTCTAATTCATCTATTAATGCAGGAATGGTTATTCGTGATGTAACTAATAGATGTGGTGGTAATGGTGGTGGATCTAATAAATTCGCCCAAGGAGCTGGAAAAGATATTACTGAAATAAATGATATTTTTGATGAAATATTAAATGGTAAATACAATGAATAATTTATATTTTATTGAAAGTGATAATCATATAATTCTTGATAAGTATGTTAAAGAAATATTAAAAGATAATAAAATAATAGAAGAAGAATTAATAAGATATGATTTAGATGAAGTTAACATTTCTAATGTTATTATGGAACTTAATACTTATGGATTATTTACTAATAAAAAAATTGTTTTTGCAAGTAATGCATCTTTCTTAACAACAGATAAAAGTGAGATTGATCATGATGTTGATGAATTTATAAAGTATGTTAATAATCCTAGTGATAATATTCTTATTCTATCTTGTAGAAAGTTAGATGGTAAAAAGAATGTTAGTAAATTAGTTAAAGAGAAATTTAAAATAGTTGATGTTAATATTAATTATCAAGATTATGTTAAAGAAAAAACTAAAGGATATAAATTTAGTTCAAGTGATATTATTTACTTTTTATCGCTTACGACAGAAGATATCGATCGAATTAATAATGAATTAGATAAATTATTAATGTATAAATTAGATGATAAAGTAATAACAAAAGAAGATATTGATTTAATTGTTGTTAAAAAGATTGATGATAATATCTTTGATCTAATTGAAGCAATTATTAAAAAAGATAAAAAGCGAAGTCTAACTATTTATAATGATATTGTTAGCTATGGAGAAGAAATCTTTAAGATACTTATTAGTTTATCTAATCAAATAAGACTTCTTCTTCAAGTTAAAATATTAAGTAATCTTGATGATTTAGATATCGCTGATAAACTTAATTTAAAGAATCCTAAACAATTATATTTTTTAAGGCAAAAAATAATAAATTATAAAAAGAGTGAGCTTGTAGATTATTTATATAAATTATCCATTATGGATGAAGAATTGAAACTAGGTAAAAGCTTACCAGAAGTTGTTTTTCCAGTTTTTATTGCAAGTTTATAAAGGGGAATAATTATGAAAAAGAATTATATAATTTATATTTTTATTATTTTAATTGTTATTGTTATATTCTTAATGTTTATGCCAAGTAGTAGTGATACTGCTATCCTTGTTCTTAAGGGAGACGATTATGCCTTATATCAAGGAGAAGATTATCATGAGCCTGGTTATGAAATAAAGAATAATCAAAGTGATATAAAAAGTTATCATGTTGATGTTTCTAATAATATTAATAATCAAATTATTGGAACATATAAAGTTAGTTATAAATTATATAGTTCTTCTAATGATTTATTAGATACTAAAGAAAGAAAAGTATTTGTTATCGCTAATGATAAAAATATTGTTTTTGAATTAAATGGTGAAGAAATAGAATATTATTTTATAGGGACATATCTTGATAAAGGTTTTGTTGCTAAAAATAATAATGTTGATATCTCAAAAAATGTTAGAGTTGAAAATAAAGTTAATAATGATGTTATAGGAACCTATAATGTTACTTATACATTATTCTTTAATGGAAAAGAGAGAAAATTAGAAAGAATAATTAATATTGTTGACTTTGATATTAAGGTAGTAAATGATTCGAAAAATAAATCAGTATCTTTAGAAATAAATAATAAAGATTATGATTATGTATTAATGCCTAATAATGAAAAAAATAACAGTAAAGACATATCTTATAAATATGGTGATAGTAAAAAAGTATCTTTTGATATTTATTTAAAAAGTGGATCACATAAAGTATATGAAGTTGATATTAGTTCATTTGATAATGATAAACCAAAAGGTAGTTGTACAGCAACTCTTGAATCAAATAATCTTTTAAATGTTAATATATCTGCAAGTGATTCTAGTGGAATTAAGAAATATCAATATAATAATAAAGATTATACTATTAATAAATTTAGTATTAATGATACTAACAATCCTATTGTTATTTTAGTATATGATAATAATGATAATTATGCTGAAATAACATGTAAGAAAAAAATGGGAAGTAGTATTAAAAGTATTAATACGACTAAATCAACATATATAAAATGTAATTCTAGTTTAGATAATGATAATAAAATTCTTGATGATAATATTAAAAGTTTTGGTTATAAAACAAGAGATAGTGTTGTTTATAGTGCTTTATATCTTGCTAATTATGATAAAAGAATTGCTTATCAATGGGGTGGAAAATATCAACATAAAGGATTAAATCCTAATTGGGGATGTAAAAAGGAAGTTAGTCTTCATGATGGAAGACTTATCTGTGCTCGTGAATTATCAAGTTCAACTTGTGAAGCCGGTCTTGATTGTACTGGTTTTACAGCTTGGGCCTTTGTACAGGCAGGTTTTTCTCCAGATATTATAAGAACTAGTAGTCAATCAACAGGTATGTGGGGTAACTTTAATGCTAAGTCTCATAAATATGCTTTTAATAAAAATAATTTAGACTATATTAATAAAATTCAAATTGGTGATTTAGTATGGCGAGAAGGTCATGTAGCAATGGTAATTGGTATTGGTAATGACTCCTTACAAATTGTGAATGCTAAACTAAATATTGATGTTCAAACAATAAGTAAATATACAGGTAAATCAATTGATGGACCAAGTAATAATTTCACTCATTTTGTACTATTTGAAGATTTTTATAAAATGTATGGAGCAAATAGTTAGTTACTTTACAAAGAGTTATATTTTTGCTATCATAATTTTGGATTGAAAAGGTTTTTCAATCAAGGAGGAAAATGAAAGAGATTATTTTAGACCATCCAATGGTTAAACACAAAATATCAATTTTAAGAAATGAGAAAACAAGTACAAAGGAGTTTCGTGAATTAGTAGCTGAAATAGCAAGTTTACTTTGTTATGAAGCACTTAAAGATGCTAAGTTAAAAAAGATTAAAGTTAAAACACCAATGGCAGAAACAACTGGTTATCAAGTAGATGAAAATGATTATGCATTTGTACCAATTCTTCGTGCTGGAATGGGTATGGTAGATGGTGTACTTGAAGTTATGCCAAATGCTAAAATTGGTCATATTGGACTTTATCGTAATGAAGAAACATTAGAACCAGTTAGATATTATTGCAAACTTCCAAAGAATGCTAAGAAAAAAGAAGTATTCTTACTTGATCCAATGCTTGCAACTGGTGGAAGTGGAAGTGCTGCTATTGAAATGCTTAAAAAAGATGGCGTTAAGAAAATTAAATTCTTATGTGTTATAGCTGCTCCATGTGGTATTGAAAGAATAAAGAAGGATCATCCTGATGTTCAAATTTATTGTGCTCAACTTGATGAAAAACTAAATGATATTGGTTATATTGTTCCAGGCTTAGGAGATGCAGGGGACCGTATATATGGAACTAAGTAGAAAGGAGAATCATAATGATTAAGGAATTTAAAGAGTTCATTAATAAAGGTAATGTAATGGACATGGCTGTAGGTGTAATTATTGGTGCAGCTTTTGGTGCAATTATTACAAGTCTTGTTAATGATATCATTATGCCTTTAGTTGGAATAATCACAGGTGGTGTTGATGTAACTAACTTATCAGTTAAAGTTGGTGACGCTACACTTGCTTATGGTAACTTCATTCAAGCTATTATTAATTTCTTGATTATCGCTTTAGTTATCTTCTTAATGGTTAAAGCTGTTAACAAATTAACTAAGAAGAAAGAAAAAGAAGAAGAAAAACCAGCTAAGAGTGATGAAGTTAAATTACTAGAAGACATTCGTGATTTATTAAAAAAACAAAAATAAAACAAAAGAGTCTAATCAATAGACTCTTTTTTTTATTTGTTAGTTGATGTTCAATATGTTTAAAACCTTTTCTAATTATGATAAAATAAGTCATATAGGTATATAATGACAAATATAATACTATATGGGTGATTTTAATTATGAAGAAAAAGATATTTATATTTATTTTAGTAATTATAATAGTTATTGTTGTATTTAAGACTTATGATAACAATTATGGAAAGCCTTTTTTAGAAAATAAAGAAATAATATATGCAAATGATGATATTATTCTAAAGCAAAAAAAGATAGATGATAAAATTAGGAAGATAATTAAGGAAAAGCATTCGTTAGATGATGCACAAGTTTTATTAAATCCATATGAGATATCCCCTTTAACAGCATTGATAATTTTCAGCACTAATACTAGTGAAAAAGTAGATGTTGTAATAAATGATAAAAAAGTTACAACAATGGAGAAATCTTTTGATCATTTTATTCCCATTTATGGATTAAAGCCAGATTATAATAATAAAATTGAATTAAAAACTAATAATTCTTCTAAAGTGTTTGAAATAAAAACTGAAAAATATACAGGTAATTCATTTAATGTTGAAAAAACGTCCAATAATTTAGAGAAACTATATTTGATATCGACTAATTTTACAAATAATCGTATTTATGATAAAAACGGGAATTTAATGTGGTTTATAAGAGGAGATTATGCAGGAGATATCGAGTATATTACTAATGATACTTTTTATATAAGTGATAAATTTCAAGGTGCAAATGGTATTAAAATTAATTATCCAAGTATTCTTAAAATGGATTATTTAGGTAAAATTCATGAAGAGTATGTATCTTCATATGGTTATCATCATGAAATAGTTCAATTAAAAAATAATAGAATACTTGTACTTGGAAATGATGATAATTCTAAATATCTAGAATCGAATATTTATATTTTAAATTTGAAAACAGGTCTTATTGAAAAAGAATTAGACATGTATAATGTTATGGCCAAAATCGATAAGAAGTGGGTTGATAGTTTTGGAAATCATTTTGATTTTGTTTGTAATTCAGCTGAATATGATGAAGATACTGGAGATTTGTTAATTTCATCAAGAGGTTTTAATTCGATTATAATGTTGAATTTAAATACCGAAGAAATCAAATGGATTTTTGGTAATCCTAAATTATATTCAGATAGTTTTAAAAAATATTTATTATCCTATGAAGGAAATTATCCATCAGGACAACATACAGCACACTTAGATGGAA
Source organism: uncultured Clostridia bacterium (assembly GCA_946409545.1). GTDB lineage: Bacteria > Bacillota_I > Bacilli_A > RF39 > UBA660 > RUG12783. The sequence continues at coordinate 45,413 of CAMJWT010000004.1, read as the reverse complement.
ATATTTTAACTATACACAATAATAATTATGATATGTTTAATATTAAATCTACAATTGCTGAGTATAAAAATTTATATACTGCTGCTGAAATGTATGAAATAAAAGATAATGAGATAAGAAAAATATGGGAGTATGATAATAGCAAAAATGAATTTTCTAAAGTTGCAGGAGCCTTTGAAATTTTAAAGAATGGTAATAAATTAATTACTTATGGCTGGTCTATAAGTAAAAAAGGTCATGATAAAGTATCTCTTAATGATGAAAAATATCTACGAGGAATTGTTGTTGAATTAGATAAAGATGATAAAGTGTTATTTCGAGCTAATACAAAAGATTTAATATATCGAACTTATAAAGTTGATTTTTATTTAGATGAAACTAAGAATTATGAAGTCTGTGATTATAAGAAGCTTAGTTCCATGGATGAAACAAGTTGGGTTAAAACATCATCGATTGCCAAAAAATTAAAAAATAGTGGAGATACAGATATAGAAGTAAGTCTATATAATAATAGAATCTCACTTAATGGCAATTTTCAAGAAGACGATGAAATTAATATATATTTAGTATCTAAAAGAAATAAGACATATATATATAATTATAAAGAAAAAGATAATAAGGAGTTTGTAAGTTCTATCAACGTATATAAAAACGATGGATTATATGCATTATATATTGAAGTTAATGGTAATATGTTTGATACTAAAAAAGTATTAAACTTTGGAGTTTAAATGAAAAAATATCATTTTATTTTATTTATTATTACAATTATTTATGGGATATCAATCTTTTATGATATTTATAGAGATAATAGAGAAGAGTATTTAAATAAAATAGATAATGTAGGTGACTCTTTATCTGAACGATTATTAAATATTAACAATGTTGTAACAACTGGTTCAGGTCTTTATAAAGATAATGATAGATATGTTTTTAAAGGAATATGTAATAATTATATTTTGTTTAGTGATAGATTATGGCGTATTATTTCTTTAGAAAACGATGGAACTATTAAAGTTGTTTTAGATGATATTTTATCAAATTATTCATTGGAAGAATTAGATACTAAATTTTATAATTCTTTAGATAAAGACTTAATTAGTTATCATAGCTTTAATTTAACAAATTGTAATTATAAAGATTTAAAAACAAAAAAAGATATAGAGAAAATAAAAGAGTATTATAAAGATTATTATATTTGGTTATTAGATCTTAAAGATATAGTTAATGCATCATTATATGTTGACTTTGATGAGTACTTAAATATCTATTTTTGGATTAATAAAAATAGTAACTATTTGTATATTGATTACGAATATGCTATTTACAATGATTTATGTGTTAATAAAACTTTTATCAAGAATGAAAGATGTGATAATTTAAGACCAGCTTTATATTTAAAAGATGATGTATATTTATTAAAAGGAAAGGGGACTAAGGATAATCCTTATGTGTTAAAAAATGAAAATAGTTAGATACTTGACTTTAGTAATAGTAATCTTTGTTATTAGTGTAATATGTTATCGATATTACGATACAAATGATTATGTAACTTTGTGGTTTGGTAATCAAAAAATGGATTTTTATGAAAATAGTACTGATGAAATTTTATATTTGGATTCCTTTAACAATGAAAAAGATTTAATAATTAAAAGTTTTAGAAATAAAGAAAAAATAAAAATTGATGGTAAAAGAATACTATTTTATAAAAATTGTGGTAAAAAAGAAATAGATCGATATAGTTTTTTAACAGTATCTATAAAATATAATAATGCATCCAAATATAAAAATTATAAAATATATTTATTACCAGAATTTTTTCCAGAGTATAAAACTTCTGGAGAATCTAAAACAAAAGGTGATTATTATTTAACAACATATACGTCGAATGTAAATTATATTTATAAATTGAATAATCAGGGAAAAGTAACTTTCTATAAAAAGACCAATGCTCGAACATATATTTTTAAGAAAGAATTAATAAACAATAAAACATATTATACATATATTGATTCTAATGTTGAGATTGATAATTCTAATATTGAAAATAATAATTTAGTTTATAGTATTAATGTATTAGATGAAAATTATAATTTAGTAAAAAAATTCTCTTTAAGTAATAACTATAATCTTAATTTACATGATTACATTATGCTAGATTTGGATTGGTTTATAGTTAGTTATTATGAAAAAGATGATATCATAGAAAATACAAATGATAAAAAAATAATAATTGGTGAATTTAAAAATGGGAAAAAAATATGGGAATATTCTGAAGAAAAATATGATATGATTTATAACTATGATGATAGTTTGCATTTTAATTCTTTCAAAATAGATAGTGATGATAATTTACTTGTAAGCTTTAGAAATACTAGTGAAATAATGAAAATCGATCGAAAAACAGGTGAGCCAATTTGGATATTAAATGGAACTAATAATATGTTTGATAAAGAAATCTTTAAAAATCAACATGCTATTGAAAAATATAAAGATAAATATATTGTATATAGTAATAATGATTCTGTTAATGGAATAAATGAAGCAACAACTAAAGTATCTAATTTGAAAAGTTCAATTGTCGAGTTTAAAATAGATGAAGACGAAAGAAAGATTAAGGAGTATAAAACTTATAGTTTACCTGTTCTTTCTGGAATCTATTCTAGTGCATATCCAATTAATGATGATATATATGTTATATCATATGGGGCTTTTAATGATTCAGCTAATTCTAATTTTGAAGAAATAAATTTAAAAACTGGTGAAGTATTATTTTCATTTAAATATTTAGAATCATCTTATATATATAGAGTATATAAGTTCTAGGGGGATATTATGTTAAACATTAATAATTTGTTTAAATCATACAATAAAGATATTGTTTTAGATAATATTTCTTTTTCCTTTGAAGAAGGGAGAATATATGGTATTATCGGTGATAATGGTAGTGGCAAAACAACTCTTTTGAATTGTATTGCTAATAGAATAAACTATAATGGAAAGATTCTTTTAGACAAAGAAACGTTTGATGTTTCATATGTTACTTCACCACCATTATTACCAGAATTTTTAACTCCTATCGAATTAATTGATTTTTCACTAGGAGAGAAATATTTAAATAAGTTAGATGATTTAAAAATAAAACAAGATGATCAAAATAAGCTTATAAAAAATTGTTCATTAGGAACAATAAGTAAAGTACAATTTTTAATTGCGGTTAATTCTTTTGATAAGATTCTTTTATTAGATGAACCATTTTCAAACATGGATCAAAATTCTAGAAAAAAATGTGAAACGATAATTAAAAACAAAAAAGATAATAAAATTATTATTATTACATCACATGATTATAATCTAATAGATAATGTTTGTGATGATGTATTATTACTAGAAAATCACAAATTGAAATTGATTTCAAAGAAAGAATTAATAAAATGAAGTACATTATTTTAAAAAAAGATTATTATGTAAATAAAATTAATTATTATTTAATTAATATTTTTAAAGTAAATTTAAAAATAGGTATTCTTTTTTTACCAATTATTTTTGTTAAATATTTTTTACTTAATCTGTTATTGTTTTCAATATATCGAAAAACAAATAATATCTTTTTGTTTTATAATATATTTATTACTATGAATATTTTTAAAAATGTATTTGATGATAGAATGATAGATCAACAGTTAATCTGGTCATTAAATATTAATAAAAAATATTATTATAATAGTCTTATTATTTTTGAAAATTTGTTTTTGTTTATTGTAAATTTTATTTCATTATTGCTAATTGGATTTGATATTGTTTCTACTATATTATTAGCTTTGATGTCATGTCAATCATTTATGAAATTCATCAATAAGAAATTAATTATTTTATTATCTATTTTTTTGATTTCACTAACGATATTTCAAATATATATCTACAATTTAGTGTTCCCGGTATGTATAGTTATAGGATTAAATATAATATTTTATTTTTTGATAAATAATAAAATAGTAAAGAATTTAGCTATTGATAATAATAAATTAATAATTAAAAAAAATAATATGGGTTTAAATTTATTATCAATTTTTAGAAATATTAAAAGATTTAATATTTTCTTTATAGAATTATTAATTACTTTTTTAATTTTTGGATTATTAATTTATTTTTGCAATCAAAATATTATTCTTTATAATTCGACTCATGACTTTTTGAATAATAATATCGTTTTCTTGTTTTTAATAATATTATTGTTGAATCAAACAATTTCTTTCGAAATATTTGACGAATGTGATAAAAAACTAAGTGTATTTTCGTTTTATAAAAATAATAAAAAAGTATATTTAAAAGAAAGAATTATAATTAATATTATAATAAATGTAATTCCAATTTTAATATTATCGATATTTTTATTGTTTTTAAAAATTAATATTTTATATATAGTTTTGATAATAATTTTAAATATATTTATTTCTTTAATGAACATGATAATATATTTAAGGAATGGAATAGAGAAATTCAATATAATATATGTTGCTTTGTATATGATTATGTTGATAATTACAATTATATAAATTTATGTTATAAAAAAATAATAATTTTTATTATTTTTTTTTATACATTAATAATAGATTTTTATCGTTAAATATTATACAATTATAATTGAGGTAGTATATGAAGAATAAGAAATACTTGTTTATATTATTAATAATACCAATTCTAGTTATATTTATAAGTAGATCTTTTTCACTTACTTATACACAAGGAATAAAAAAAGTAGAAATACAAAGTAGTGATTATAACAATCCTGGTTCATGGCATATAGATAAATCAGCTGAATGGACAGATTTTGGTAAGGCAAGAGTAACCTTTGATATTAGTTCGGTAGTGAAAACATCTAACGTTAGGTATAAAGACGTTATTTTTGTCATGGATGTATCTGGTTCAATGTCAGGAAGTAAACTAAATAGAGCAAAGCAAGATGCAATTGATTTAACGAATTATTTACTTTCCGATAGTCATAATAGTATTGCTTTAATAACATTCGATACAACATCTGAAGTAATATCAGGATTTATCAATGATAAAGATCAAATGGTAAATTATATTACGAATTTAACTGACAAAGGCTGTACAAATTATAATGCTGGTTTATTAAATGTTGATACTGTAATGGAGAATTATGTTAAAAATGAGAATAAAGATTTAGTATTATTATTCTTAACAGATGGTTATCCAAATGAAGATACACCAAATCAAATCGCAACATATGGTATCTTAAAAGATAAATACCCATATATGACCATAAATGGTATTCAATATGAAATGGGAAAAAATATAATTCAAGAAATAATTGAAATATCAGATAATCAATTTATTGCAAATCAAGATACATTAAATAATGTTTTATTTGAAGCAACTACTCCTCCAATTCCATATGATAGTTTTGTAGTAACTGATTATATAAATGATGAATATTTCTATGTTGAATCTGTTAATGATATTGAAGTGCCTTTTGGAGAAGTATCACTAGAAGTAGAAAATGGTGTTCAAAAGATAACTTGGAATCTTGGAAATGAATATATAACGGGCCGTAATGTTAAGATGACTATAGATCTTAAATTAAAAGAAGAATTTCATAATACAAGAGGATTTTATCCAACGAATAAGAGCGAAACAATTGTATCAAAATTGCCAGAAGAAAACGAAAAAACAACTGAAAGTGATTTAACCCCTGTTTTAAAAAATTCATTTAATGTATATTATAAAACAAATGCTCCTGAAGGGTGTGATTTACCAACATTTGAAACTGAAGAATATATGGCGTATCAAACAGTAAATAAAAGACAAGATATGTTATCTTGTCCGGGATATATATTTAAGGGTTGGTATATAGATGGGGAAAGTTTGATAGGATTAAAATTAATTAATGATGATATGTTTATTATGCCACCGCATGATGTGGTGATACAAGGTACTTGGACAAGACAACGGTTAGTTAAAACAATGGATGGAGAGGTAAGAATAAAACTTGATGGTACTTTAATGAAACATGATAGTACGACTTCGAGAACTTTTGGAAGAAGTATAAGTAGAGATAGCTTTGAAAGTATCACAACATTAGATGAAATTAATGTCCCTCAAAGTGCAATTGCTTCTTGGGATGTCTCTGCAGAAAGAAACGGTTCGGTAATAGCTTGGTATAAAGACGAAGACGAAAATGGTAAATATGAATTATATATTGCCCAAGATGATGGAGTAAAAGCCAATCCTGATAGTAGTTATGCTTTTTACTATTTTAGAAATGTAAATACTATAGATTTGAATAACTTTATTACAAAGGACACAACCAATATGTCTTATATGTTTTCATATTTAGGTTATAATAATTCAACATTTGATTTTGATTTTAGTAATCTTAATGTTTCTAACGTCACAACTATGGCATCAATGTTTGCTAGTGCTGGATATAAAGCAACGACATGGGATGTGGGAGATTTAAGCGGATGGGATACTTCGAAAGTAACAAATATGTCCTCAATGTTTTCAAGTGCTGGATATACATCATCAATATTTGATTTGAATTGTTTAAATGATTGGGATACTTCAAAAGTAACAAATATGTCCTCAATGTTTTCAAGTGCCGGATATAATGCAGCAACGTTTAATTTGAATTTAAGCGACTTGGATACATCAAGTGTAACAAACATGTCCTCAATGTTTTTAAAAACTGGATATAAGTCTACAACTGTTAATGTTAACTTGGTTGGTTGGAATAATGCTTTGGTAACTAATATGGATAATATGTTTGATTATTTGGGATATAGTGCAACAACAGCCAACATAGATTTAAGTAATTGGAAAAATCCAAGTATGACTAAATATAAAAGTTTATTTAGTAATATATTTTATGATGCAAAGACTACAGTAACCATAAACTTATCTAATTGGGAAAGTCCAAATGTAACAGATTTTAGTAGCATGTTTAATGATTTATGTCATAGACATTATGTCGATTATGATGGTTATCTAAATTTGGAATATGATTATGGTGCAAAGAATGTAACGATAAATTTAACAAATTTTGATACTAGCAATGCAAGAGATATGAATAATATGTTTTATAAAGCCGGATATAAATCTTTGAATTTTGAAATAATAGGTTTAGATACTCTTGATACATCAAAAGTAACAAATATGTCTTCAATGTTCTCACTTTCAGGAAGATATAGTACAACGACATGGAATATTGGAGATTTAAGTGATTGGGATACATCAAATGTAATAAATATGGGATCTATGTTTGCTAGTGCAGGATATAGTGCACCAACATGGAATATTGGTGATTTAAGTGATTGGGATACCTCAAAAGTAACAAATATGGCATCAATGTTTGCTAGTGCGGGATATAATGCTACAACATGGGATATAGGTGATTTAAGTAACTGGGATACCTCAAAAGTAACATCCATGTCTTCAATGTTTTTAAATGCAGGATATAGTGCAACGACATGGAATCCGGGTGATTTAAGTGACTGGGATACATCAAGTGTAACGAATATGTCATCAATGTTTTCGAAAGCCGGATATAGTGCACCAACGTTTAATTTGAATTTGAGCGATTGGGATACATCAAAAGTAACAAATATGTCATCGATGTTTTCAAGTGCGGGATATAATGCTACAACATGGAATATTGGAAATATAAATAATTGGGATACATCAAAAGTAACAAATATGACCTCTATGTTTGTTTCTGCAGGATATAGAGCTACAACGTGGGATATTAGTGACCTGGGCGATTGGGATACATCAAGTGTAACAACGATGTATTATATGTTTGCTTCTGCAGGATATAATGCAACGACATGGAGTGTAGGAGATATAAGTGGATGGGATACATCAAAAGTAACAGATATGGCCTCTATGTTTTCGAAAGCCGGATATAAAGCCACTACATGGAATGTTGGAAATTTGGATAATTGGAATACCACAAAAGTATCTGGTATGTCTTATATGTTTAACGAAGCAGGATATAATGCTACAACCTGGAACATAGGAGATTTAAGTGGATGGGATACCTCAAAAGTAACAAAAATGAATAATATGTTTTATAAAACTGGATATAAAGCGACAACATGGGATATAGGTGATTTGGATAATTGGACAACATCAAGTGTAACAACCATGGAAGCTATGTTTAATGAGGCTGGATATAGTGCCACTACATGGAATATAGGTGATTTAAGTGGATGGGATACCTCAAAAGTAACAAATATGACCTCTATGTTTTCGAAAGCCGGATATAAAGCCACTACATGGGATATAGGTGATTTAGATAATTGGGCCATTGGAAACGTAGATTCAATTTCATATATGTTTAATGAGGCTGGATATAGTGCCACTACATGGAATATAGGAGATTTATCAAATTGGAATATATCAAAAATTAAAAGTTTATACCAAATGTTTAGTTATGCAGGATATAGTGCAACGACATGGGATATAGGAAATTTAAATAATTGGGATACCTCAAATGTAACATCTATGTATTGCATGTTTTCTAACGCAGGATATAGTGCAACGACATGGAATATAGGAAATTTAAGTAATTGGAATACTTCAAAAGTAACAAGCATGTATTCAATGTTCTATGGTGCAGGATATAGTGCAACAATGTGGAATATAGGTGATTTAAGTAACTGGGATACATCAAAAGTAACAACTATGTATCGAATGTTCAATAATGCAGGATACAACTCAACAACATGGAGTATAGGAACATTAACAAATTGGAATACGTCACTAGTAACTACAATGAATAGTATGTTCTATGGTGCAGGATATAATGCTGAGGAATTTACTTTAGATTTGAGTAATTGGAACACATCAAAAGTAACAAACATGTCATATATGTTCTATCAAGCAGGATACAACTCAACAACATGGGGTATAGGAACATTAACAAATTGGGATACATCAAAAGTAACTGAAGTATATAGTATGTTCTATGGTGCAGGCCATAATGCGACAACTTGGAATGATATGGGTACATTAAATCTTTATGCTGGTAAATTTTCAAGAATGTTTTATGATTGTAGTGGTGCTAAATTGATTTTAAATATGTATGTTAATACATCAAATTCATCGTATTACGCTGATATTTTCAAAAACGCTGCTACAACTGAAGGAGCAGAAATAATAGTTAATTATTCAAGTGGTGCATCTAATTATGTAGATAGATATATAGCAACTAAATCTAGTAATTCTAATGTAGTTAAAGGCGAATTGTTGAGTTAATAAATTATTAGCAAATAAAAGAGTTTAATTATAAACTCTTTTTTTGTATAATAAAGTTATGGAAGAAATTAAGAATGAAGATTTAACTGAGTACTTAAAATATTTAGAATATAACCGTAATTATAGTGATAATACACTTCTTAATTATGAACTTGATATTAAAGAATATTTAAGTTTTATTAATAGTGAAGGGTTAGATTATCTTGATATAACTTATCAAGATTTACGAGGACTTTTGGATAGTTATCAAGATAAAAAATATAAAAGTACAAGTATAAGAAGAAAGATAAGTAGTCTAAAAGGTTTTTATAAATATTTAGTTCGAAATAATAAAATAAATACTAATCCCTTTATTTATGTAACACTTCCTAAAAAAGAAAAGAAATTACCTAAATTTTTAAATATAAATGAAATGGATGAATTATTTCTTCCTGTTGATTTTAATGATTTTTTAAGTTTAAGAAATAGACTTATTATTGAACTATTGTATGCAACGGGTATTCGTGTATCAGAACTTGTTAGTATTAAACTTAATGATATTAGTTCTGATTCGATTAAAATAACTGGTAAAGGTGATAAAACAAGAATTGTTTTCTTTAATGATGTTTGTAAAAAATATATAGATAAATATTTAATTCTTCGAAATGAAATTAGTAAATGCGATTATTTAATTATTAATCATAATGGTAATAAAATAACTACCCGAATGATACGTAATATTATTAATGATATGATTAATAAAACATCAATTGTTAAACATGTATCACCCCATGTTATAAGACATACTTTTGCAACTCATTTATTAAATAATGGTTGTGATTTATTAACTGTTCAAGAACTACTTGGTCATTCTTCTATTTCAACAACGGGTATTTATACCCATGTAAGTAGTGAACATATAAGAGAAGTTTATTATAAAACGCATCCACGTAGTAAAATTTAAGTAAAGCATAAACAGTAATTATATTTTATGGTATACTATTTAAGAGAGAGAATTTAAAGGAGTTATTATGGGTAAGAAAAAGAGAAGGGTAAAGAAAAGTGGCATTGTTATTTTAGTAGTTTTATTTGCTTTAATAATTACAGGTTTTGTTATCATTTCAAATAAGATAAAAGAGAAAAATCGTCTTAAAGAACATGAATCTATGTATCTTGCAAGTGATACTAATAAAATAACTTTATATGATGAATTATCTAAAGAAGTAGAATCTATCTATCGTGGTAATACGGTTGATGTTTATAAAAATGTTTTACTAGAAGATGGCAAAGTAAAAATAGTTTATAAAGATAAAACATATTATATTGATAATAAATATTTAGTTAAAGATAAAAAAGATATTGTAAAAGAAAAAGAAAAATATGTTCGTACTTCAATTGATCTATTAACTAATTATCAACAACCATATATCGAAACTTTATCTAAAAAAGGTGATAAGTTAGAAATAATTGGTTATTCTAAACTTGATGATGAAGGTAATGTAATAAGTTATAAAGTAAAAACAAGTGATGGTCATACAGGTTATATTAGAAGTAAATATGTTGTTGATACCATTGAAGAAGCTAATAAAAATTATGATGAAGATGGTATTTATAAAACCCATAGTTCAAGAAAAGATAAATTAGGTGGCGGAAATGGTGGTAGCCTAGACTATTATCCAGTTACTAAACCTAAATTTAGTGATAATCCAATGCCTGATCAAGTTTATGCTTTATATCTAAATGGTACAAAAGCTGTAATTAGTAATGTCGATAAATATATTGAGTATGCTAAAACAACAAAGATTAATGCTTTTGTTGTTGATATTAAAGATAGTGGTGTAACAGGTTATGCATCACCTTTAATGAAAGAAATATCACCAACTAGTTATAAAAATGCTCAAAATAGTTTAGAAGATTATCAAAAAGCTATAAAGAAAATTAAAGATAATGGATTCTATGTAATAGGAAGAATTACAACCTTTAAAGATGAGTATTTTATTAAAGATCATAAGGAGTATGCTATTAGTAGAAATGGAAGTCCTTATAAAGATGGAGCAGGAAACTATTGGCCAACAGCATTTGAAAGAAAAGTATGGGAATTTAATGTAGGACTAGCAATAGAAGCTGTTCAAAAAATGGGCTTTAATGAAATACAGTTTGATTATGTAAGATTTCCAGATAGAACGCAAAGTATTGAAAAGAGTTTAGATTATCATAATACATATAATGAAACTAAAGCCGAAGCTATTCAAAGATTTTTAATGTATGCAACAGATGTCTTACATGAATTTAATGTTTATGTATCCGCTGATGTGTTTGGTGAAAGTAGTTGGGGTTATGTAACTGCTTATGGACAGTATTGGCCTGCAATATCAAATGTTGTTGATGTTATAAGTGCAATGCCATATACAGATCATTTTGATCGATCTAATAGTACTTATTGGACTAATCCATATCAAACAATGAAGAATTGGGGTAAGACAGCAGCTGAAAGGCAAAAAGAAATTCCAACTCCTGCTATTGCTCGTACATGGATTACAGCATACAATACACCTTATTGGAATCCAACAGTTCCGTATAATGGAGAAAAATTAACAGAACAAATTAATGGATTATATGAAGTTGGTTTAAAGGGTGGATACATGACATGGAATAGTGGAAGTAACTTAGAGAAGTATAAATTGCAAAAAAGTGCATTTACAAAGGAGTACAAATGAAAAAAGTAGTAGTTGAAAATCATGAATATGAACTTATAGAAGATAATGGTGATTGCTTTGATAATGAAGAATTCACCTCAAAATATACAGATTATTTTTATGACTATGATTATATCTTAGGTGATTATGCTTATAACAAATTAAGACTTAAAGGTTTCTGTGATAAAAATAATAAACGTTTTAATAAAATAAATGATATAAAGATGAAGGACAATTATTTAAAAAAAGAATGTGCTTATAAATGCAAGTATTTTTTGTTAAAAATCGTCAAAAAATCTTGAATTTACATGAATGTATGTTACAATTAATTTAGGTGAAGGTAAGGGAGGATTTTTAGTATGAGTAATAATAAAACAATGATAATAACAATGCCTGATGGAAGTCAAGATACAGTTGAAACGTTGTTAACTTTTAAATTTAATGATAATAATAAGGAATATGTAATATATACAAAAAATGAAACAGATGAGAATGGTAATATTACGATTTATATTTCTAACGTTATTAGAAATGGTGAAAATGTAACATTAACAACTGTTTCTGACGAAAGCGAATGGGCAAGAATTAAAGATGTTCTTCGTGATCTATCTAAAACAGAATAGGGGGCATGAATATGAATGCAATTGATCTTACAACAAATTTTGATAAAGCTGCATCTCTTCATGCAGCTAGTGAGTTGTTTGCAAAGAAAAGAGCTAAGTTAGGCGCTGGTAAAAAGGCTGCTATAGATGAGATTTATAATGGCTTTCTAAAAACAGTTGCTGTTCCAGTAGAAAGTAAAGATCCTGAATTAGTTTATAAAGATATTTTAGCTAATCATAATATGGTTACTTATTTTCCTAATATTCCAAAAGGAAGTGCAACGGGAGCTAAAAAACTTCGTGTAGGTGAAGTTGTTACAACGGCTGCTACTAAATTTTCAAATGCTGTTAGTATTGAATATCCTGTAGAAGTTCGTGCACCAAAAGAAGTTGTTGTTAAACCTGTTGTAGAGGAAAAACCGGTAGTAGTTCAACCAGCTGAAGAAATGACAAGAACAAGAAGACATGAGGAAGCTAGTTACGAAGAAGCTCCTGTTTCACATCAAGAACCAGTTACTCCAATGGTTGATGAAGCAAGCAGTCGTCGCCTTGATAGTTATTTATCAAATGGTGGTGTGAGTGCTCCAACTTCTATTGAAGATCAAAAGATGGATAAGTTAGCTAAGAAGTTAAGTGAAATCGCTGCTTTGAATAGAAAGACAACTTCTTTACAAAGCCAAGCTAATGATTTACTTGCTCAAGAACAAGCTATGGATGCTAAAATAAATGAAGCATTAAGAAAAGCTGATGATGATTATTTTTCAGCAACACAATCTCTTGATGAAGTAGCAGAAAAGATTAGTGAAACACAAGAACGTATTCGTCGTAAACAAGAACTATTAGAACGTCTAAATAGTAAAGTTATGTAAAATTAAAAAAACTAATATATTTATTAGTTTTTTTTATTATTGTTTGTTTTGTATAATATTATTGGAGGCAAATCATGAAAAAAGGAATAAATTATGTAATGTATATATTAATTATATTAGTTATTATTGTAGGAGCTTATTTCTTTTTTGAAGGTAGTTCATCTACAGATGGAGAAGAAGAAAAACCTAAAGAAGAATTAGTTATTGAGAATAATGTAATTGATTTAAAAGTAGGTGAAGAAGCTAAAGTAGGTGCAAGTGTAACTAATAATACTAATGCTACAATAAAATATGTTAGTACTAATCCTAGTATTGCTACTGTTGATGTAGGAGGAAATATCAAAGCTATTAGTAATGGAACAACATATATTATTGTTAACTATGTATCAAGTAATAATGATAATTATAATAAACAATGTATTGTTAATGTATCAGGAGGAATTGAAATAACAAGTATTTCTCTTCCAAATGGTGAATTATTAATGAAACCAAGTGATACATATAAACTAGATGTTACTACGGAACCATTAGATGTTGATAAGAGTAAACTATCTTATATCGTTAATAATAGTAATATTATTACAGCATCTGAAGATGGTACTATAACAGCTGTTAGTGAAGGTATTGCAGCTCTTCGTGTAACGGCTAAAGAAAATATTAATGCTGATATTCGTGTAAGAGTAGTTAATAATCCAGAAATTATATCAGGAATATATATAATGCCTGAAAAGATAACTTCTATTAGATCAATAACTTTAAAAGTTGATGAAGAAAGAAAAATAAATTATACCGTTGAACCAGTTGACTCTTATATGAAAAATGTTATTTGGGAAAGTAGTAATCCTAATGTTGCAACAGTTACTGATGGTAGTGTAAAAGCCCTTAGTGAAGGGGACGCAACAATTACAATGAGAACAGTTAATGGTATTACCTTAACAGTTTATGTTACAGTAAAACCTTCAACTGTTGAAGTTGAAAGTATAAAATTAACTTCTGAATCTGCTATCGAATTAAAAGTTGGTGATTCAAGTCAAATATCTTATGAAGTATTACCAAATGAAGCAACTGATAAGAGTGTAACTTTCCAAAGTACTAATACGTCTGTAGCTAATGTTGATTCTAATGGACTTATCACCGCTGTTGGTGAAGGATCTGCTGTTGTTAGAGTAACTTCTTCAAATGGAGCTAAAACTGCTGATGTTATGGTTAATGTTAAAAAGAAGAGTTCATCAGGTGGTGGAGGTTCAAGTTGTAGTGGAACAACGCATGTTGGAAATGTAAATTCATCACTTCTTGGTAGTCCAACTGATGATGGTTTTGACAAATGTAAGAGAGTTTCACAAAATTTAGTTCCATTTATTGGTGGTACTAATTATGGTCAAGATGGTTATTATGTAATGCATGTTGGTGAAACTTTAACTGTTAATGTAAAATTACCAACAATTTGTGGTCGAATTGATCGTTTGACTCGTACAAACCATGATGGACAATCTGGATGGAGTAACTATGTTTCTCAAACAAGTAGCCCTAAAGTAAATAGAAATGATCCAAATACATATGTATCAGGAGTTGATGGATATACATGGAAGATTACAGCTAATAAGAAAGGTTGTGTTATTGTTTCTCAAACAGCTCAATTTGATGTAACAAGTCCATCAGGTAGAACTGGTAATATGAAGTCAATGATAAGATTACATATCAAAATAGAGGATTGATATGAAAAAAAGGTATTTAATATTAATCATTTTAATACTTGTAACTTTTGGATGTTCTTCTAATACGCCAAAAGAAGAACCAAAAAAAGAAGAATTAATTCTTGAAACATATCAATTAACTGTTAAGGCTAATGAAGAAGCTCAAATAAAAGCTTATGTTGAAAATAGTTCAAACGCTTCAATTAAGTATATGGCTGTTGATAGTAATATTGTATCTGTATCAGAAACAGGTCTTGTTAAAGGACTTAGACCAGGTAATTCATATGTAACAATATCATATATTGATAACACAGGAGATACTCAAAAAAAGAATTGTTTTGTAACTGTTACTTATAATGATACGTATGTTATTGAAAATCTTAGTTTACCAGAAGGTGATTTAGTTCTAAAAGTTGGTGATACTAAAAAGATAGAATATGAAGTTATCCCACCTAATGATTTTTATCTTGTTAAATATCAATCTACTGACCCATCAATTGCATCAATTGATGAGAATGGTAATCTAAAAGGCTTAAAACCTGGAATTATCGCAATTCGTGTTACTGTTAATAATAGTCATGTTGATAAGCTAGTTCATGTAACTGATGAAGATTATTTAACAGGATATGCTATTCTTCCTTCAAAGATTATCTTTAAGAGTAAAGCAATGAATATTAAATTAGATGATGAAACAATCATTCCATATACGTATGAACCCGAGAACGCTAATATTAGTTCATATAGTAAATGGACAAGTAGTAATCCTAATGTTGTTTCAGTTGAAGAAGGTAGAATAAAAGGATTATCAACTGGTTCTAGTGATATAACTTTAAAAACGGTTAATGGTATTGTTATATCAACCAAAGTTACCGTTAAACCAAAAGAGATTCCCGCAACTAGTATTAATTTAACTAGTAGTAGTCAAATCGAATTATATATTGGTGATACAAGTACTATTTCTTATGAAGTATTACCTAGTGAAACAACAGATACTGTTTCTTTCTCTAGTAATAATTCATCTGTTGCTACAGTATCAAATAAAGGAAAAATAACAGCTATTGGTGAAGGAACTGCTGTAATTACTCTTAAAGCTGGTACGATAACTAAAAATGTAAGTGTAACGGTTAAAAAGAAGAGTAGTGGTTCAACTAATCCGCCAAGTGGTGGTACTCCAGGTCACTGTAAAATATCAAGTGATCCAGTAGATGAACAATATAATAGTTGTTTTAAATGGTCACATCATTTAACAGTTTCAACTAAAAGTATAACGTTAAGTGTTGGTGAATCTAAATCTATTTCCGTTGGTCTTCCAAAAGAATGTGGTACCTTTATAAAATATACAAGAACAACAGCGGATGGTGCTAGTGGCTGGAGTAATTATGTTTCTCAATCGCGAACAAATATTAATTCTTCTGGTTTCACTTGGATTGTTACAGGTAAAAAAAGAGGTTCTACTATAGTTTCACAAACAGTTCAATATGATGCTAAATCACCATCAGGAAAATGTAGTGGTAATGTTAAATCAATGATTACTGTAAGTGTTAAAGTAAATTAAGGTGTTATTATGAAAAAAGAATATAAACCAAAGTTATTAATAATTATTGGTACAGTAATGATGACTATTATTATGTTCTTTTTAGTGTTTAAAATAAACTCTTTTAAGAATAATAATAAATCTAATGAGATTGATACTTTAGCCAATAATAAAATTACTATTTCTTTTAATGGTAATGGTGGAAGTGTTAGTAGAAAAAGTTTATCTATTAAAAAGGGAAATAAAATAGGCAATTTACCAACAGCAACTAGAAAAGGTTATACTTTTAATGGATGGTATACTGCAAGTTCTGGTGGTATAAGAGTCTATAATGGGACAGTTTTTTATGGTAATAAAACATTATATGCACATTGGACAGCAAAACCAGTTGCTGTTAGTAAAGTAAAACTAAGTAATACAAACGTAAAATTAATTATTGGTTATACGATGCAACTTTCTCTATCAATTACTCCAAGTAATGCTACCAATAAAAATGTTACATGGAGTAGTTCTAATACTAGTGTTGTAACCGTTACTCAAGGTGGTTTAATAAAAGCTATTAAAGAAGGAACAGCAACAATAACAGTAACTTCTAATAATGGTAAGAAAGCAACATGTAAGGTTACAGTTAGTAAACCTATTGTTGTAAATAAAATCACTTTAAATAAATCAAGTATGAATCTAAATAGTGGTTCTTCAGGAAAATTGAATGTTACAATATCACCAACAAACGCTACCAATAAATATATTTCTTGGAGAAGCAGTAATACAAATGTTGCTTCTGTTGATCAAAATGGTTTAGTAATTGCTAAAACTGCTGGAACAGCAGTAATAACAGCAACATCTTCAAATGGTAAAACAGCAACTTGCAATGTGAAAGTAAAAAATGTAGCATGTAAGATATCAAGTGATCCTATTGATAGTTCTTATAATAGTTGCTTTAGTTATTCTCACTCATTAGGAGTATCTACAAAAAGTATTACAATTGGTGTTGGTGAATCTAAAACTATTTCCGTTAGTCTTCCAAGAGAATGTGGTACTTTCATACGCTATACAAGACAATCTGCTGATGGTGCTAGTGGCTGGAGTAATTATGTTTCTCAATCGAGAACAAATATTAATTCTTCTGGTTTCACTTGGGTTATTACTGGTAAAAAAAGAGGTTCAACTGTTATATCTCAAACTGTTCAATATGATGCTAAATCACCATCAGGAAAATGTAGTGGTAATGTTAAATCAATGATTACTGTAAGTGTTAAAGTAAATTAAAAAAAGACTATTTAAATAGTCTTTTTTATTATATAATGAAAGTGGTGATAATATGACAAAATTAAAAGATGATTATACGATTAAAGATATTGTTACAGAAGTTAGTAAATATTTATCTCCTAGTAATATCATAAATCAAGCTTATGATTATGTAAGTGGATATTTAGATGAAAATGATATTAAGAGTATTTTAAATGTTGCCAATATTTTAACAACCTTACAAGCAGATGAAGAAACAATTGTTGCATCTTTCTTACATCATTTATTTACAAAGAATTTAGTAAGTTTTGCTGATTTAGAAAAAGATTTTGATGTTACAATTGTTAAACTAGCTTATGGTATATATAAACTTAATAAAATAAGTTTTTCTACGGCTAATGATTATTTAGTAGAATATTATAAAAAAGTAATTGTAGGAATGAGTGAAGATGTTCGTGTAATTATTATTACTTTAGCTGAACGTGTTTACTTAATGAGAACATTATCAAATTATGATAGTAGTGAACAAAAAGAAATTGCTAATGAAACATTAGAAATTTTTGCCCCCATTGCTCATCACTTAGGTATTTATAAATTAAAAAGTGAACTTGAAGATTTATCACTTCGTTATTTAAAACCTGATGTTTTCTATGATATTGTAGAGAAACTAAATAGTACTAAAGTAGAACGAGATAATTTAATAAATGAAATGTTAAAAGAAGTAACGGATTTATTAAATGAACATAATATCAAACATGAAATAAAAGGTCGTAGTAAAAGTATTTATAGTATCTATAATAAACTTGATAAAGGACGTAAGTTTAGTGATATCTATGATCTATTAGCTCTTCGTATTCTTGTTGATACTGATGCTGAATGTTATCTTGTTTTAGGACTAATTCATTCAAGATTTAAACCAATTGCTAAAAGATTTAAAGATTTTATTGCGATGCCTAAAAGTAATGGTTATCAATCACTTCATACAACGGTCTTTGGTGTTAATAATGAATTGTATGAAATTCAAATTAGAACATATGACATGAATGAAGTAGCAGAGAATGGACTTGCTGCTCACTGGTCATATAAAGAACACAGAAGTGCCTTTAATTTATCTAATACTGATGCTAAACTAGAGTTCTTTAAGGCGGTTATTGATACCAGTAAAAATAGTGAGTATGAGTCATTTAATCCAATGAATGATTCTAATCTTTATGATAATATTTATGTTTTTACACCAAAAGGTGATGTCATTGAACTTCCAAAAGGTAGTACCCCTGTTGACTTTGCTTATAAAGTTCATAGTAAAATAGGTGATTCGATGGTAGGAGCTCTTGTTAATAATCAAATTGTTCCATTAAACTATATATTACAAGATTCTGATGTTGTAAAAATTAATACAAGTAAATCTTCTCCTGGTCCATCTGAAGACTGGTTAAGTTTTGTTAAATTAAATGCTACTAAAAGTAAGATTAAAAACTTCTTTGCCAAGACTCGTAAAGATGAACTTATCAATACAGGTAAAGATTTAATTGATAAAGAACTTCGTAAGAGAAAAATATCAAAAGATGATTTCTATAAAGAAGAAAATGAAAAGAAAGTTTTAAAGACATTAAAAATAAGTAGTTTAGAAGAGTTATATCTTGAAGTTGCAAGTAATAAATATAATCCTAAATTTGTTATTAATATTATTTATGAAGAAGAAAAAGAAGAAATTCAAGTTAATCGACAAGTAATTAAGAATGAACTTGATATTAATGTATCTGGTTTAAGTGATATTAGAGTTAATATTGCATCATGTTGTAAACCATTACCTGGTGATGATATTGTTGGTTATATAACAAGAAATAATGGTATTACAATCCATAGAAAAACTTGTTCAAACCTTCTTCATTTAGAAGAACGTATGCTTGAAGTATCTTTTAATCCAATAACTAAAAATAAATATTTAACAAGTATAACAATTGAATTAAGAGATAATGAAAATAAACTAATGGATATTTTATCTAAATTTACAACAAAGAATATTGTTATGGATGAAATAAAAACTTTTTATCATGATAATGTTATTGGTTATAATATGAGTTTTTATATAAATAACTTAGATAATTTAAATAATTTATTGCAAGAAATAAAAAATCTTAAATACGTAAAGGAGGCAAATAGAGACTAATGAGAGTAATAGTACAAAGAGTAAATCATGCTAGTGTAACGGTTGATGAAAAAGTAGTTGGTAAAATTAATAATGGTTATATGTTACTTGTTGGTTTTACTTATGGAGATACCTTAGATAATATTTTAGCGATGGTTAAAAAAATCGTTAATTTACGTATTATGGATGATGAAAATGGAGTTATGAACCTAAGTATTTTAGATACTGGTGGTGAAGTTTTATCAATTTCTCAATTTACTTTATATGCAGATACTAAAAAAGGTAATAGACCTAGTTACATTGAAGCTATGAAAGGTGAAGAATCAACAATCCTTTATGATAAATTCAATGAAGAATTATCTAAATATGTTCATGTTGAAAAAGGTATCTTTGGTGCATACATGAAAGTAGAACTTGAAAATGATGGTCCAACAACCATTATATTGGAGAAATAATATGAAGAGAATAGTTTGTATTGGTCAATCAGCATTAGATGTAACATTACCAGTTGATGAATATCCCAAAGAAAATACGAAAGTAAGAATTGGGGATCGTCGTTTTATGAATGGTGGAGGAGCATGTAATAATGCAACATATCTGTTAGGAAAATGGAATGATGATGTAACTCTTATAAGTACTGTTGGAAATGATCGTGATGGAGTGTTCCTTGAACAAGAGATGAGTGACATTGGTGTTCAAACAATGTTTGCGAAAATCGATAGTGTTCCAACAACAACAAGTTACATTATTACAAGTTTATCAAAATGTACAAGAACCATTATTACGAATAAAAGCCCATTATTAAAATATAATAGAAGTGTTAATATATCTTGTGATTATATTTTAGTTGATGGTAATGATTATGAAACCGCTCTTAAAGTATTTAATGATAATCCTAATGCAATTAAAGTAATTGATGCTGGTAGGGTTAATGAAGGTATTCTAACTTTATCTAAATATTGTGATTATGTTGTTTGTTCTAATGATTTTGCAAAAGAATATACCAAAAAAGAAATGAATTATGAAGATCGTGAAGGATTAAAAGAAATTTATGATCAAATTCAAAAAGATTATAAAGGTTTATTAATTATTACTTTAGAATCATATGGTTGTATGGTTAAAATAAATAATGAATTCCATTTTATACCATCAATTAAAGTAAATACCATCGATACTAATGGAGCTGGTGACATTTTCCATGGAGCTTTTGTTCATTTTCTATCTAATGATTTTGAATTATTAAGAGCTTTAAGATTATCCAATATTACAGGAGCTTTATCAACGACTGCTTATGGTACTAGAAAAGGTATCCCAGATATTTTAGAGGTTATGAATTATGAATAATCTTCCTTCACTAGACTTACATGGAGAATATTCTTTTTCATCTGAAGTATTAGTAAAAGAATTTATTAATGATCAAATAACTCTTCATAATAAAAAGGTATGTATCATTCATGGTATTGGAGAAGGTATAGTAAAAAAAACAGTACATCAAGTTTTAAAAAATGATAAAAGAATTAAAGCATATTATATTGATTTTTTTAATCCAGGTTGTACAATAGTAGAAATAAAAGAAAAATATTTATAGAATATTTTTATGTTAAAAAAACTGATAATCATTATATGACTATCAGTTTTTATTATCTATTATTTTTGCTTTTATTAATTAGTGAACTAAGCGCAGGCATAAATGAATTATATTCATATTTTCCAAATCTTTGATCTCCAACGTTCATTATAACGCCATCATCATTAATCAAGTGCTTTGCCATAACATGTATCATGCTTTCAGGAACAATGACATATGATATTTCATTTTTTCCATAACTAGGTCCTTCAGATAAAGCTGGTTTAATATATTCACCCATTTCTTCTCCATACTTAGAAAGTGCCCCTAGTTGAGGAAGAAACCTATTTTTAAAGTCTAAATATACTTTATCTACCTGACTTTTACTATCATAGATAAAAGTTATTTTATATTCTCTTAATCCGTTTTCATATTCACCAAATACTTCAAGATAACCAAATAAAGGATTGACCATATGTAATTCTTCTCTCATGTCATTATAATTAACTTGAAAACGCATTTCTTTATTTCCAATTTTCATTTTTGCATGTGGTACAGAAATTAAATCATTTAATACTTCAAATGCTATATCTTTAGGTAAGTTAATATATTCGATTCCATTATCATTATTTAAAGATGATGTTACATAAAGACCCTTTTCTTGTAATTCTTTATTATCTCTAGAATCTGGTAATGTTCTTAATTCAAAGATTTCGTTAATAGCTTTCCTTTGTGTATCAGATCCATATTCAAAAGAAACTAAACAATAATTTTTGTCAAAATCTCGAACATTAATTTGAAGAGGGCGTCTTCTATATTCGATATCTATAGCAGTTTGTTGTAATTCTTTTATACGTTTATAATCATTTAATATTCTAATTTTATTATCCCTATCATCAGCTACTTTTTGAGTTGAAGGTGGTGTCATACTTTTGATAGAAAATTCAAGATCACGAATAACAATATCACTATATGATATCTCATTTACTCTTGATTGATATTTTAGTTCCTCTTTAGTATACGTCAGTTTATTTATTTCTTTTTTATAATCTTCGATTTTCTTTATTTGATGATTATAATCTCTTCTTTGTTCTTCATTAATTGGATGATAATTTAATATTTCTCCTTGCACTCTATCTATTATTTCTAAATAACTTTCAATTTTCGCTTTTCTACTACTCATTATTTCCATCCTTTCAATCGCTTTTAATGTAATTAAATATACAAAATTTTGAACTTTTTCTAAATTAATTATAGCATAAATACTTCTTTTTTATAGTTGAAACAAAAAAAAATATATACTTGATGTAAAATAACTTCAACTTAAAAATTATTTTTTTCTAAGTTCTTGTGTTAATAAAACGTATTATATATAATAAAAGTAGAATTGGAGAAATTTTAATATGAATTATGAAAATAAAGTTTTATTAGAGGTAGAAAAGTCAAATCAAGGAATAAATGGTACAAGAATATCTGATAAGTATTGTCGTTTATTAATCGAAATAGCTAAAGAAATATTTAGTCAATATGTTAAGCAATTAAAAGATGCTCATAGAGAACTTGTTGTTTTACTAAATAATGATGAAAGATATTTGAATAGTCAAAATACTAGAGAATTTTATAAGAGGTTGTCAACGGCTGTGAACTTATCAGAAAACATTTTAAATAAGTTTGAAAAAAATATTTTCTTAGGAAGAGTCGATGATAATTATCTATCATATATTGATGCATATGGTGAACATTTACAACCAGTAAATAATAAAACAAAAAGTGAATTGGAGAGATTTGTTACTTACAATGGTATAAGTGGTTTATTTAGAATTGTAGGAATACCAGAAGATGTTATAGCAACTTCTATTAATTATTCAAAAGAAAATCTTTTCCTAAATAATAGTGAGGAAGGTAGGATAGTTTTAGAAGATAGAAAAGCTCATAATTTACAAGATAATTCAAGTATTTTAGTTAAACTTGTTTTTAATAATATACTTAGTTCTAATTTAAATGGATTAGGTTTAAGATCCCAATCTCGTGAAGAACAAACAATGTTTTATCCAATTGATATAAATACGACATATCCAGGTAAAATGTTTAAAATTGATATGTCTAAAGTATATGAAATAATCGAAGATTTTCTTCAAAACGAATTCCAAAGTATTCAAATTGTCGATGATAATTATGTAAATAATAAAAACTTAATATCTCAAGAAACATTTTATAATCTATTCGATATATATAGATTACACGGTGTAAATGATGTTAAAAGTTTTATGAATGATAATGATTCATATAAACCTTATGGAGAAACGGGACAAAAGTTAATGTAATGTTGACTTTATTATAAAAAAAAGATTATATTATTAGCATGAATAATTTATTTTTGAAAGGATAATAATCAATTCTTTAATTTGATTATATGTATTGTATATGAGTAAATTTATTGTAGTATCTGGTCCAAGCGGAGTAGGTAAAGGAACTTTAATAAAAATGTTACAAGATAAATATAAAGAATTAGATAAAAAAGTTTATCTATCTGTATCTTGTACAACAAGAGCTCCACGTGAAGGAGAAGAAGAGGGAGTAGCTTATTACTTTATAACTGAAGAAGAATTCTTAAAAAGAGTTAATAATGGTGATTTTCTTGAATATAATAAATATGGTACAGGAAAATATTATGGAACACCTAAAAGTACGGCTATGAATTATTTAAATGATGGTTATGATGTTATTTTAGAAATAGATGTTAATGGTTATAAGCAAGTTAAAGAGAATTTTCCTGATTGTATTGGGGTCTTTATTACAGCCCCTTCTCTTGATAATTTGCGTAGTCGTTTAATTAATCGTGGAACAGAAACCATGGATGTCATTGAACAACGTATTGAAACTGCTAAAGAAGAACTTAAACAAGTAGATTTGTATGATAAAGTAATTATTAACTATGAAGGTGAAGTAGATAAAGCCTTTAAAGAGTTCTATGATATTATCAGTGAAGATTGATTTTTCTTGATTTTTTAAGGGTTTTGTGGTATAATAACGAATGTAAAAAAAGGGAGTAGTTCGTCGTTCTTATACCGTCAACACGTTTATAACCGGTATAGGAGATATGTTAAGTATCGAATGAGACTTTTGTATTTTTGCAAAAGTCTTTTTTTCTTTTGCAAGGGGGAGGTTTTACATGACATACAATGTTATGGATCCAGTTTTAATTGAGATATATGGTATAAAGGATCTTAATTTTGTTAAGTTTTATGACTTAACTTTGTCAGAATCTAATAAACAAATTATTGTTCCATCTTTATTGATATCATATGGAAATGGTAAATATCTTAACATGAGTGTTAAAGAAAAATATTTTGATGTATATGTTAAAAAAGTAATTGAAGTATACAATGAAGAAAAAGAAAATAATACTGTTAGTGTTGATGAAAGAAGCAAGTTAATTCTTGATAATGGACGTTTATCTAATGAAGAAAAAATAACATCATTTTATGATGGCAAAGATAGTTATGATAATAGTCTTATTTTCCAAAGTGATGAAATTAAAAGTATCATGGATATTATTCGTTATGAAATAAAATCTTTTGGTGAATTTGCTAATCTTAATATGTCTTTATCAGATAACTTTAGAGGTTATCGAACAAATTATGTGATGGAAGCTTCTATTAATGGCATCTTTACTTATTTATTAGTTCAATACGATAAGATCGATGATAATCATTATCAAGTATCGATTGGTAACTTAGGTGGTGCTAATAATAACTTTATAATTGAAATATCTTTCACAGATGATTCAATTGATATCGCTTGTGTCTATAAAGATATTTTATTTAATGATATCTTTAGTATTGATGGAAAGAAAGCTTCATATATAAGAAGAATTATTAGAGATGATAAACCAATTAAGTTTGAATCTGGTAACTTAGAAAAAGTTACTCCACAAGAAACAAATATTATTAATTTAGATTATGATTGTGAAGGCTTTTCTTGGTATCGACTTCCATGGTCAAGTTATTTTGGTCATAAAGAGTCAAGAGAAGTATTAAGTGGTGAGACAGTAATATCTAGTAAACACACAATATATTTAGATATAAATAATGATAACTTTTATAAAAGAGATTTTTATACAAAAGAAGTTGCTACAGATAGTACTGCTTCGAGAATTGGTATTTCGATTATTCTTGATGAACTAAGAAAAAGAACTTATGGTTTTAAAAGCGGTGATTGCTTTGTTATTGAAACAGGTTTCAAAAAAGCATCAGGTGATGGAGAATATCAAGAGAAGTTTGCTGGTAAATATTTTTATCATGTTGCAAGTGTTAAAAAAGTTTCAGAAATTCAAAGAGATAAATTATTTAAGGTTGATAAAGAAATAGTTGATGATAGTGCTGATTTATTATCAGATGTTAAATTAAAAATGATAAGGGGGAGATTATAATGGCAATTATAAATAGAGATAATCGTTTTAACGATTTACTTAAAGCAATAAAAAGTAGTTCAATAAATGCAGAATCTAAAAAAATATTAATTAATTATGTTAATGAAGTAAAAGATAATAAAAGAAATAATGATTTCTTTGAAGATGAATTTTTAGAAAGAGTATTTTTAGAAATACTTACTAGTGTTCAAGATAATGGTGAAAGAATTAATTTATCAGAAATAATCAAGAGTATTAAATTTATATTCCCATTTGGTATGGAAACAGAAGGTTATAACTTATTAAAAAATATGGTTGTTACTAATTTAGAAAAACATGATTACTTATTTGATAATAAATTATTTTCATTATTTGATAATAAAAGAGATTATCTAGAGATTATTAATATTATTCTTAGTAAAGAAGAATATGAAAAATATTATGAAGAAATAATTGAATATGCTGTTACAGTAGCTCCTTACTGTCAAAATCAAGCTATTTTAAAACAAGAAGTAATTGCTTTTATTCATAAAACAGAAAGAAGTAGTAGTATTGATGAATTAAAAAAGGATATGCTTACTGAAGCTAAAAAAAGAGTAGGTATTTATGCAATTGATGAAAAGACTCTTTCTCTAATTGCAGCTGAAGCAAGAAAAGCTCAAGCTTTAATTAGAAAATTAGAAAATTTACAAGAAAGAGTTAATAATCATCAACAAGAAGTAGAAGCTGCTACTAAAAAAGGTATTGATGAATTACAATCATTTATTGATCGTGAAAAAGATTTATTAGTTAAAAAATTAGATGAATATTTACTTGAAATTGAAAAACAATTAAGAGAAAGCAGCGATAAAGTATTTAAACAAGTATTACTTGATGCTCAAAGAAAAATTAATGAAGTTAAATTAATGGCTGCAAGCTTATCAAGTCAAGCAACTGATGAAATGTTACGTGTTCATAAAACGATTCAAGAATATGTTCAAAATGATCCACAAGTTAAACAATTAATTCAAGATGCTGGTGGTGAAGCTAAGGTTAAAGAAATATTAGCTAGCTTACCTAATTTACAAGTAACAGGAGCTAGTACTGTTCCAGTTT
Organism: uncultured Clostridia bacterium; assembly: GCA_946409545.1. Taxonomy (GTDB): domain Bacteria; phylum Bacillota_I; class Bacilli_A; order RF39; family UBA660; genus RUG12783. Next base: position 18,287 of record CAMJWT010000004.1, on the reverse strand, counting down.
CTACTAGCACTGGTATTTATATTCCTGGAAATGATCGTATTGTCGTTCCAATGAACGGGAGAGTAGAACTTCCAAGTGAAATAGATACAAGAATTATTGCTCCATTTGATGAAAGTATTCCATTCGATGAGAGAATGAAATTCATCTTAGATAGAATGAATGAAAGAAAAGCCAAAGGTGAAATCTTCCATGAAATGACTGAAGAAGTTATTCGTTGTGTTATGGAAGGTGACTGGGTATATCTTTGGGGACCATCTGGATGTGGAAAGAGTTATGTAATTAAACAAGTAGCTAGTCTTCTTGGAATACCTTTAGTAGAAAATGGTAAAATTACTGATAAATATAGTGTAATGGCTTATAATGATCCACATGGAAGATTCCGTGCTACCCAAGCTTTCGTTGCGCTTGTCTATGGTAGAATGTTATCACTTGATGAATTTGATAATGGTAATACTGATACACAAGTAGTTTTAAATGAACTATATTCTGGATTATTAGATGTTCTTGAAAATCCTGAAAGAAAGAGATTCGTTACTTTTGCTGAAGATATGAATGTACCAATTAATCCTAACTTTAGAATGATTAGTGCTGGTAACACTGATGGTAATGGTGAAAATGAACAATGGTCATCTCGTGGTAAAATCGATGAATCAGTTCAAGAACGTATGACACCAAAAAGATTCCATTATGATAACCAAGTAGAAAAAATAATCTTTGGTTCATACAGTGAATGGTATGATTTATTCATCAAATTCCGTGAAGTATGTGATAAATATGCTAAAAAGATGAATATTGATTCAGCTCCAGGTATTGTAACAACAAGAGATGCAGCTGCTATCGCTAAATATATTCGTCATAACAGTAAAACACTTGATCAAGTATTAAGAGAAAAATTTATTCAAGTTAAAGATGATAATTATTTAAATTTCATTATTAATACTTTGAAAAAAATGTATTCTCTTGATGAGATTGAAGATGTTCCTAATATTAGATTAAGTGAATATTCAAGTGAAATGTTAGCTAAAAAATTAGTTTATTCTTGTAATCAGACTATCGGGAGAAGATAATGGGACTAAATCGAAATTATGAGACTCATCCTGATAATTTCTACAAACCTGAAATCATAACTGTTGGAAGAGATGAATATACACAATTCTTTATCAAATTTGATAATTTATATGAAATATATGAATTCTTAAAAAGTAAACATGCTATTAATACTGGAGTTTTTAGTGAGTTATCAAGTGTTGAAGGAACATATAGTTTTGCTGGTATTCCTTATGAAGAAGCTGTTGAAGATTTGATTGATTTCTCAGAAGAAGGTTATGATGATTTCCTAACTTTAGTAAGAGAAATCGCAACTATTAAATCTGGCTATAAACATGAATATGAACTTCGAAGAACCCTTGCAGGTGGACATTTAAATGTTCCTGCTTATTCAACAGGATCACCACTTTGTTATGAATCATATGAAAGAGTTAAAAAACCAAAATTTATTAATATTCATTCAACGTTATCATATCCATGGTATACAAGTAAACAACAAGTATTAAATAAAGCTATTATCTTGGTAAGCGTTATAAATGCTTTAGAGAAAAATGGTTATAATGTTAATTTATCAACATTTGAATTATCAGATAAATATGATGAATTATTATATATTGTTGTTAATGTAAAAAGATTTGGTGAAAGAACTAATCTACAAACTTTATATAAAACAAACTGTCATGTTGAATTCTTAAGAAGAATATTATTCCGTATATTAGAAGCTTCAGCTGTTACTAATAGTTGGAGTGATGGTTATGGTCATACATGTGGAGAAAAGTTTACTAAAAAAGTTTTAAATATTGGAAAAGATGATCTTTACTTTGGAACACCTGAAGAACTTAATATCAAGGGTGAAGACTTAGAAAGAGATTTCCAAGCTTGTCTTAAAGCCTTAGATTTAAATAGTAAATTTAATGTAGCAGAAATAACTGATGAGTTTAAACAAAAAGTAAAAAGATTAATTAAGTAAAAAAGTTAAGATTTTCTTAACTTTTTTCTTTTTTATTAAAAAATAATGTTATAATAAACCTTGTCTTATTTTTAGATATATGGTGCATTATGAAATTATCAGATAGAATTATCTTAAAGAGATTAAAAAAGAATGGTATTGATGTTTCTCTTCAAGAATTATGTGAAACAATAAATATATATAAAAGAGTATTAGATTTTTATTTTGAAGATCGTAAAGAACGTTCAGATTCTTTTGGCTTTTTGTATACACCTATAAAATTGTATACAATAATGGATAAATACTTTTTTAATATTTTTAGTAAAATCTTGGAAATGAAAAGAAAAGGTTTATTAAAATATTTAGATTATGCCTTATTATTAGATTGCAATCCGAGTCTTTTTGAAACGGAATTAAGACAATCAATTGATTTACTACAATATTTAGAAAAAGTATGTAATGCTGATGATTTTATAATGTATTCAATTAATCGAGATGAATGCTTTATCGAAAATGTTACTGATAATTATTTGGATAATATTATTGATGATGAAATAATTCCTGATAATTATAAACAAATGATTAAGTTATATAGTGAAATATTTCGTAAATTCTATAATGAAGGTTTTTATGAACTTAATTTTGATGAATTTGATTATGATATAGGACTAGATCATATTGTAAATTGTTCATATTATTATTTCTTAAAAAATGATTTTTTTAGTAATAACATGGATGAAGTTATGTCCTTTCTAAATGATATTAATGATAATATGGGATATTATATTGATAAAATTAATATGTTTGGTTTAGATTCTGAAAAATATGAAAACTGTTTAACTTTAGTTGATTATTTATTTAAAAATAGAAACAAAGTAATGATAAAAAAATAGTAGGTGCCTTATGAATAGTGATGAAGAACAATTATATCAAAAATTAATTAAAAACAAAGTATCAATCACCAAAGAAGAGTACGAAAATGCTGTAAAAGTTTATAAACATCTATTAGATTTTTATTTAAATCAATATATTGATTTTGATTCTAATCGTTTTTCTTTTTTTAATACACCAAAAAGAAATTTTGGTATGGAAGATCGATACTATTTTAAAATCTTTATGAAAATAATCGAAATGCAAAAGAAGAATTTATTAATGTATTTAGATTATGTATTACTTCTTGATAATAGTAATATGTATAGTAACATGGGATTTCGTAGAGAATATGCTATTTTAAAAGAACTTTATGACTTTCTTGAATGTGTTTGTAACCATGAAGATTTTTTAATAAATTATATTGAAGATGATCAATATGTAATAGAGGGTATTCGCCATCGTGATTTAATTTTTCTTCTTGAAAACGATACTGTTCCAGAAGATTATAAAACAATAATAGGTTTATTTGATACCATCTTTAATGATTATCAAAAATATAATAATTATGATTCTATTGGATTAGATGCTTTTTTAAATGTAGCTTATTATTATTTTATTATGAATAATCTATTTAATGATGATCCTGAAAGAGTTATAGCGTTTTTAAATGATATAAAAGATAATATAACTCTTTATATCGAACGTATTAATTTATCAGGAATCAAAAATGGTAGATCGATGCTTATGTTTGTTGATTATATATTTAATACCAATAATAAAGTTAGAATTATGAAATAGAGGTAGTTATGGTAAGTTATTTTATAACGGATAATGTTAATATAGATGATGTTTTATCTTCATGGGTGATGACTGATAACGAAAAAGAGAGTTATATTAATTATTTTCGTTCAAGTCCTCATAAGTTTATGCCAACAATGGAATTTTTGTATGAAATAGAGAAGAATGATTATGATAATCTTCAAGAATTATTAAGACTAAATAATATCTTTTATGTTATTAAAAATGATAAAAGAATTATTTCTATTGCGACTATTATTAATTATTATGGTGAGAATATACTAGTGTATCAAGTACCATTTAGATATCAAAATAATCGTAGTATTTATGATGTTATAAAGAAGATTAAAAAAGAAAATGGTATTAATAATGATAAAAGATTTAATGAACTAAATAGTTCTTTTGAACGAAGTGATATAAGTTCTTTAGATAGACATGAATTAAGTAGTCATGAAGTAGCTCTTAATAGTATTAAGTATAATATTGATTTAATGGTTAATGAAGGTATTGATAAAGAAACAATTATTACGGAAATAATGGATTATTTAAATCAGAAAACATATCATAAATAAAAAATGCTTTAATTTTTAGATGTTTTGTGATATAATATAGAGCGTTACTTGTTAAGGGGGATATATGCAAAAATTTCGCTATTTTACAAGAATGGATGATATTGTAACATCTATTGATGTAGATATTATTTTAAAAGAAGATAGTTGTTTGCTTTTAGTTAATAAAGGTGGATTTTTAGTACCAAGAATTGTATATGCAAGACGTGAACAAGGACTTGTTATTGAAAAAGAGCAACCAATTGAATTAAAGAATTTACCTGAATTATTATATGAATATAGTTATTTACCAGTATATTATATTGGTTTTTCAAAAAGTAATATGCGTAAATTAAAAAGAGATGTAAGTAACATAGAAAGAAGACATGAAGAATTTAAAGGCAGTGAAGCTGAAATTAATAACGATTATTTACGTGATTTAAAAAGAAATCGTGAAAAATGGTTAATAAGACAAGCTAATGTTGATAAAGTAAGAAATAGTTTTGAGAAAAATATTATGAATAATAATCTTTCTTACATCGAAAAATCTAATGAACCAAATGTAATGGATATCAATGATATTATTGATAGTGCTATTCCAAATGTTACTGCTCAAGATACATTACCATTTGATGAAATGGATTTTATTCCTAAGAAAAAGATGAAAAATTAAACTCTGTAAAGAGTTTTTTTTTATTTGCTAATTAATTGATTTACTTTAATTAAAAGTGATAAAATTAAATTAGATAATAGGAGTTTTGCTATGAAAAAGAATTATGGTATTTTAGTTTGTGCTTTATCATTTTTACTAGTAGTTAGTCTATCTTTTTTAATAAAAGATTTTAGTGGAAGTAGCACTAATTATCGTGAAGAAGTATCTTTAGGAGATACTCAAAATATTATTTTTGAAGGTGTTGGAAACTATAAATTTGTTATTGCAGGTAATAATAATGCAAAAAGAGCTACATATCTTGGTGCAGGAGATCATAGTATGATTTATTCAACTCCAGAAGATGTAGATGATATTTCATATGATTGGAATGATGTTTTAGAAAGATTAAATACTGATGGAATTACTGAAATATCAAATATGAGTGGTAGTTATTTAGATTTTGAAGGTAATATTAAAAAGGCTATCTTTTCGATAGTTGCTTCTGATGTTACTTCATTAACAAAACCATATTCTGGAAGAATATTGATAATTCGTCCAAATGGAGATTATTTTATTATTAATTCAACCGTTTCTAATTGGGTTGATGTTATTGATTTAACTAGTTATTTTGAAAATGCTACTAAGGGATGGTATTTCGTATCTTATCTTGATTCACCAGTTGTTGCTCAAACAGCGTGGTCTATTACATGTGTTGCTGAACATGAAAGTTATAAAGAAAGTTATATTAAACTTATTGAAGTAAATGAATCTATTCAAAATGGTGGTACTTCTACAGTATATCTTAATTCAAGATATGAGTTAAAAAATGATTTCCAATTAGTAGGAGTAATTACAGGAGCTGGTATCGCAGGAATACCTAATTATGTGGAAAATAGTTGGCAAACTACACAAGATGAAGCATATATTATTAATGAAGATGATGAATTAATCCAAATATATGATCGTGGTGATGGACATTTTGCTGGTAGAAGTCAAACCGATTTTGCTAATGGAATATTTAATACAAGAAGAAGTCATAATTTACCTGGTGGAGAACTAGATATCTTTGATGAAACTTTTTCTAAAAATAGTTCTTTATTAAATGGAAAGGCTGTTATTGGTTATCATTTCAAGAAAGTTGGAACTAATATTATTAACATTTCATTATTAGGATTAAGACAAGAAGTTGTAATCCCTGATTTAAATATTGAGACCGAAATGTCTCCAAGAGATGATTTTACTGTTGGATCAACTATTTTAACGACAACAACAGTTACTAATAATCTTGATGATGGTGTATGTCATATTGCGTATGATAATGAAATTAAAGTAAATGTTGATAATCATTTAGATGATATTCGTGATATAGAAGCTACTTATAATGGTGTTTCTATACCAGCAACATATAATGAATCAACTCATCAAGTTATAATTAGATCTAGTGATTTACCACAAATTAATTGTTCTAGTCCAGTTGTTTTAACATATAATAGTACAGTTAAAAGTTCAATAATTGAAACAATAGAAGATAATAAATATCATTTGTTTGATGAAGCAAGTATTACTTTTGGATCAATAAATAATGATGAGAATAAAGTTACTTTAACAGATGATGATGAAATCGAATCACCTGCTAAATCTATTCTTATTGTTCATCATTACATTGAAGGAACAACTACTAATGTTCCTGATGCTACTGATGAAGAATTTAGTTATTCATACGGAGAATCATATGAAACTAATGTATCAGATAAAGTTCAAAAAGGATATTCTTTTTCTAGAGTAGAAGGTAATCCATCTGGAACCATTAATAGTAATCTTGTCGAAGTAACATATTATTATAATATTGATAAATGTAAAATTATTGTTCATCATTATTTAAAAGGAACAACGGAATCTTTATTTGATGATGAAGTTCAAATAGGTTCATATGGTGATTCATATAGAACACAAGAAAAAGAAAAAGAAGGATATAGAGTTGTTACAAAACCTGGTAAGGAATCAGGTATCTATGAAGATGAAGTTAAAGAATTGATTTATGAATATGAAAAAATAAAACATAATCTTTCTGTTGAAGTTATTGGTGGTGTTGGAAGTATTACTGGTGAAGAAGATATTTATCACGGTGATGATTCTACAAAAGATAATATTGTAATTAAACCACATGAAGGATATAAAATAGTTTCAATTATTATCAATGGTGAGAATTATGAAGTTACTAATTCTGATGGTATGGTATTAGATAATTTCATTGATGTTAGAAATGATATTAAAGTACAAGTTGAATTCGCAGAGAAAGATCAACCAACCCCAATAACAGGTTTAAATACTAGATATTTATTATTAATAACTGTTTTATTATCTTTTGGTTTAATATTTATTATTGAATATAAAGCAAAAATTAATAGTTAAAAGAGATGTAATACATCTCTTTTTGTTTACATTGATGTCAACTAAAAATCTTTAATAACAAAGTAATTATTGATATAATTAAATAATAGGAGGAGTAATGAGAAAAACAAGTTTAATTATCAATAATAAAATTGGTAAATTTCCTATTATTGCAGCCATAATTATTTTTGTTATATTATCAGCTCGTATTGGTTTTTTGTCTTTAAGTAAAAAAATTGATGATATTGATATTCAAAAGTTTGCTAAAACGAGAACAACTAAAGAGACTATTCTCAGTGCTTCTCGTGGAACAATATATGATGGTAATGGTAATATTTTAGCTCAAGATGTTTCAAGTTATACTTTAATAGCATATCTTGATCCTAAAAGATCAGAAAATTCTAAAACTTTACAACATGTTGAAGATAAAGAATATACTGCTAAAGAATTAGCAACAGTTATTGATCTTGATTATGAAACAATTCTTAAATATTTATCAAAAGAAGGAGTTTATCAAACAGAGTTTGGAGCTAAAGGAAGAGGACTAAATCAAATTGTTAAAGATAAAATAGATGCCTTAAAATTACCTGGTATTGATTTTATAAGTTCTAATAAAAGATATTATCCTTATGGTAATTTTGCATCATATTTAGTAGGTTATGCTAAGGCAAATGATGATGGTAAGTATAAAGGTGAATTAGGTGTTGAAAAATATTTTGATAAATTATTAACAGGAGAAGATGGTTATACGATTTATCAAAAAGATCGAACTGGTTATAAAATTGCGGGAACTAATAGTATCACGAAAGATGCTGTTAATGGAAATGATATTCATTTAACAATTGATAATAATGTTCAATTCTTTGTTGATGAAGCTATTAAAAAGACAAGTAAATATAAATATGAGAGTATGTCTATTGTAGTAGCTAGTGCTAAAGATGGAAAGATTTTAGGTTATTCAACACTTCCTAGTTTTGATCCTAATAAAAGAGATATTAAAAATTATTTAGATAGTAATTCAAGTGTTCCTTATGAACCAGGTAGTGTTATGAAAACATATACTTATATGGCAGCTCTTGAAGCAGGTGTTTATAAAGGAAATGATACATATAAATCAGGTACATTTACAACGAAAGATAAAACAGTAATTAAAGACTGGAATAATGTTGGTTGGGGATGGATTACTTTTGATAAAGGTTATATTTATTCAAGTAATATTGCAGTTGTTAATATTATGGATAAATATATGGATGCTAAAACTTTAAAAAAATATTTTATTAAACTTGGTTTTGGTGATAAAACAGGTGTTTTTGAAAGTGATATTAATGGAACTGATTATTCATTAGAACAAGGTGGTAAAATTGATTTTAAATATGAAACGGAAATCTTTAATGCATCATTTGGACAAGGTATTACAACAACCCCTCTTCAACATATTAAAGCCCTAACTTCAATCGCTAATAATGGTGAATTATTAAAGCCATATATTGTATCTAAAGTTGTTGATGAAAAAGGAAAAGTTGTTTTTGAAAACAATAGAGAATCACTTGGAACAGTAGCATCTAAAAAAACTGTTGATTATATGAAAAATCTAATGTGGCATAATGTCAATGATAAAGATGGAGCAGGTCATGCGTATGCTATTGAAGGTTATGACATTATTGGTAAAACCGGTACTGCCCAAATACCAACAGAAAATGGTAAAGGTTATGAAAAAGGTGAAGATGCCTATAATCGTAGTATTGCTATTATGTATCCAAAGGATGATCCCCAAATTATTATTTATGGCGTTGTAAAACGTTCAGCTAAAGCTGATCCACTTGCCAAAGCTGTTAAAGAAATTGTTATTAATACATCAAAATATTATAATATTTATAATGAAAGTAATAATAATTCATCTAATGAATTAGATTATGTTGGTAACTATATTAATTATGATGTTGAAACTGTGAAAAATGAATTAAAAGATAAAAAGAATCTTTATTTATTCTTTGGAAATGGTAACAAAATAATTAATCAATATCCAATTAATAGTAAACTTGTTAGTGAAACAAAAGTCTTCTTCTTAACAAATGATACTAATTATAAAATGATTGATTTAACAGGTTATAGTAAAAATGAAGTTAAATCTTTATGCGATTTATTAAAATTAAATTGCAAGATTAATGGTAATGGTTATGTTATTAAACAGAGTATTCCAGAAGGAACTTCTTTAAATGATAATAAGGATTTAGAAGTAGATTTAGAATTATTATATGTAGATAAAGAAGAAAAGAAAGAAGATAGTTAAAGGTATTTGTGAAAACGAATATCTTTTTTCTTGACAAAAAATTAAATCACTTGTATAAGTTATTTTGAGGTGTTTATATGAATTTAGTCATCGTGGAGTCTCCAGCAAAAAGTAAAACTATTGAAAAATTCTTAGGTAATAATTATAAAGTTGTTAGTAGTGTAGGTCATATTAGAGACTTATCAACAACAGGTAAATATGGATTAGGTGTTGATGTTGAACATGATTTTACACCAACATATATTCCAATGCCAGGTAAAAAGAAAGTAATATCTGATTTAAAAAAATTAGTTAAAGATGCAGATAAAATATATCTTGCAACCGACCCCGACCGTGAAGGAGAAGCGATTTCATGGCACTTATTTGATACCTTGGGTATTAAAGAAAATAAGTATGAACGTGTTCTATTCTATGAAATTACAAAAGAGAAGGTTCTTGAAGGATTAGCTAATCCTAGAAAGATTGATTATAACTTAGTTAAGAGTCAAGAAACAAGAAGAATCTTAGATCGTATTATTGGTTTTAGATTATCTAAATTAATGCAAAATAAAACTGGTGGTAAAAGTGCAGGCCGTGTTCAAAGTGTTGCTTTAAAATTAGTTGTTGATAGAGAAAGAGAAATTCTTGCTTTTGTTAAAGAACCATATTATAAAATTAATGCAATATTTCACGATTACAATGATATGGATAGTGAATTATACGCCTTTAATAATAAAGATTTAGAAATTAAAGATAAAGATACTGCTAATGAAATATTAAAAAGTTTATCAAATGAATTTAACTTAATAAAGATTGATAAAAAGAATAAAAATAGAAGTTCAAAATTTCCTTTTACAACAAGTACTCTACAACAAGAAGCTTCTACAAAATTAGGTTTTAATGCTAAGAAGACGATGAGTCTTGCACAAAAGTTATATGAAGGTATTAATATTGGTTCTGAGCATACCGGTTTAATTACTTATATGCGTACCGACTCTATTCGATTATCTGATGAATTTACTAAGCCAACATTTGGTTACATTAAAGAAACTTTTGGTGAAGAATATATTGGTTATGTTAAAAAAAGTAAGAAAACAGAAAATGTACAAGATGCCCATGAAGGTATTAGACCTACAAGTATTAGAAGAACTCCCGATACTTTAAAGAATTATTTAACACCAGATGAATTAAAATTATATAGTTTAATTTATTATCGTACACTAGCAAGCTTGATGGCTGATGCTAAAACTCTTGTTACAACTGTTTATCTAGATAATAATAATTATCAATTTAAAAGTAGTGGAACGGTTATTACTTTTGATGGATATTTAAAAGTATATTCTAAATATGAAGATGCTAATGATACTATTTTGCCTGATTTATCAAATGTTAAAACATTAAATACTGATGATATTAAAGTATCAGAACATTTCACAAAACCAAAAAGTAGATATACTGAAGCTAAACTTATTCAGGAACTTGAATCATTAGGTATTGGTCGTCCTAGTACTTATGCAACAATTATGTCAACAATAAGAGAAAGAGAATATGTTGGTGTTGAAGATAAAAAATTCTATCCAACGGAAATTGGTTTTACAGTTACTGATAAACTACAAGAATTCTTTAGTAATATTATTAATGTTAAGTATACAGCTAATATGGAACTTGAGCTTGATGAAATCGCTGATGGTAAATTAGATAATTTAAAAGTATTACATGCTTTCTATGATATTTTCGAAAAAACTCTTCATGAAGCATTCATGAAAATGGAAAGAGTAGGTCCATCTAAAACAGGTGAATTATGTCCAAAATGTGGTAGTGACTTAGTTGTTCGTAAAGGAAAATATGGCGAATTTGTCGCTTGTTCTAATTATCCTGATTGTACATATGTAAAAAAGGATGAAAAAGAAGCTGAAGAAGCAAAGACAACGGGAGAGAAATGTCCAAACTGTGGTAATGATTTAGTTATTAAAAAAGGAAGATATGGTGAGTTTGTTGCTTGCTCTAACTATCCTGAATGTAAATATATAAAAAAAGAAGAAAAAGAAGAAAAGAACGAAGAAGTCATTATGAAATGTCCTAAATGTGATGGAAATATTGTTACAAAAACCACAAGAAAAGGTAAAACATTCTATGGTTGTAATAACTTTCCAAAATGTAAAGTTGCCTTATGGGATAAGCCAGTTTCTACACCATGTCCAAAATGTGGTAGTATCATGGTTATCAAGGAAGATGGGACATATTGCAGTGAATGTAATTATAAATTAGAAGATTAAAAATAATCTTCTTTTTTTATTTAATATTAATTGATATCAATAAGGGTTTATGATACAATATTTTATAGAATAGGGAGTTGTGTCTATGAAGGTACTACTTATTAAAAATAATCGTTTGTATAGTTATCGACTACCAGATACTGTTAAAAATAATTTTTGGATTACAGATATTGATAGTTTCGAAAATGAAAGAAACTTAATAAATATATTAGCTAAAGATGGCAAATGGGTTTTAAAAAGTAATTATGAAACGCAAGTTGTATCTGGTGAAAGAACTTTTGATGAAGTTTTATTAAGTGATTATAACTTTTATGTAATAAAAAATGAAAGTGAACAAAATTATTATTACTTATATGCTCTTCCTAATATTGATGATAGTTATAAAGTTTATAACATCAATAGCAATGGTGGTTTAAAAATCGGTAAATCAAGCAATTGTAATATTTTATATGGTCATACTTTAATGGATGATGAACATGCTGATTTATATTATCAAGATGGTTTATGGCAAATTATTGATAATGATAGTAAGTTTGGTGTCTATGTTAATGATAAAAAGATTGATCAAGCTGCTTCATTAAATTATGGAGATGTTATCTTTATAGCGGGTCTTAAAATTATTGTTATGAATAATTTCTTATTAATCAATAACATTAATAATTATATTAAAGTAGTATCCCAAATTTTAAGTTTTAAACAAAATGTAAGTTATAACTTAGATAATAGTGTTTTAAAAGAAGAAGAGTTAGATAGAAGTTTATATTCTAAAGAAGAATATTTTTATCGTTCTCCACGTTTCATTGAAGATGTTATGAAAGAGGAGGTTGTTATTGAAGATCCTCCCGCTAAACAAAATGAAGATGATAATTCTTTATTAATGACTTTAGGTCCGATGTTTACAATGTCATTAACATCAATGGTAACAGTGTATTCAACATTATCTAGATTAGATCCTAATGATGCTGATGCATGGAGTAAAGCAGCTCCATCATTAGTTATGGCTGGGGCTATGTTTTTAAGTACCCTTATTTGGCCATTAATTAGTCGACTTGTTGAAAAACATAAAAAGAATAAACGTGAAAAAGAAAGAATTGAAAAATATTCTCGTTACTTAGATGATAAAAAAGTTGAAATATTAAGTATTATTCAAAAACAAAGTCAAACTTTAAAAGATAAATATATTCCTGTTAAAGATTGTCAAAATATTATTTTAAGAAGAAGAACAACTTTATGGGAACGTTCCATTGAACAAAGAGATTTCTTATCATTACGTTTAGGTATTGGTAATCTTCCAATCTATGCGGATGTTAAATATTCACCAGAACATTTTTCTCTTGAAGAAACTGATGAAATGAAAGCTAAAGTTATTTCTGTAGTTGAAGATAATAAAACATTAATTAATGTTCCTATTGTTATTTCATTAGTTGAAAAATATATAACAAGTATTATTGGTGATCCAGCAAATACTGTAGAATTTTTTAAGAGTTTATTAGTCCAAATGATGGCATATCATAGTTATGAATTCTTAAAAATTGTTGTATTAACTGATAGCGAGAATGAATATCGTTGGAAATATATTCATAATATTCCATATATCTTTGATGATGTTAAACAAACAAGATTTTATGCAACCAACTTAGATGAAGTTCGTGAAGTATCATTGTATTTGGAAAAAATCTTCCAAGATCGTAAAGCGTCAGGTCTTAAAGATTTCTATCAAGCGCCACCTTATTTCTTAATTATTACAGATAATTATCATATGTATCGTGATATTGAAATCATAAACGACGTTTTGAAACAAGAAGTTAATTATGGATTCTCATTAGTAATAATGAGTAATAAATTACAAAATTTACCATCTGAATGTAAAAACTTTATTAATATTAACCGTGAAATATCTGGTATTTTTGAAAGTGAAATATCTCAAGGACATCAAAAAGAATTTAAAGCAGAATTCCCAGATGGTATTGATGTTACTGCTTGTATCAAGAAAGTATCAAATATACCTATTGAATTTAATGATGAAGAAAAACAATTACCAACAAGTGTTTCTTTCTTACAAATGTATAATGTTGGTAAAGTTGATCAATTAAATGTTTTAAATAGATGGATGATGAACAATAGTCAAAAGAGTTTATCTGTTCCTGTTGGTTTAGAAAAATCAGGTACTTTATTAAAACTTGACTTACATGAAAAATATCATGGACCTCATGGATTAATCGCAGGTATGACTGGTTCTGGTAAATCAGAATTTATTATTACGTATATTTTATCAATGGCAATTAACTTTAGTCCATTAGATGTTAACTTCATTCTAATCGACTATAAAGGTGGTGGCCTTGCTGGTGCTTTTGAAAACCGTGAAACAGGTATTCGTCTTCCACATCTAGCTGGTACAATTACAAACTTAGATGTTGCTGAGATGAACCGAAGTCTTGCATCAATTCAATCAGAGTTAAGAAGAAGACAACATATCTTTAATGAAGCTCGTGATAAATTAGGTGAAAGTACGGTTGATATTTATAAATATCAAAAATTCTTTAAAGAAGGTCAAGTAAGTGAACCTGTACCACATCTATTTATTATTTCCGATGAGTTTGCGGAACTTAAAAGTCAACAGCCTGAATTCATGGATCAATTAATATCTGCTGCTCGTATCGGTCGTTCATTAGGTATTCACTTAATTCTTGCAACGCAGAAACCAAGTGGTGTTGTTAATGATCAAATTTGGTCAAATACAAGATTCCGTGTCTGCTTAAAAGTTCAAGATAAGAGTGATTCATCAGAAATGATTAAACGTCCTGATGCGGCCTTACTTACTAATGCAGGTCGTTTCTATTTACAAGTAGGTTATAACGAATTATTTGCCCTAGGACAATCAGCTTGGTGTGGAGCACAGTACGTTCCAACCGAAAAGATAAGAAAAAAGATTGATCAATCTATTAATGTAATTGATAATATCGGTAATGTTATTAGTACTAGTGATGATGAAGTTAAAGAAAAACATGAATCACTTGGTGAAGAACTTGGTAATGTTTTAAAATATATTATTCAAATTAGTAAAGAAAATAATATTACAACAAAACAATTATGGCTTGAAAAGATCTTACCAGAAATTTTTGTTGATAATTTAGTTCAAAAATATGAATATACTGCAGAGAAGTTTATATTAAATCCAATTGTTGGTGAATTTGATGATCCTAATAACCAAAGACAAGGATTAGTTACCCTAAATTTAACTAATGATGGTAATACAAGTGTTTACGGATCTGCTGGTTCAGGTAAAGAAACATTTGTTTCAACAATGATATATTCCCTTATGACAACCCATTCTCCTGAAGAAGTTAATATTTATATAATTGACTTTGGTGCAGGAACATTAGGAAGTTTTAGAAATTTCCCACATGTTGGTGATGTTGTAATGCCAAATGATGAAGAAAAAATAAATAATTTATTTAGATTAATTGAAACCGAAATTGCTAAAAGAAAGAAATTATTTGTTAACTATAATGGTGATTATCAAGCATATTGTAAGAGAAGTGGAAAGACGGTTCCATATATTGTACTAGTTATTAATAACTATGATGCTTTCCAAGATAGTTTTGATTATGATGATCGTATTAATCAAATTACTCGTGATTGTGTTAAATATGGTATTATCTTAGTACCTACAATTAATACAACTAATGGTATGAGATATAAATTACGTCAAAACTTCCGTTCCGATATTGTTTTACAATTTAATGATCAAGATGATTATTCAATTATCGTTGGTAATACAAGAAAACTTTATCCATCTGCTATCTTTGGTAGAGGATTAATAAGAATGAGTGATGGTTTATTTGAATTCCAAACAGCTCGTGCTTATAAAGATGATGATTACTTAGATAAAATTGAAAAATTAAAAGAGGAATTAAATAGTAAATATCAAGTTAGAGCTCCAAAAGTTCCAGTAGTTCCAAGAAATGTTCTTGTCGAAGACGTTGTACCTTATATAAAGAACTTATCAATGGTACCAGTTGGAATTAGTAAAGAAACAATTGAGCCTGAATACTTTAATATTAAAGATAATTTAGTAACTTTAGTTTCTGCATCGGAAATTGAAAATTCTGTTAATTTCGTTAAATCATTTACTAAGGTATTAAGTAAAGTTCCTAATACGAATGTTGTTTTATTCGATGGTGATAATAATTTAGAGAGTACATATGACTCTAATGTTTCTTATATCAAAGAGAACATTGATGAATACCTAAAGAAAATTATGGATGCAATTAAGATGCAATATGATCAATATGTTGCAGATGGTTATTCCAATAAAGGAATTATTAATAATAAGTCAATGGTAATTATTTTATTTGGATTTACTAAGTTATTACTTCGTATTTCTCCAGACAATAAGACACTATTAACTGATTATCTAGAGAAGATCAAAGATATGCAAACATTTAATTTCATTTTTGTCGATCAACCTGATGGCTTCAAGAAAAATGAATATGAAAAATGGTATAAAGCTGCTGTTGATAATAACTATGGTATTTGGGTTTACAATGGTGTTGCTGATCAAACAGCAATTAAGACGAATATTGGCTTTAAGAAAACGAATAATGAAGTTCCTAAGGGATATGGTGTTGTTGTTAAGAATACTAAGACAAGTCTTGTTAACTTAGTAACTGATGAACCAGTAGGTGATGATGATGAATAATAAAGTTCTAGTAACGATTAATGTTCCATCTCTTGAAAAATCATTTGATATCTTTATTCCTGTTAATAGAAGAGTTCATAATGTAATTGCTTTAGTAAAAAAATCATTATTTGATTTATCTGGTCATGCTTTTAATATGGATGGTGATTATCTATTCTATAATGCAGAGACTGGAGAAGCATATGATGTGAATTCCTTAATAAGAAATACGGATATTAGGAACAATTCGAAATTGATATTATTATAAGAAAAAGACTAGTAATAGTCTTTTTTTTATAATATACTTTTATTATGGGTGAAAATATGAATTATAAAGATTTAGCAAATTATTGTTTAAGTTGTGTTAATAAACCATGTATGAGTGGCTGTCCTCTTAATAATAATATTACGGATTTTATTAAAATGATGAAAGAAGATAAAATAGAAGAAGCTTTTAATATTTTAATAGAAACAACATATTTATCTAGTATATGTGGAAGAATTTGTCCACATAGTAATCAATGTGAAGGTAAGTGCATTAGAGGAATGAAAGGTGAACCTGTAAGTATTGGAAAATTGGAAGCTTATGTTGGTGATATGGCTCTTGAAAATAATTGGAACATCAAAAGGGAAGAAGAAAAAAATTATCATGTAGCTATTATTGGAAGTGGGCCATCAAGTTTATCTTGTGCGTATCGTTTAAGGCAAAGTGGAATAAAGGTAACAATATATGAAAAATATGATTCCTTAGGGGGAATTATGAGACATAGTATTCCTGATTTTAGACTTGATAAAAAGGTTCTTGATAAAACAATAGATCGTCTATTAAATATGGGTGTTGATGTTAAATATAATATGATTTTAGGAGATAATTTATCTTTAGATGACTTAAATGGTTTTGATGCTATATATATTGGTATAGGTGCTAATGAATCTAAAGAATTAGATGTTGAGGGCGCTAATTTAAATGGTGTTATTGGTGGTAATGAATTATTAGAAAAAAAACTAGATTATGATTTTAATAATAAAAAAGTAATTGTTTATGGTGGTGGTAATGTTGCCATGGACGTAGCAAGAACTGTTAAAAGGAATTATAATGCTGATGTCACTGTTGTTTATCGAAGAAATGAATACTTGATGCCAGCTTCTAAAGAAGAAGTTAAAGGTGCTAAAGAAGATAATATCAATTTTCTTTTTCAAACGAATATTGTTAAAATTAATGGTGATGAAAAAGTTAATTCACTTGAAGTAGTGAAAACAGATTTATTAAGCACAGGATTTGGTAGACCAAGTGTTGTTAATATACCTGATACTAATTATTTAATTCCTTGTGATTATCTATTATTATGTATTGGTTCAAAACCTTATAATTTAACAAATAAGATTGGTGTAGAATTAGATGATGATGGTTATATTGTTACTGATCATATGTATCATACAAGTAATTCTAAAGTATATGCTGGTGGTGATATTATTAAGACTAATCAAACAGTTGCTTTTGCCTCAAAAAGTGGTATAGATGCTGCTAAACAAATAATTAATGACATACTTAAAAAAGACTAGAAATAGTCTTTTTTTTATAATATAATTAATAATAGGTGATAGTATGAAAAATAAAGGTTTCACACTAGTAGAAATGTTGGCAGTTTTAGTAATTCTAGGATTATTAATAGGAATAGGTGTTTTTACTGTTAATAATATAAGAGATAATGCCGAAAAAAATTATTATGTATCAATGGAAGATACTTTAAAAATCGCAGGTAGTGATTATTTTAATGATAATAGAGAAGATCGACCAATTGA
>CAMJWT010000003.1:0-117373 GCA_946409545.1 uncultured Clostridia bacterium | reverse complement strand
CCATGAACCAGGAGCATTATAATCATTACTTTGTATTTCAACACTTTTTATCTCTTCTGTATATGGAATAGAAAAAGAATTGGATACAAAGATCATTACAATGGGAATTATTAATAATACAACTAATAAATACTTTTTATCTTTCATAGTAGCTCCATATTATTATTATATAATAATTAATCTTTTTATTCAATAAAAAAGACCTATTAAATAGGTCTTTTAATTACTTATTATATTCTTTTAATCTATTAAGTAGTTCACGCATTTCAAGGTCATATCTAACTCCTTCCATGCCTCCTACTTCTTTTTCGATATCTTCTTTCTTTGCTTTATATTTCTTTGCTAAGTCATCAATTTCTTTTTCACATGCTTTATCATCAATTTCAATCTTTTCTTGATTTAATAATTCTTCAAGAATTAAACGATATGTAACATTTTTCTTTGCGTCTCCCTCTAGTTGTTTATGCATATCTTCATGTGTTGTTTTAGTAAATTGATAATATAAATCCATTGAGATACCTTGACTTGCTAATTGATGTTCCATTTGATGCATCATATGATGTACTTCTTCATCAATCATTTCTTCAGGAATATCAACTTCAGTATTATCTGCAATCTTAGCCATTACATCATCAACAAACTTATTCTCAGCTTCTCTTTCTTTTCTTTCTTTAATTTCGCCTTCTAAATAAGCGTTTAATGTTTCAGGTGAATTAACTCCTTCAATAGCTAAATCATCAAAGAAATCTTCATTTAATTCAGGAATTACTTTTTCCTTAATTTCATGTACTTTTACTTTAAATGTTGCTTTAGCTCCTGCAAGTGATTTTTCGCCATAATCTTCTGGGAAAGTTACTTCAATTTCTTTTTCCTCTTCACTCTTCATACCAACTAATTGTTCTTCAAATCCTGGTATAAATGTATGAGATCCGATTTCTAATGAATAATTTTCTCCTTTACCACCATCAAATGCTACGCCATCCTTAAATCCTTCAAAGTCAATGGTAACAACGTTTCCATTTTCTACTTTTCCATCACGAAGAACTAATTCTTTATATTTATCTAATAATTTATCTTGTTCTTCTTTGATTTCTTCTTTTGTTACTTTAACTTTTTCTTCTTTAACACCTAAAGATTTATACTTCTTAATATTTACTTCTGGTTTAGTAATAACCGTGAATAAATATGTAATACCATCTTTATTAATATCTTTAATATCAACTTTTGGTTCAACAACTGGGATTACTTTTTCATTCTTTAACATATCAGAATATGCTTTTTGTAAAAGACTATCTGCTGCATCAAAGAATAAACTAGCTTCTCCATAATGTTTAATGTATACATCATATGGTGCTTTTCCTGGACGGAATCCAGCTATTTTGGCATCTTTATTACGTTTTTTGAATGCTTTATCACAAGCATCTTTCCATTCTTTACCTTTTATTTCTACTGTAAATTCATGTTTGTTTTTATTCTTTTCCATTCTTTTCCTCCAACTTCCATATTATATAAGAAAAATTTATATACTTCAAGTTTAAATTATAATTTATTTTTTTTATTAATAAAAATAAAAAGAGACATGTGTCTCTTTTTTTATCCTCTTGCAGTAAATGCTTGACTTGCTTCTTCTTTTCCTTTTTCAACGGCTTGTCTATAATCAGATATTTCAGCATTAATTATATCGTAAACTGCTGTCGATAATGCTTCAATTTCATCAGCTGCTTTTGTTATTCTAGTTTGATAATTTGCTACAATAGCACCATCAGGATCATAAAAAGCAATATTCATTGGTAATCCTCTAAATCCTTTTACTAAAACATCAAATTGTCCTTTAAACCAATTATTTGTTTCTTCTACAGCATCAGGATCCATTATAGCTTGATTATTTGGTCCCAAAGGTTGTAGGCCAATACCTGTTCCTTCGCCTTGATCAAATGGTTTATCTTTATTTACAGTGAAATAATCATCTTCTATAGTTGGAGCACCAAGAGATGAAGCTAAACTATTATAAGCCACAACAGCATCCGTACAAATTTCATATAGAACTATTAAAGCGCTTGTTGCAATATTGTAAAGTTTTTTAGAGTTATTTTGTTGAAATCTTTCCGCATTTGGTGCTTTCCATTGTTTACTTAATCTAAACCAAAATTCTTGTAAAGCTTCATTATAATCCCATGCTAATTTTTTTCCTTGATCATACAAACTATATATTTGATCTTTTGCAGTTACAACATTTAAACCAGTGTAATCCATTTTTTTCATCACTCCTATTCTTAATATCAATATACCATCTACAAAATGATTATGCAATTGAATTATGAATTATTTACACAAAAAAATAGACATTTCGTCTATTTTACTAAACTATATAATTTTTTAATTTCATGAGGAAGTAATTTACGATATTCCCCACTCTTTAAACTTTTAACATCTAAAAAAGCAAATCTTGTTCTTGTTAATTTAATAACATCATATCCAATACTTTCAAACATCTTTTTAACTTGATGATTATGTCCTTCATGGATGGTTAATTCAACTAAACTAGTTTGTGTTTTCTTATCAAAACTTTTTAATTTAACGCGTGATTTACTTGTTATAAAGTTGTCTATCTTAACACCATCTTTTAATTTATTAATATCAACACCATTAATAATACCTTTGATTTTAGCAAGATATACTTTATCAATATTATTTTTTGGATGAATTAGTTTATTTGTTAACTCTCCATCATTTGTTAACAATAAAACACCTGTAGTATCATAATCTAGTCTTCCAACTGGATAAATTCTTTTATCCGTTTCAATTAAGTCAATTACGGTTTTTCTTCCTTTTTCATCACTACTTGTACAAACGATACCTCTTGGTTTATTAAGTAAATAATATACTTTGGAATCACTATCTTTAGTTAAAAGGTTACCATCAATCATTATTTCATCACTACTATTTACTTTCATACCAATAGTTGCTACTTCACCATTAACTAATACTTTTCCATTTTTTATTAATTCTTCGGCTTTTCTTCTTGATGTATATCCATTATCACTTATAACTTTTTGTAATCTATCCATCATAATCACCATCTATTACCTTAACTTTATTATATATTATTTCTTCTAATAAGTTATCAAATTCATCACAACGATTATCATCACCTATTAACATAACATCATTAAATCGACTTAATAATTCTTCTTTATTATTATAAATATAATCACCTATTTTATTTATTATTTTTTCTTTATCTAATAGTTCATTATACCATAATAATCCCACTAATTGATTATACATAGAAAGTAATTTATCATTATTTAATTCTAATATTTTATTATAACTTTCAGGATAATCATTAATAATAATATAAAAGTTTTTATCAGTACTTAATCTTTCTAAATAATCTTTATCATTACAAGATTTATTATATATATATTCAATAAAATGTTCTAGTGAATAATAAGAATTACCTCTATTTATACTATTTTGATTAATTAAAAAATGAAAGTTACTTGAAAACTGTAATAAAGTATGTCCATTCTTATTATTTATTAAATAATCAAGAGTAAAATCATTAATCATGAAGTCTTTACTATTTTTAACAGAATCAACAATATCATCAAGAATTCTTTCTAGAATTCTATTTCGACTTACTGTTATATATTCTT
The DNA here is from genome assembly GCA_946409545.1 of uncultured Clostridia bacterium. Lineage (GTDB taxonomy): Bacteria > Bacillota_I > Bacilli_A > RF39 > UBA660 > RUG12783. The sequence continues at coordinate 113,714 of CAMJWT010000003.1, read as the reverse complement.
TTTTTTCTTCATCATTATATTCTTCATTAAGTATCTTATTTATTAATGTATAAATTTCATATACTCTTTCAAATTGATCGTTTGTTAAATGATACTTGCCTAAATACATTGCAATCTTATTTTTCTTTAACAAATCAATAATACTTGGCATATAATCCTCCTATTTAATCTTTTTATCACTTAAAGAATTGATTATTTCATTTATATAAAACATTCTAATTTGCAAAATATTTTTTAAATTGCTATTAAAAGCTCCATTTAAAGCCATATGATCTATATAATGATTTCTTAAAATTAATTTATATCCATCTAATAATAAATCTTCATTATAAAGATCTGGATTCATACAAAGATATGTGAAATATAACTTCATAAAATCTAAAAAGCCTTCATAATCATCGTCTAAAGCCTTTTTACGAAGTTTAATATCTTCTACTATTATACGAAAGATATTACCATAAGGTGCCATATCTTTATTCTCAATTTTATCATTATCACAAAAGTAATTATACCATAAAGCTCTTGACATATTATAATATATTAAATCTCCATATTCATAATAATCGATATAAGGTTCAATAATTCTAAGCATTTGATTAATATCATATACTTTATACATATGAATTAAACTATAATCCATCATATCTTTAGTTACATATTTTAAATACTTTCGATTTTTAATACTACATAATCTAGAAAATAATCCATAATTTTCATAAACAATTGAATCATGAGTATCATAAAAATCACTATATTCACGGATTAATTTCATTATTCTAAATATTTCAGTTAATTCATCATTGGTAACATGATTTTTTAAAACAAAATAAACATATTCTGGATGTAATATTTGATATACAACATTTTTTGCAATATCTTTCATAAAAACCTACTTAATATGAATATAATTATTATTAGTATAACTATTAAATATCATTTCTAAAAATAAATAATAGTTTTTTAATAAATTAAAGTCATGATTAATATGAAAATAATCATTTAATCCTTGAATTCTTAATCTATCTATTATCATATCATGATTATTAATAACATCTAATAAAATATCATCAATGTTCTCTTGATGAACAAAATATGTATTATAAATTATGAAATTAATAATAATATTACGACATGATAAACCATATTTAGCTCGAAGTTCTATAGGAAAATTATTATCAAAAGTTTGAATTTGTTTACATACTTCATACAAAGTTGGAGAAACTGTATCAATTTCTGATAAATCATTACCACTATAAAGATTATCAAAGATACCTTTTATATAATTATTAATTGTATAGTAGAATCCAAGAGGATCTTCTTCTCTAAATTTAATTGGATCTAATATTAATCTAATTAAACTTACAATATTATTTTTTTTAATAGAAAATGTTTTATTTAATCTTTCAAGAAAAGCTTTATCTATCATTTTTTGTACATATTCATCTAATTCTTGTAATAGTAAAAGAAAACTTTGTCGATCATAAATAAATTTATTTTCACGACAAAATTTTTCTATTAAATTTAGTTTATCTTCGAATTGGTTCATGATTTCTTTCCCCTTTCGTTAAAAACAATTTATTAATGAAAACGCATAGATTTTTATCATCAATACTATATTTAGTAAAACCATTTAAATTAAAGACATCATGATAATAATTAATATTTATACTTAATCTATTAAAGACACTTTCAATTTCATTAAGAGTATATTTATCACGATTAAGCCAGTAATCACAAATGATAATTATCATAATAGAACGCATAAAATTATTTAATTCATCATCTAAGTTCGTACATACTTTTAAATATTTATGAAATACTTCACACATTTGTACAAATGGATGAGTTGAATTAACTTTATTTCCAACATGAATATAACTATATTTATATAAATCAAAATAATAATCATCATGATATTCTTTTAAATAATCATTAGGATAAAAAATAATATTTAAAAGAAAAGCTACATCATAATCATCGATATTATAACTATTAACATATTCGATAATATTTGTTTTTAATTCCTCAACACGATTATCTTTCATGATTTTAATAAAGATCTTTAAAATATATTCTAAAAACTGTTGGCTTTTAGATTTAGAAGTATAAAGATATAAATACTTTGTTAATAAGTCTCTTTCTTCTAATTTTAAATCTCTTACTAAATTTAAATATTCATATATTAAATCGTTCATATTATATTCGTTTTCTCTTATCTAGTTCTCTTTTATCAATATAAATTACTTTACCATTATCAGGTTTGATTGTATGGTCCCCAATTACTACCCAAATAATCTTTGGAGGATTTTTTGGCATCTCTGCCCATCCATCAGTAAAGATGATTTTATTAGCAACTCTTCTTGTAAAAGCCCCTGCTGCTACATCAAAATCTGTTCCTCCTCCACCTTGATAATTTAAGTTATTAATATCCATTTCATTTCTTATAATATTAAAGCCATAAAATTTTGTATCAAAACATCCTACTTTTACTTTGGCATTTAACATAATATTTTTACATTCTCTTAAGAATGTTTTTAATAATTCTTCATCAATAGATCCTGATGTATCAAGAACTATTTCAACTTCGGCCATTGGTGTTTCTTCAAGATTAGCTCTTAAAATACCATCTTCAATTTGAGCATTTTTATATGACCAATCAAGATCAAAAGTAATACAATCACGAAGAATATATCGCCAATCAATAAGTCCTTTACTAATACCTATTTCTCCAAGTTTTCTTAAGTATGTTGATGGTCCCTTACCTGCTTGTCTTGACATTTGATTATCTCTTATTTCTTCTTTCATCTTTTCAAGTTTGTCTTTTTTAGTATCTTTATTTTTCTTGAATGATTCTTTTTCACCATCTTCATTAAAGGCTTCTTGTTCATTTTCAATTCTTTTTTTACGACGTTCTTCTTGTTTTTCTTCTTCGCTTGATGCTTGCTTTTCTTTCTTTTTACCTTGTCCCCATCTAGCATGTGAATCATGACCGAATGATGAACCACCATTATTATTCTCTTTACCATCTTTATTAAGTTTATCTAATAGCTTTTGGAATAATTGTTTGTTCTTATAAAAAACTTCATATAGTTCTTCAGAATTATATTCAGAAGCCCAAGGGACATCAATAACACCTTCAACAAGAGGAAGTCCATCTTCATGTAAAAATGCATTGATAACGGCATCTGTTACAAAGTTCCATACATCCATATCTTTATTCTCTAATCGATCCATATGATTAAAAGCAATATGACATATTTCATGAGCAAGAATAAAGACTTGTTCATCTTCTGTTAATTTATCCATGAATTCTTCATTATAGAAGACATCAAAACCATTTGTTGCTGCTGTATCAATGGTATTATCAACTTTATATGATACATTAGTTATAATTGTTCCAAAGAAAGGATATTTTACTAATAATTTATTTTTAATATTTAATAAATCAAATTTCATATATCCTCCTATTTTCTTAATACTTTTTCTCTTTCATGTGATAAACTATCGATTAATAAAAAGCGTTCTGGATCATTTTTAATCCAAATTTTATTAAATAGATCAATATATTCAGGTGGAAGTTTAGATATCACACCATAACAATCTCTAATATATTCAACAGGACAATATGACATATTAGCTACAAAGGCATAATAATCCATTTCACTGCTAATATTACTAACTGCTTTTAAACATTCATCCCACAAATTATTTTCAATAATAGCTTTAACTGGTACCATTGGTCTAAAACAAAATTTAATAAATAAATCAACTATTTCTTTATCAACTAAAGTATATAAAACTTGTAAATTACCTGATTCATTTAAAACGTTTGATACCATTTCCCATTTACGAGGATCAGCGTTTGGTGTCATACCATTATATTTTGTTCTTAAATATTCTCCTTTAGTATATGCCATAAAAGTTGTAACTAAGGGATTTAATCCTTTTTTTGAAGCCCAATTAATCCAACTTTTGTAATCATCTTTTACATAAACATGGGCAAGACGACTAAATAATGGTTTACTAATTTCATGAGCTGCTAAACTATCTAATGTTTCATTACCAGCAGCTACAACACGTGCATTCTCTGGTAATCTCCAAATACCATTTACTTCTTTAGATAACATAATATTAAAGATAAAACCTTGAATTGAAGGGAATGCATTAGATAATTCATCAAAAAAGACAATATGTAAATGATCTTTATCTTCATTACATAATTTCTCTAATTTAACAAGCCATGTTGGTTTATAATCTTCCATTCCATCTTCAGAATCGGTATAAACGCCATCAACTGGTGGGGCATAAACCGTTTTACCATTAATTATTTCTGGTGTGGCATTACGTAGATATATTACAATTCTTTGAGGGTCAATAGCTTTAATTCTTGAACTTTTACCTACGCCAGTAGGACCATGCATATAAAAGGAAATATTACTATCTAAATAACCTTTAATTACTTTATCTTCTCTTGAATCTTCATAAAGGTTATATAATAGTTGATTATTACTTTTTTTAGTACTATTTGCCATTATTTTTTACCCCCAATCCACCTAATTTTTTTACCATTTCTTTCATACCATTAACTTGGTATTCATTAACACGTCTTTCTAATTCTTCTTTTCTTGATTGTCCACGTTGTAAACGACGTAACTCTTTAATTTCACGTAATTTTTCTAAACGATCTTGATCGTTTTTAGCCCATAGATTTTCAAATAAAGCTAATGGTTCTTCACCAACTTTTACCATGAAATTATATACTTTTTCAAAATTGTTAATATCAACTCTTGATAGAGATAGTGCCGTAACATATTTTTGATTAGTGTCCATAACAAAGGCATTATCATCATAATTACCACTTATAACATCTTCAAGACTAATAGTTTTTGTTTTACAGAACGCAATAAAACTTTTGGTAACTTCTTCCCCAATTAAACCATTAAGAAGTGATACATTACTTGTTTCATATAAAACTTTTGATGCCATTTCCCATTTACGAGGATCAGCATTTGGTGTTATACCATTATACTTTGTACGAAGATTAACACCATTAGTAAATGTCATATAAGCAATAATTGCTGGATGAATATTATTATTAACGGCCCAATCTAACCATTCTTTAAGATTATCTGATATATAAATATGTCCAAAACGACTAAATAATGGTTCTGCTAGTTCATTTGCAGAAATAGATTCATCAATTTCATTACCAGCTGCTATGACACCAGCATTTTTAGGTAGACTCCACATACCATTAACTTCACGATCAAGAATGATATTAAAACAAAATCCTTGAATAGCTAATGGAGCATTTGTTATTTCATCAAAGAATACAAGATGCATATTATCATCAACTGATGCACGTTCTTCAAACGTTTTTAACCATGTTGGTTTCTTATCTTGCATCATACCTTCTCTAAGTACAGTTACTGTTCCATCTTCTTTTTTTACAACAGGTGGAATATATACACTTTTACCATTAATACTATCAATTGATTGATTACATAAATAAATTACTTTAGCATTTGGATCTATTTGCATAACACGAGCACTCTTACCAACACCTGTATCTCCATGTAAAAATGGTGAAATACCACTTTTTAATAATTCTTTAGCTAAATCAGTATAAGATAATTGATTATTTTGTAAATTAAAGGGATTGTTTGTTAAATAATCATTATAACTACTATCTTTTCTAATAGTTGAAATAGTCATAATATCATTAACCATTTTTTCATTTAAGAAGCTAGCCATATTACTTTTTTCATAATTAGCTTCTCCGTCATTTTCAAGCCAATATCTAATACCTGATAATAATCCATATACTGATACTAATAATCCTTTTTCACGATCTACATACCAAGGTACATTAGTAACTTTTAACCAGTAGACTTTATCTTTAACACACTCTTCTCCATTACTTAATAATTGTTCTTCATTATTACATACAAATCGAACATACTTATCTTTTCCTAAAACATATTCTTGATATAGATTCTTTTCATCTAAATTATATTTTTTATCTGTTGTCATATGTCTTTTAGATAGTCTTGCAATACGTTCAAGTTCAATTATTTTATCTTCATCAGTTTCGATAAATAATGGATATTCTCCCATATATACAATTTCATCTTTTTTAAGATCGCCTTTGATAAGCTTCTTATCTTCAATAGAATCAATTTCAATAACTGGTCTAATTGCTGGTGATTTTGCAAAACGATCAGCTTCAAAATGTTTATATGAAGAGATATCTTCTGATGTAATAAGTGCGATAAAATCTTTACCTGTTGTACTAGTCCAATAAAAAGTATAACCAAGCTTATCTTTTACAGCTCCTGATAGAACTGCTAAATCTGTTGGTTTTGCTTCAATATTATTGTTTTTAAAGATACTTAATTTACCATCAAATAAAGCAACTTCTGATATATTATCAAGTAATCTTATAACTGTTTTTTTCATATATAAATGCTCACCCCAATGGCGCTTATAATACCACAAAATCAATTTTTTTTCAAGTTTTTAGATACTATTCAACAAAAAAAGAACATAAATGTTCTTTATTTAATAACTAATTCTTTTTTGGGAGATAAAAACTCCATATCTAGAAACTCTTTCATATTACCAGCTAGATTATTCATTCTAACTTTTTCACAGAATCTAATTGGATCATTTTTAATAGATTCTAAATAATCAATGTACATTGAAAAATCATTATTTTTACAATTAAAAATAATATATAAAAACATCTCATTAAAGACTTTTTCAAACATTATAGAATCATTATCTAACTTATCACTATTTTTTTCAAATAATATAATAATTTCCTTAAAAATATCTAATAAAAGATTCATATTACTATTTGAATACTTTTTTATATAATCATCATTAATTAAAGTGCCACGAAGAATGGAAAAATTCTCTGGATGATGAATACTTTTAATCATTTTATCTAGTACATTATTTAGAGTTTTACTAGATTCATACTTTGTTATATTTAAATACATTGGTAAATAATCTAAAAGATGAATCATATTAATTTTATATAAATATACTATTTTCTTAAAAATATCTTTTTTATTATGAATATTAAGACATACTCGATTATTTAAATCTAAATTAATATTTATTAAAAAATTTCTTTTATCAAGTAATTTTTTATATAAAATAATTAGTTTTCTATAAGAATCTATTATAAGATCTAATTCATCTTCTTTTAAATCATATATAAACATTAGCCTACTTTTTATCATTTTATAATTACTCCTTGTTCCTTATTATCTAAATCAAGATTAACAAAATCTATAAAATCAACTTTTGAATTAGAATCATCTGTTATTATTCCATATAATTTAAATCTTTCTATTGTATTAGATATATCATTAAAATATTTTTCAAATACTTTATCAAGAAGACTTGAATCATCTCTTATTACACAATAAGCAGCAACTCTTATAACTAATGGTTTTAATTTTTCATAATCATTTTCATTTAATGATTTTTCTTCTAAACTTTTAAGAAAATCAATTATCTTAACAAAGATATCTTTATTGCTACGCTTCATTGTTCTAAGATATTCATAATAACCCTCAAAGCTAGTAACAAGAGCTCCATATGATAAACGATCATAATATCTACATACTAAATCGATACCGCTTTTATAATCCAAATTAGCTAATTCTTCAAATTGTTTTAAAAAACCATCTACATATTTTAAATTACAAAAACCTCTAAAGGCAATAAAAAGAATTAAATCATCGGATAATAGATACTGATTATTATTCTTTATTATTTTAATAACGATTTCTTCTATTTTTCTACTTAAATCAAAGATATCATAATCACTATATCTTTTTACTTTTAATGTATTTTTCCAATAAAAGAAACTAGAATAGATTTTCTTTGTATAAAAGATAACCTCTTTTTCCATAATACCTCTCTTTATCTAATTTTATATTCTTTTACATCATTATCAAATTCTAACTCTAAATATTTATCAAAATTCTTTGTTAATCTATTATTTGTTGTAATAATACCGTTTAACAATAATCTTTCATATAATCTTGGAATATTATTATATAAGTGATCAGCAAAACTATCAAAAGTTTTAGTATCTTTAGTAAGAGCACACTTAATAGCATATTTTAATAGAAGATCATAAAAAACAGATCTAAGACGTCCTGGCATAATTTCTAATTCTTTTTCAATATCAATTGTTCTTAATACAATATGTTTAATCCGTTCATCCATTAAATTAAGGTATACATCAAGACTATCAATATTATATCGAAAATAAATATTTGTTTTACTATGGACTAAATATTCAATATATTTTGAATATAAAAATTCGATATCAGATTCATTCATTTTTATAAAATTACCAAGTTTAGATAAAAGAACATAATCAGTTTCACGAGTTCCCGAAGTAGTATGGGTAATATACCAAATAATATCATCTGTTAATATATATTGATTATTATTATTTACAATCTTCGTAACAATCTTTTTAACGTGATTATAAAAAGCCTTTTCACCCATCGATAATTTTCTTGCTTTAAGGCCATTTATAAAACTATTAAAACAATCAATTATTTTTTTTGTATATAATTCTATTTCTTCATTCACTGCATAATCCTCTTCTCTTTATATTTTGAATATTCATAAACAACTCGATGATCTTGATAAATATTTATTAAATCATCATAATAATCTAAATCATTTTTAAACTTACGAATATAAGCTGCTAAACCATTATAATCATCATTATAATAATAGATGGAAAAGATATATATTAAAAACTCACAAATATTATCATCATATTGAAGATAACGATATCCAATAGAATTCTTAAATAAAAATACATATTTTTTTAATCTAGATTCATTTAAATATATTAAAGAATCTAATCTCGAAAAATTTCTTTTAAAGACTCTAAACATTCTAGCAAAATAATCATAGAAATCAAAATATTCATTGAATTTTTGTGGATTAAGAGTTGCTAACATTGGTAAATAATATTCGCTACTAGGATTAAAGATAATTTCAAAAAAAAGTTTATATTCTTTATCGATAATACGTAATTCAGATGAAGTTAACGAATATAGATAATTAATTAATTGAGATAAAACCTGATAAGAATTTTTTATTTTTATTTCACTTCGCATAATAAATTCTTCAAATATTTTTACGATGATTTCGTAATCTTCTTTTGGAATTTCTTTATCTATTTTAAAAATACTCTTATTAAATAGGTCTATTATTTTTTTCATATCACACCTATTTAATTATCCTTCTTTTGATATTAATGTTACTTAATAATGATTTAGCGATAAACTTTTCTTTTTCATAACTACCTAAATATCTTTCATCAACACCATTTAATGCCCATTTTTCTAAGAATTCTCGATAATGAAACATTTCATTAATTGCGTTCATTATCTTTTCTTGATCTATTTTTTCATAATCAACATAATAGTAAGATAAAAAAGTTCCTAGTACTATTTCAAAGAAATGTTCTTCATTCTTCTTTAAAATTTTATTATCTAAATCTCTTCTTAAAATCATATAAAAGAATGCGTATAACTTTAAAATTTCATTTAAATTTTTAAAATAATTATCAAAGTTTTTACCATATTTATTTAAAAAACCAATAGAACTTTTAAAGATAACATTTGATAATGTCATTAAATAATCTTCTTCATCTTCCTTAATATAGTCACTAGGAAAATAGATGGCATATAATACATTTATATAATTACCACATACAAAGAACCACTTAGTATCATCAAAGAAAGATGTTTTTATAATATCTAAATTATTTTCTTTAAAGTAACGAAGAACTTTAACTAAACGATTAAAATATAGTTTTCTTGAATCATCTTTCAAATATTCATAATCAAATTGACATTTTTCTAAGAATTTGCACATTTTCATAAAATTATCTTTAATATCATCATATTGATGATCTAAGGTTTCTATTCCAAATATTTTAATCATAATATAACCTTCCTTTTTTGTTTACCAAACGATAAAACATATTTTATAAGATAATCACTTTGTTTAAAAATATTAATGTCACCACGATCATTATTTAAATTATTTAATCCAAAATGCGCTTTTATAACATCATAATTATCAATAAAGTTATTAAAGAATGCAGAAATAACAGAAGGATCAACTTCATAATAATAAGCGTAAGCAAGAATAAATCTTGACATCATATAAGCATCCCATGACATTTCACCATAACGAGGATTATTACTTTTTTTATATTCACCATATACTCTTTTATATTCTAAATAATATTTATAAAAATCTTTATTAAAAAAATCTTTATTATATTCATCAAGGGCATCAGCAACAGTCGTTGTTGCATCTATAAAGTTTTTATTAAAATCTATTCGATATTTATCAATTAAAATAATTAAATCATCCATAATATTTCGTGTTGGAATAGTAAGTCTTAATAAATCTTTATCCATTAATGAAAGTAAAAATTCTGGATCAATTTTATCTAACTCTTCTTTATATTGAAATAAAAAATTAATAAATTCATTTATGATTCTAACATCATATTTAAAATAATATTTTTGAAATAAAAACAAATAATTCTTAATACTAGCAAATTGTGGATATGAAGATAAATCTCCTTCTAACAATTCATCTCTAAATTCTAGTTTATTATTTATATGAATGTATGTATCCATAAACCCCTCAAAACGGGACTTATTATATCATATGAAGATAAAAAAGGAAAGTATTACTTACATACTCTCCTTTTTTTAGCATAATCACATATTTCATTTGCAATAAAGACTGATGATTTAGTTGTAATAAAATGAAGCTTTATCCCATAAACTGTACAAAAATCTTCAATTGATTCTTTACAACTCATGATATCTTTAATTTTAACATATACAGAATCATAATTATCAGTACCGTCTACCCATTCAATTGCTAGTAAACTAAAGGTTATCTCTGCTAGATAATATTTATCTTTACTACATGCATATGAGGCAATCATCTCAAGAATATCTGTAAAAGAACTAAATAAATTATAAAACTCCGGGCTAGCTTCTTCTAACCTGCTTTCATCTTTTAAAAACGTATATGAATAACACATATCAGAAAGAAAACTTGCAAATTTGTCATAATCATCAACAATATATAAATTATTAAAGAAATCAAGAATTAATTCTTCTTCTCTACCACAATATTTTTCAATAATATAGAAAAAATCAGGATTTATTTTATGAAAAGGAAAACCATCTTTTAATAATTTGATAGCTTCTTGATGTAACTGAAGGAAATGCTTATAACTATTATTATATGGTAGAAAATAAGATATATATTGATACATTGGATCATTTATCTTTTTTATGTTTTTATAAATATTGTATAACTCTTGATTCTTCATATGTTCTCCAATGTCATTTATTATAAGAATCATGAAATAAAAAAACAATCATGTTGACATGATTGTTTTCATTAATGACTTACAAAATAAGCATGATATTCTTCAAATGTAATATTGTGATTATGAATGTAAGTTGCAGCTTCTACACCAACATATCGATAATGCCATGGTTCAAATTTATAACCTGTTATATATGTTTTACCATTTGGATAACGAAGAATAAAACCATATTTATAACAATTATTAATTAACCATTTATAAGTCTTAGTATTTTCAAAATGAGCTGCACTTGATGCTGTATTAATATCTGTTGCTAATCCTGTTTGATGTTCTGAACTTCCTGGTCTTGCTGAATAAGTATCAGCTTTTGTTTGGCCATCTCGTGCTTTGTAATTATTATATAAACTCTTTTGCGTACTATAACTACGATATCCCGATACATTCTTTAATGTATATCCATCTTTTTTAGCAGCTTGAACCATCTTTTCAAATTGAGCAGCAGCTGTTTTTTCCATCTTACCGCCACCTGTTACATTAACAAGATTAGATGGAACATAAGAACTACCTACCGTATAGAATTTATTTACAAGCATCAAGTAACCTTCACTTGTTTTGGTACTCTTCATATTCGTATAGAATTTATAGTCAATATTAGAGTTTACCGCCCTTATAACTTCACTTGTTGATTTACTAGGATTCTTAGCTTGATATTCAACATAACGATTTTGATAATCTGCAATATAGTATGTTGCACTCTTAAACTTACTAGCATCTACTTGCGAAATATCAATTGGTTTTTCCGTTGATGGTGCTTTAACAGCATCTTCTTTTTTCTTTTCATCAGCATTAACAGTGCTTATAACATCATCAATCTTTTTATCCATGTGTTTTAAGTAATAATCAATATATTTTTGATGATATTTTTTATTATAATTTTTACCTTTATCTAATTCGTTAGTAAAATTAATATATTTAACAACATAATCATCAGTCTTACTTTGATTCTTCATATAATATTCCATATATTTATCTAGATACTTTTCATTATATAAAGTATTTTTAATTATTTTATTTTTAAAATTAATATATTTTATAATTTCATCTTCATTTTTAGTTTCATTATCTAAATAATATTTCATATAATCTTCTAAATTATCTTCAACATACTCTTTATTTTCTTTGATTTTGTGTTTAAAATTAACATAATTTATAACTTTAGTATCATCACTATTATTATCTAAATAATCTAGATAATCTCCTAAATATTCTTCTTGATAACCATCTTTTTTTCGCAAATCAATAACAACAGGATCTAAATCATTAATAATATCTTCTTTTTTTTCACCTTTATTTAATCGATCTAAGTATTCTAGATATTGATCTTTTTGAAAACGTTTATCTTTGATAACAACAACATAATCTTTATGATACTTTTTATCTAATATTTTATTAAGTTCTTCTTCTTTAAAGGTCTTTTCAAGTATTTTAATATCGGCTTTTGAATAACCTAATTTTGATAATTTATATGTAATACTTGTAAAATGTCTTATTAAGAAAAATGATGTAATACCAACAACAATTAGACTAATAACAACGATTATAATAATTTTAATACTCTTTTTAACTTTTACTTTCTTCTTTTTGGTCTCATTCTTTTTCATACAACCTCACAAATTCATTATACACTATTTTTCTCATTAATAAAGAAAAAGAAGTTAATAAATAACTTCTATTTATAACAATAATACATTGCATAATTCTTAGAATTAACAATTAAAGCTTCATTTCTTTTAATTAATTCCATTTCAAGATTCATTGTATAATTACCAGTTTGTTTAACACCTTTAACAATAAATTCTTCATTTTTAAAGTCTAATTGATAAAAATCTTTTCCTGTTGTCTCTTTTTTCTTATCTTCATATTTAGCAGTAAAAGTACCTTTACTATGATTATTATCTAAATCATTGTATTCACCAAAAGTATATTCACCATTACTCTTTAAAATCATTGTAATCATATAGTCTCCTGATGGACCGGCAGTAGCTGAATATCCTTTACATTTCCACTTACCAATATATTTTTCATTTGAACCTGATAAAGTAACAATTAAGACAAAAGCGATTACAAGAATTGGAACAATAATCATCCAAATATTTATTTTCTTAGGAGGTGTTACAGTAAGTGGTCCTCCGCAATTAGAACAAAAAGTTGCATCAATGGGATTATTAGTACCACAATTAGGACAAACCATAAATCACCTATTTTTTATTTACTTTCTTTTTAGGATTTTTATTTTTGTTCTTACGAGCTTGATCGCAATACATTGCTTTTTTACGTTTCTTTTCTTTATCTTTTTCTAATTTATCAATAGTCTTTTTAATCATTGATGATATCTCAGATAAATCATATAAAGTTTTTTCAAGTTCATCTTCTTTTTGATCATCTAATTTTGATAATTTCTTGTTAATATCTTTAGTTATTTCATCAAGATTTAGTTCAACTTTATTGTCTTTTTCTTTTTCAAGTTTACCCATATAAGTATTAATATCTTCTAATAACTTATTAATATTTTCTTTAACATCAAATTCTTCATCAAAAATATTTCTTTTACGACGATAATCTTTAATATTATTTTTAATCATTGTTGATGTTTCTTCAAATCTAAACTCTTTTTTACTACAATCGCGTCTTTCTTCTTTTCCCATTCTACTCTCCTATTATAATTAAATATTAGCACAAAAAGGTATAAGTATCAATATAAAATAAAAAGAATGCTTATTAGCATTCATAATTATTTTTTAAGATTTCAATTCTTCTTTCAATATCATCATTAATTAATTTTAAGATTTCATAAAGATCAGGAGTTTGTGACTTACTAGTCATACCTACTCTTATAATTGTTGAGATATCAGCAACATTACCTTTATAAGATTCTGGATCTTTTTTATAATCTTTCATATTAGATGCATAACCTAGTTTATCACACATTTCTTTAACTTTATTAAACCAAGTATCTTTATCATCACCTGGATCATAATAATCATTAAAATATGTTTCAATAACGTTTAATATTTCATTCTTATCAGTTATTTTTTGGAATTCATAAGTTGGTTTAGTATATAACTCTTTAAACATATACCAAATACCACTTCGAATATCAGAGTAACATGAATAATCTTTACGAGGTTTTTCTTGATAACGTTCAATACTGAATACTTTTAAGACATAATCTTTATTATTAACTAATAATTCATATAGTTCATTATCAAATTCTTTAGCCCAAGGAAGATAATTATCATATAATTCTTCACTAGTCATACGACTTATATAATTTTTTGATATATTAAATAGTTTTTCAACATCAAATAAACTACCACTTTCACTCATCTTAGTGAAATCTAATTTGAATTCTGATAAATCTTTATCAGGATTATTAATTAACCATTCTTCAAAATTAGAGTTAGCGATTGTTGTTAAATATAGTTTTGTTGCATTAACAGGGATTCCTTTTTCATGATAGAAAGATACACTAGCTTCTGGATCTTTTCTTTTAGATAGTTTTCTTCTTGTACCTTCTTCATCAATTTTCATAACAAGGCCTAAGTGAGCGAATCTTGGTTCTTTAAAACCTAGAACTTCAAATAATTGATGATGTATTGGATAACTTGGAATCCATTCTTCTCCACGCATAACCGTTGTTGTATGCATCAAATGATCATCTACGGCATGTGCAAAATGATATGTTGGAAGTCCATCACTTGATTTAATAATAACAACATCTAAATCATTTTCAGGGAATTCGATTTTACCACGCATACGATCTTCTAATACTATTTTTTTATTGAAGTCTCCAGGAGATTTGAAACGTACAACAAATTTTTCCCCATTCTTTATTTTTTCACAAGCTTCATCAATTGTTAAACTACGACATTTAGCATAACTTCCATAATATCCAATACGTTCTTTATTAAGTTCTTGAATTTCTCTTGTTTCATTTAGTTCTTCTTCAGTACAGAAACATGGATAAGCATATCCACGTTCTACTAAACTTTTTGCATAAACTTCATAAATATGCTTTCTTTCACTTTGAATATATGGACCGTAATTTCCTTTGGACTCTGTTTCACTAATCATACCTTCATCAGGATAAATTTCAAAATCTGCTAAATCATTAATAATTCCACTAATACCATTTTCAACACTTCTTTTTTGATCGGTATCTTCAATACGTAGATAGAAAACACCACCAGAATCTTTAGCAATCTTATAATCTTCGAATGCTGATAGTAAACTTCCCATATGAACAAATCCTGTTGGACTTGGAGCAAATCTTGTTACTTCTACTCCTTCCGATAAATTTCTTTCTGGATATTTTTTTTCAATATCTTCTACTGTTTCGGAAACACCCGGAAACATTAATTCTGCTAAATCATGTAAATTCATAAAATCCTCCTTATTATTAAAAAAAGCCCATTATATAGGAGCGCTTTAGCACGGTACCATCCTATTTAATAGACTCAATATCTTAACGCGATTAACGATTTAAACTCCAAAGTTTCTTCAAATAATTACAATGTAATATTCCACCAAACTATTACTCTCTATAAAGGTAATTTATTTTACTCTTCTTTTTCTTTGTTTATTATTTATACTAATAATCCTGCAATCATTGATCCAATCATTACTACTAATAAAAAGATACCAATTGCTCTTGCTACTTTTGGATTCATACAAACACCTCAAATAAAATTATAATATATTAATTAAAATAAGTAAATAATTATTTTTAATGACGAACTTTCAAATATTCAATAGGACTTTGATATTTTGATAAAGTATCATCTAATAATTCAGGATTAGTTCTAGCTCCAAACAATGAATCAATATTCTTATCAATAAGTCTTGGATCATACATTGAATGTTTATATAAAGCTTCATCCTTAAAAATTTGATTAAATAAAATATTTAATTGAGCAACATTACGAATTCTTAAATAATCAATTCTATCTATCATTAAATACATATCAAAGTCATAAATAATAACACCATCGTTAGTAATAAAAGTATTATGACTATCAAAATCATTCATAAAGATTCCGTTTTCTGATAATGTTAAAACACCATTATAAATATTTCGATAACTATCTAAAATATAATCTTTAGAAGATGCTAAAACATCTAATCCATCTTCTTTATATATTGGCATTAAGTAACCAATTACATAACCTTCATTATCATAAACAATTTCTTCAATACGACAAAAGTTACTTAAACGTAAATTCTTTATTGTCCTTAATATATTTCCTTTATCTTTGATATTAGTATATTCTTCATTATAAATTCTTTTATAACATGTGCCATTTCCTAAATCAAATACAACACCTGCACAGCCATGATTAATAGGCTTTTTACCTGTTAAATTAATATGATCATTAATTATTCTTTTCATAACTACCTCTTTCTAATAGCATAAAAGACATATTCTTCACCTTTAATATCATCAATAACAGTATATGGATCATCACTATAAGGTTTAAATATACGACTAATATCTTTTTCAGAAATATCTTTTTGATATCCATTTTGAATTCTTTGAAAAACAAATAATTCATACCAAAAATTAATTAATTGACGATAATTTGATGAACTAAGAGTTGGTGATTTAGTATGACGATATAAATCATAATCTATCATCTTTATATCACCTCTATAACCTGTTGTATTCTTTAAGCACATATCATTTAAGAAAATATGACGATCTGTTAATGATTGGACATTTGCTAATAATCTTCGATATATTCTTAAAAATTCTTCTGTACTCATAGAATAAAAGTCCGTTATATATAAATTATATCTTGGCATAATATATCCAGAAAAATGACCGTTTTCATCATAAATAAAATCTTTAATAGCATCAAAATGATATAAATGTAAATTCTTTATTTCGTTTAAAACATCATAATCATGAACACAAGTCGATTCATTAAAGATCTTTATACATTGATTGTTTTTATAAGGATATATTCTACCAAAAGAACCATGACCAAAGAAATAATCATCTTTACCAATAACAATATCTTTATCATCACTACTATAGTATTTCATAATGCCTCCTATAAAACCTTATTAAAATAATCAATAGGTTTTTTATAAAGTCTTAAAGTTTGATTTAAATGAACTAAGTCACTACTTTTTTTATCGAGTAATCTATCAATTAACATTAATCCTTCTATTAATTCTTTAGGATGATGATAAGTTAAATATCGATATAATAATTCTCTTAGTAAATTCTTATAACGACTTATATTAATATAAGTATTATTTGAACTAAACTTTCTAAAATCATCAAAATCAATAATAGTCATACCATCTTTATTAATAATAATATTACCTAAATGTAAATCAACGACTTGAAATAAATGTCTTGTTAATTCCATTATTCCATCATAAATACCATTAACAGAATCTAATAAATAATCTTTATCAGATAAAATATCAAAACCATCTTGTTGGTAATATTTCATAATATATCCTTTATATTGCAAATTTTGATCATATAATAAATCATATATTTTACAGAAGTTTTTTAATGATAATTCTTTAATCATGATAATAGGATCTGGTTTATGAAATCCTTCATATTTAAATACTTTAAAACAAGTATTATCATCATATTTGTAGATTCTTCCATAAGTTCCTGCTTCAATTTCTTCTTGTTTATTTGGATCAATTATATATTTACCATCACTACTATAAACCATCATTACCAACCCTTTAAAACTGCGCATATTATATCATAAATTAGAAAAAATGTCAATTTATAACAAAAAAACTAGATATTACTATCTAGTCTTATATGTACGTCTTTCTTCAACTAAAACATATTCGAAACATTTCATAACTTCTAAATATATCGCATATAATTTATTAAAGTCATAATTTTCATTTAATTTAGCTTCAATATTTCGATCTATATATGTATGAATGGTTTCAAGAACTCTTGGATTATTAGTGGCAAGTTGGGCATGTACATCCATAAGAGCTTTTTCAGCACGAACATCAAAAGAAATAAAATCTTCACTTGCTGGATAATCATTTAATTCATTCATAAGCATAGTAACATCTGTATTTTTACGAACATTACTTAATAATCGATTGATAAGAGTTACTAAACCTACACTATCTCGATATACAGCTTCATATTTAATGTCATATGGAAGTCCATGATACCAAAAAGGTCCTTCACATAATCCTTCAAATTTATATACTTCATTTACTTTTTCATTAGCTTTATTAACTTTATTATCTAATTTTTGTACAGCTTCTTTTTCATTAAAAGCTCCTTCATAATCAAGTATTTTACCAAAACGTCTTACATAACAATCTTTATCTAGTAATACTAATAAACTTTTTAGTCTTTTAATATCAACTACTACTTTAAATTTTTGTGTTAAATTCTCACTTTTCTTAATGTAATTCATATAATCCCCTTACAAGTGATTTATTCTATTAAAAAAAATATTCTTTGTCAAATAAAAAAGATATATTACTATATCTTTTTATTTTCATATTTAAGTACTTCACAATTATGAATACGATAGGAATCATAATTTTTATTATCTGGTTCACCTTCAAAATAACATCGAATTTGAATACCGGTTCCTGCGTGAGTTACAATTAATATATTTTTATCTTGATATTTATTTATTATTTCATCTAAGAATTCATATACTCTATTTCTTAGATCACTAAATCTTTCATATTCATATTCAGTATCAATATCTTCATTCCAAGGAAGGGTTCTAATTAAATCTAAATCATTACAACCTTCAAGTTTACCATTATATCTTTCAATAAGACGATCATCAATTCTAATAGGTTTCTTTGTTATTATTTCTGCGGTTTTATAAGCTCGTTTTAAAGGACTTGAAAAAACTAAATCAAAATCAATTTCTGATAATTCATCTTTTAAAAAATTAGCTTCCTCTACTCCTTTATCATTTAAAGGAATATCTTGATGTCCTTGGATACGATGTTCAATATTCCAATCTGTTTGTCCATGTCGTACAACATAAATCATAATTACACCTCCCAAATATAAAAAAAGATTAATTTTATTTTAAAACTAATCTCTTTGCTTGTAAATAGTCATTTTTAATAATATCTTTATCTGTAAATCTAACTTCATCATAACTAAAGTATTCAATATCTGCATGTTTAGTTACATAAAGATCTAAGAAAACCGCTCCAACAACATTTTGTAAATCACTTTTTTGCATAAATTGCGTTTGATCTACTAAACATGGAACAAGGATTGCATAAATATCATTATAATACATACAATATGATTTATGATAATGTCCTTCTAATAATATCTTAGGTTTTGTTGTTTCTTCTAATTTATTAATTGCTTCTTGTGGCTTATAAGAATAAGCTTTAGAGCAACCACCACTTGGATGTTTAATAAGAATAGGTACACGAGCGTTACCAGCATAGAACATTGCTTGATCTGGTCCAAGCCATACTAAATCTTCACGGCCATCAGAAATACCTTTTCCCATAGAGAAACCACCATTTAAATAATGTGTATCATCATGACTACCGGTAATGAAATAAGTAGTAATTCCTTCAACTTTTGGATAATTATATAAAACATTATCAAGTTGTTGACTAGCTCCTTGAGCAAACAAATCATATGGATGAGCAGGACGTTTGTTTCTGTAGTCACCATCGACAACATCACCACAATGAAGAACGGTATCAATACCACGTTCTTTAGCCATTTCATATACTTTATTTAATAGATGTCTTTGTTCTAATTTGTTACCCATATGAGTATCTGATACAACACATAACTTAATATGTTCTAACTCACTCATAGGTTGTTTAATTGTTCTTTCACTATTATGCGTATTCTTTTTACTTATCATACGAACATTAGAATCTGTTGTATCATTAAATTCATATCCATCAAGTTCTAATAGTTGAAGAATACCCTCTAATTTAATTTCATCTATTCCATATTTTTCAAGAAGGGATGAATAATTTGTTTTTCTTCTTAAATCTTTTAATATATTTTTTGCTAAAACTTCATCACTCATTATTTACGTCCCTTTCTTAATACTTTTTCATCTTCATGTAATACTCTAAATTTCCGATAATCGTCATCTAGCATCTCACGATAGTTAATAAACATTCGATCAACATGAACTAATTTTGATTGTTTCTTCGTTTTATCAAAATGAAGAGTTAAAATTGTTGCACCAATAACATTATTGTAACCACGATCAACCATCTCAGGAGTAGTCGCTGTTAATGATGGTACTTGATTAATTAGTACATCATGATGTCTAAAGGTATCTTGTACTAAGAAATGACCAAAATTTAATATATCAGGTCTTTCTTCACTTCTCATCGCATCAACAATTTGTTGAGGTTTATAAGAAATGGTATAAGGAATCTTTCCTTCAGGATGACGCATATCAATTAAGATAGGTTTATGACCATCAGAATCTTGTAGGTAAATCATACAATTCTTTTGTCCTAAATATACAAGATCTTCACGAAGATTAGCGATATCAGCACCAATATCTTCACGAGATTTTGATTTTAAGAAAGATAAATCATGTTCACCTGTAATAAAATATGTTGTCATACCTTTAATATAAGGATAATTATTTTTAACGTATAAAGCTTGAGTATCAGGGTTATGGTGAAGTACTGTTTGATTATATATTCTTTGTTTACCAAAATATACTCCTTCAGTTAAATCACCCATATGAAGAACTGTTTTGATACCCATATCATTAGCAATTTGATAAATATTATTTAAGATTGATATTTGTTCAAATTTAGAACACAACCTTGTATCACTTATTAAAAGAATTTTATATTCTTCCTCGTCATTAATAATTGTTTTTGTATTATGATTACTTACTTTATTATCACCAAAATTTTCGATATAAATACCATCTCTTTTTTTAGTGATATTAATGTTTTCACCTCTGTTTTTTAGAATTCTTATGTATCCCATTATATCAAGTTCTGATACTTCAAATTCTTGAGCTAAACTCTCTAAACTGCATTCACGTTCTTTTAATCTGTCTTTTAATTTTACCAATAGTTCTTCCATCTTTTACCCTCCAAGTATAATTATATAGAAATAGAATTAGTAAAACAACAAATTATACAAAAAAAGATAATAAATTTTTCATTTATTATCTTCTTATATTATTATTATCAGTTAAATCGACATCAATACTTAGATTTTCTCTTAAACTAGTTGTAGAACAAATATTATTAAAGTATTCTTCGTAACTTTTTATTTCAACACCATTATAAGTTAAATGATAACCATTATCATTAAGTCCTTGAAGGAATTCATTTAACCAAACAATATTTTCAAAATTAGTTTTTTCTATTCCTAATTTAAAGTTTGAAAATAATGATTTTTTATCACCATTAACTCGTATATATGGTTCAAAAGTTAAATTTAATGGTACAAGATTATATAAAGTATCACTTAATTTTAAGTTCTTAATCTTTGCTCTTATATAAGTTGATAAACTATCTTTTGAACCATATTCACTTGGATCAGGAGCATCTGAGCTGAAATGAAATCTCATAAATCCATCGACTAATTCTCGATGTTTCCTACTATCAAGAACTAATCCTGAACTACCTTTAATTTCTATGCCATCAAGCGGAATATTTCTTTCTAATAACGTACTTACAAATTCATCTAATTTATGTGTAAATGATTCGGCAAGATAAAGATTTTGTTTACTTTTATTTTTAATATCATTTAAATCATAATTTGAAATACGATATAAATAATCTAAATTTGCATTTATATTATTGATAACAACATAATCTCTTGTTGCATAATCTACTCTAATTTTTTGTCTTAATCCTTCGATGGAACGATTGTTCATAATACCTCCTAAATATTATTTACCTTTAGTTATTATATCTAAATCAATATCCATACTTAATTGGTTTAAATAAAGAACAACTTTTTTCATATGATTAAAATAATCTTCATAAGATTTTAATTCATCTGCATCAAACTCTAAATGCCAATCAACTTTATTTGATTCATTAATGAATTCATTAAATAAAACCGTAGCTTCAAAAGAATACTTGTCATTTGGTGTTAATCCCAATAATTTATTAGTAGATACTTCATTGTCATCAATTATAGATATTGGTTCAAAAATTAATTTTAATGGTACATAATTATATAAAGTATCTTCTATTTTTAAATTTGATATAACAGACTTTGAAAAACCTGTATTCCATTTTGATGGATAACGATATGATTCATTTTTTCTTCGAATAGATTCATCATATTGTTCTTTCATATATTTTTCTAATATTTCACGATGTTTTTGACTCGTAATAATAATTCCAGGTTGACCACTAACATGAATTGAATCAAAAGGAATATTTCTACTAGATAAATCTAAACAAAATTGATTTAACTTTATAAAAAAATCATCAAAAGAATAATTAGTGCTTTCATTATACTTACCAATTGCATAAAATTTATCAATATCACAATTCTCTAATTCCCTAAAATCAACTCCAATATTTGGAATTACAACATAACTTTTTTTCTCTTTATCATGTAATAATTTACTCGTTAGAGTTTGTATATTATAAAGATTCATATATCCTCCACAATGATATTTATGCTAATAATTATTTATTATTTGCATTAAATCGAACACGTATATATACTTTTTCATTTTCTCTATCATCAACATTATTATTATTTTCAAATAAACATTTAAAATAATCTTGATAATTATTAAGTTCGTATGCCTTTTGTGATGTTGAAATATAATCAGGAGTATATACTAATTGATATCCTCTCTTATTAAGTAATTCAGCGAATTCATCAAAATTAACTAATAATTTAAAAGTATAATCATCAATATCTTCATGCCCTGTATAATAAGTAGATTTTAATAATATGTTATCTTGTGTCGTGATAAACCATGGTTTAAATTCAAATTTAATAGGTACAATACTTGGGGTGTCTTTAATACTTATTTCACTTAAGTATTTAAAAGCATCATCTATAAAACCATATTCATCTTCTAAATAATCAAGACTTAAACCACTTTTTTCATCATCATAAGCATCTAGCATATATGTTTCCATTATTTCATTATATTTCTTACTATTAATTACAATACCAGATTCACCAGTAACATCAATAACATCAAACGGAATACCATGATTAATTAAATGCGTTGCATAGTAATTTAATTTGCTCTCAAATATATTTACTGCATCAACTGCACTAGTTTGAGCTAATTTAAAATCTTCTTCGCTTAAACTAACTAATTTACGATAATCAATTTGAAAATTATTAAGTACAAAATATCTTTTTTCTCTTTTTTTATTAGATATTGTCTCTATCATATTTGAAATACTCATAACAAAACCCCATTTCGTTTTTGAATGCTTTTTATACTAACACAGATAGGATAATTAATCAAATAAAAAAGTAGGTATAACCTACTCCTTATATAAATAATTAATTATCATTTCATTTTCTAACTTTAATTCTTCTTTTTTATTGTTATATGTATTACTTAATTTATTAATAATATTGTTATTAGACTCTATCAAATAATTAAAATAATCTATATTATCTTGATTCTTATTATCAAGTTTACCAAAGAAGTAATCAGTCTTTTCCTTACCTTTTAGATAAACACTAACTAAATAATATTTATTACTATCTTTAACCATTATTTCTGAGTCAATTCGATAACCTTTGTTTGTTATAAATTCTCTTGTTAATGGAAATTTATCGTTAGGTGAAATAATAAGTTTTTTAATATTATAATCATTAATTTTATCAAGTATTTTAGTAATCGTAATTCCACCCATACCAGAGATAACAATCGTATCTTCATCAAGTATTGTACTAATACCATCACCTAGTCTTAATTCTAAAGTATTTGATAGATCATATTTTAAAAGATTATTTCGAGCGATATTAAGTGGTTCACTATTAATATCACTACCAACTATTTTTATACCTTTTTCCAAGTACATATAGATTGCAAGTAAATTATGATCACAACCAATATCAATTACTTTATCATTTTTTAGAATAAAAGCGCTTATGGTTGTTAAGCGCTTATTTAACTTTATCATTAGTCAGTTAAGAAATCCTTTAATCTTCTAGAACGAGATGGATGACGTAATTTTCTTAAAGCTTTAGCTTCAATTTGACGAATACGTTCACGAGTAACATTAAATACTTGTCCAACTTCTTCTAGGGTTCTACATTGTCCATCATCAAGACCAAATCTTAATCTTAATACTTTTTCTTCTCTTTCTGTAAGAGTTAAAAGTACTCCACTAAGTTCTTCTTTTAACATTTCAATTGTTGCATATTCTTCTGGTGACATTGTTCTTTCATCTTTAATAAAATCTCCTAAGTGACTATCATCTTCTTCACCAATAGGTGTTTCAAGAGATACTGGATCTTGAGATATTTTATATACTTCACGAACTTTATCAACAGAAATACCAATCTTCTTAGCGATTTCTTCATCACTTGGTTCTCTATTTAATTCTTGCGTTAATTGTCTTTGAATACGCGCAAGTTTATTAATAGTTTCAACCATGTGAACTGGAATACGAATTGTTCTTGCTTGATCAGCGATAGCACGGGTAATTGCTTGTCTTATCCACCAAGTTGCATATGTTGAAAATTTGTATCCTTTACTTGGATCAAACTTATCTACAGCTTTCATAAGACCAATATTACCTTCTTGAATTAGATCAAGGAATAACATTCCACGTCCTACATAACGTTTAGCGATAGAAACAACTAAACGAAGATTTGATTCTGCAAGCATCTTTTTAGCATACTCGTCACCTTCTTCAGCACGACGAGCATATTCAAATTCTTCATCACTTGTAAGAAGGTTAATTCGACCTATTTCTTTCAAGTACATTCTTACAGGATCATTTATTTTTATATCTTTTGAATTAGATAATTCTTCCAAAATGTCATCTGGTTCTTCGATTAAATCAGCGTCAGACACATTACCTGTTAATTCATCTTCAGATACAATTTGAATATTCTTTTCAAGGAAACTATCATATAAATCATTTAAAGTATCAGCATCAATATCTAATCCTTTAAGTTCTTCTGCTAATTGTTCATATGTTACATAACCTTTTTCAAGTCCTAAGGCAATTAATGATTCTTTACGGTCATCAATTGATTTAATACGATCTTTTTCCCATTCAGCTTTTAAAGTAAGATTTCCGAATACTTCTTCTTTAAAATCGTATTCTCCTTCTTTCGTAAACCATCCAATAAATGTATAACCACTTCTTACTGGGTCTTTAGGTTTCTTTACTCTTTCTCCTTCTTCAACCATAACTGGGGCGATTGTATCACCACCATTTGTGTTAAAAGTTACTTTAAAAGTTCTAATCTCTTCTTCCATTATTCTTTTTCCTCTAATAGTTTTAAATCTCTTATCTTATCCATTAATTTAATTTGTTCATTAATATCCGTCTCTTCTTTTATCAAGTTTTCTAACTTTTTAATTTCCGATAGCACATTATAGTTCTTTATCGCTTTCACATTTTCTTTCAACACATCCATTGAAAAGACTGGATAATCACTAGATAAGATTTTCTTTAAGACATCTAACAACTCTTTCTCATCCATTAAATATGTATAAAAATCAGCTTCACTAATTTTACCATATTTATTATAGTAGGCAATGATTTCATTAATAATAAATCTTATTGATTTATTAGGAATATATACACTACTATCATCAATAAAAGTTATTGCTTCAGTACTATTTAACATGTAATATACAAGCGAATCCATCGCCCTATTTAAACCATCTTGCTTCTTTGGTTTCACCACTACTTCATCATTATTACTATGTTTATCATTTTTTTCAAGCATTGAAAATAACTTTTTTTCCAACGTATTATACCATATATCAGTTTCACTTGCAAGATTTTTAAGCATAATTTCACGCTTAATTTCATCTTTTTCTTTGCTTATTTCAAGAAGTACTTGATTAACATAATTTGTTTTATCATTAACACTAGATAAATTATAATTATTCTTTAAAGATTTAATCTTATAATCCGTAAAATTAATAGCATTATCAATCAATTTTTGAAAAGCTTCTTTACCATATTTAATAATATAATCATCAGGATCTAAATTATCTGATAATAATATTACTTTAGGATTAACACCCATCTTTAAAAATTGTTCGCCATTATTAAGGGTTGCCGTACGACCAGCATTATCACCATCATAACATAAATAAATATTAGGACTTAATTTTTTTATTAAGTTGGCTTGTTCTATGGATAACGCTGTTCCCATTGTGGCAATACAATTTCTTATACCAACGGTATAAGCTCTTATTACGGCCATAAAGCCTTCCATGACAATTAAACTTTTACTTTTTCTAATTTCTTCACGAGCTCGATGATAATTAAATAAGTTTTCTCTTTTCTTAAAAATAACTGTTTCTTTTGTATTTTGATATTTATTTAAATCTTCCCCATGATAAATTCTACCTGAGAACCCTATTACTTTACCATTAGCATTATGAAGAGGAAACATTATTCTATTAATAAAACTATCATGATTAGTATTAGATAAATCAATGTCATTAAGTTCTTCTAGAGATACCCCTTTACTTAATAATAAATTAGTTAAGATATCACGTTTTTCAAGAGATAAACCAATATTAAAAGTTTTAATAGTTTCACCATCAAGTTTTCGATCTAATAAATACTTTCTTGCCCTACTACCTTCCTTACTATTTAAATTATTTTGATAGAAATCATTAGCAAGATCCATTATTTTATAATATTTATCAAATTTATCTATATTTTTAGTATTAACATTAACATCGACTCCTGCTTCTTTTGCAAGCAAAGATAACGCTTCATTAAAACTAATATGTTCATAGTTCATTACAAAGTTAAAGACATTACCACTTTCACCACATACAAAACATTTATATATTTGTTTTTCAGGAGATACTGATAAACTTGGTGAATGATCATCATGAAAAGGACATAAACCAAAGTAATTACGTCCTTTCTTTTCAAGTGATATATAGGAAGAAATTACATTTACAATATCTAATTTGTTTCTAATTTCATCAATTACATTATTATTCACAAATTTCCTCCCATACTAATAATTATATAATAATATCAATAATTTATTAAGAATTATTTCTTCTTTTTTCAATTTTTTACATTTATAAAAAATTAAACTTATGGACATTCATCCAAAATAAGTGTATAATCGATACGAAATAGTTCTTTAAAGAAAGGAGAAAAATGAATAAAGAAACACAATTTCTAATTTTGGGTGGCTTGGGTGAAATCGGTAAAAACATGTATGCCGTTATTCATAAAGATGAAATGATTATTATTGATGCTGGTATCTCATTTGCTGATATGTCAACATTCGGAGTTGATTATCTTGTACCAGATTATACATTTCTAAAAGAAAATGAAGAAAAAATAAAAGCGTTATTTATAACTCACGGACATGAAGATCATATTGGTGGTATTCCCTTTTTATTACAAAGTGTGAATATACCTGCTATCTACGCACCTAATCAAGCTGCTGAATTAATTAGAATGAAATTAAATGATAAAAACATTCGTTATGATAATTTAATAACTTATAAAAGTGATGATGTCTATAAATTTAAATATTTTGAAGTTGATTTTTATTTAACCACTCACTCTATTCCTGATTCTCATGGAATTAGAATTAAAACACCAAATGGTACTATTGTTACAACCGGTGACTTTAAATTAGATATGACACCAATAGGTCCAATGGCTGACTTACATAAAATGGCAAGAATTGGTGAAGAAGGTGTTGACTTACTAGTAAGTGATTCTACTAATGCTCTAAATCCTGGAGTATCAATGAGTGAAAGTAAAGTTGATGAATCCGTTAATGAAATCTTTGATAAATTTACAAATGAAAGAATTATCATCGCAACTTTTGCATCTAATATTTATCGACTTAAACATATTGTAGAAACATGTTACAATCATAATCGTAAAATTTGTATCTTCGGAAGAAGTATGGAAAATAATATTGAAATATCCATTGAAGGTGGTTATATCAACCATAAAGAACTATTTATAACTCCTGAAGAAGCAAATAACTTAGCACCAAAGGATGTATGTTTATTATGTACTGGTTCTCAAGGAGAGCCTCTTGCTGCTTTATCACGTATTGCTGATGGTGAACATAAATCAATTAAACTAAGACCCGATGATGTTGTAATCTTCTCATCAAGTCCTATTCCAGGTAATGCGATGGGCGTAAATAGAACAATCGATAAATTATATCTACGTGGTGTTAAAGTATTTACCAATGGTGATATAAATGATATTCATGCATCAGGACATGCTAACATGGAAGAATTAAAATTAATGGTTAGATTAATTAAGCCAAAATATATGTTACCATTTCATGGTGAATATCGAATGCTAAAAAATCATGCTGATATCTCAGTAATGTGTGGTGTCGATAAAAATAATACATTTATTCTTCAAAATGGTGATTCACTACTTCTTGATAACCATGTTATTACGCAAGGTCCATCAATTAAACAAGATGATATTTATGTTGATGGTGAACACGCTAATGAAATCGCATCTCAAGTAATAAGAGATCGTCGTATTATGGCTGCTGACGGAATCTTAGTTATTATCGCAAACATTGATATGAAAAATAGAAAACTATTAATTAAACCAGCAATAACAACAAGAGGTTTTATCCAAGTTAATAAAAATGAAGAATTATTAAAAATGATTGAAGTTAAATCAAGTTTATCAATCATTGAAAAATTAAAAGAAAATAATGTTAATTTCACTGATATTAAAACTTATTTATCTTTTCAAATAAGTAATTATATAAATGAATTAACAGGACGTCATCCTATTATTTTACCAATAATATTGGATATAAAAAGAAGTAACTAAATGTTACTTCTTTTTTTAATGTGTTGCATCAGCAGGAACGACTCTAATTAAAGGTAATTGAGGAGTACTACAGTTAGTTGCACTTCCACTATAACTATCACAAATTTTTATTATTCCGTCATTTCCACCTTTAACATTAACATATGTTGATTCCGTTTTCTTTACTCCACGAACAATAATTTTAATTACGGATGTATTTCCACTTCGCTCTGTTGTTACTTTAAATTCACTTAAAGCGCCATCATTTGATGTAATATCACCATCACTAAAGAAAGCATCTACACCAGAATTACTTGTACAAGTTATTTGATAAATAGCATAATCACCTTGTAAAATTGTATATACATTAGCACCTACACCATTTGTAGTTTTAGTTAATTCTTTACATGTATGGGCATATTGATTACAAGTTTTCTCATCTATAACAATAGGAGCAGCACAAACTGGAGGAGAAGGCTTATAAAATCTTTTTTTTATTACTGTTGTATTACCTTTATTATCTCTTGCTGTTACTTCGACATCAGCATAGCTTGAATTAATATTAATTTCACCATTAGGCCAACACTTATATGCACGCTGACCAGATTCTGTTGGGTTACACCTAATTGTTTTTGATTGAGTATTTACCTTTAAAGAAATACCACTTGGACTCAAGTTTTCATCAGAATCAAATACATAAAAATTAAAATTAGATGATGAAAGGTTTTCTCCTACAGTTAGACCATTATGATCAAAAACAACAAGAGGCGCTGTTTTATCAGATGCTGCTGCATAAGGATCATTTGTTTCCATAAAGGCAACAGCAGTATCAACTAATTCTTCACTTGTATTATACCTATTCTTTACAATAGCTAAAATAATATAAAAAATGGTAACGATTAATAAAACCATTGCATATAACATTATTGAAATAGCAAAACCTTTATTATTCCTTTTCATACTATCACCTATTATAAGTATAACACATATTTATAAAAATCATCTATTAATTGTTTTTAATGTTTTATTTTTCTTTACATATAATTTATAATGTTCATATTTACTAACAGGTAATCCATGAATTAATTTATCACAAGAATCAATTTTACTCTTTTTTATTAATCTAAATAAATATTCTAAATTAATACACCCTACTTTTTCACTAAACATTTCAATTGGTGAAACAAGTTTTTTATTCTCTAATTTATATTGATGTAAAATACTATTATAAACTTGTAATAAGAAAATCTTTTTTTGTCTTAATGAAATATCTGACTTTAAAAGCATCAAATAACTATAAATAAAACCATAATTATTAGCATCTATTTCAATAGGAAACAAATCATGAAATTTTGTATAAATAGCTTGATCTCTTCCCGCTATTGTAGAGATATCATACAAATATGAAAAAGCTGGATTATTATTAACGTTACAATCTCTATCATAATCTTGTTCAATATGTCTTAATTCATGATAAATAACATATAAAAGATTAAAGTTTAAAAAAGGATTTAAAGATTCATCAGGAATATCATAAATATCTTGAAGAGATTTTGTAGACTTAATTGCAAGATCTTCCACTTTATCAAAATTAAATACTAATACTCTACTTCGTGGTCTATATGCAGCGATATCATAAAAAGTATCATCAAAAGAAACATCTTTTAATAAATAAGGAAAACCTTTATCTTCACAAAAGAATAACGCTAGATTACGAAAATCTTCTTGATCAATTATTTCGTTTTTATTAATTTTCTTAACTATTGTTTCCATCTAAACCTCTGGGGGAATATCTTAACATTTAAGCATAAAAAAATCAAGATTACTCTTGATTTTCTAATTTAACACTAACTAGTTTGGAAACACCAGATTCTTGCATTGTAATACCATGTAATGTCTTAGCATATTCCATTGTTCTCTTTTTATGAGTTATAAGTAAGAATTGGGTAACATCACGATAATTATTTAAGTAATGACCAAAGATATCAACATTAGCCTCATCTAAGGCAGCTTCAACTTCATCAAAGATGCAGAATGGAACTGTTCTTATATTAAGAATTGCAAATAATAAACTAATTGCCGTTAAAGTCTTTTCACCACCAGAAAGTAACGTAATTGTTTTTAGACTCTTTCCTGGAGGACTAGCATAAATATCAACACCTGTTTCTAAGATATTATCTGGATTAGTTAATTTAAGAGATGCATCTCCACCTTTAAATAATTCTCTAAAGACTTTTTGGAATTCTACTTGAAGTTCAGAGAATGTTTTCTTGAATTCTTCTTGCATAACATTATCCATCTCTTCTATAATTGAATACAATGTTTCTTTAGCATTTAATAAATCATTTCTTTGATTAGTTAAAAATTCATATCTTGTATTAACTTCTTTATATTCATCAATTGATAATAAGTTAACCATTCCAAGAGCTTTTAACTCATTTTTATACTTATTAACTAATGTTCTTGCTTCTTTTGGTTCCATATCAAGACTATATTCTTCATTTGCTTTTTCATATGTTATTTCATATTCAGTAGATAAAACATTTAAATCATTATCTAATTTGAAATCCATTTTAGAAACATCTAATTCTTTATTCTTTAATTCTTTTTCTAGTTCTCTTAACTCACTATTTTGAAGTTTATAATCAGCTTCAAGTGATAAGATTCTTTGTTTTAATTTTTCATCTAAATCTTTATAATTATCAAGTTCTTTATTAAGCAATTCTTTCTCTTCATGTTTTTGATAATATAAATTATTTAGTTTATCTTGTTCAGAAGAAATATTATTAGCTCTTAAACTATCTAAATTAGATAATTCATCAAGAATTTCTTTTAATCTTTCCTTTTTTCTTTCAATACTAGCTTTTATATTATTAACATTTTCTTCTAAAGATACATTGTTTATTCTTTCTTTGTAAATATCTTCTTCAATCGTAATAATATCTTTTTCTAATTTCGTAATATTACTTGTAATATCATTAATTACAACTTCTAAGATATTATCTTTACTAACTAAGTCTGCAAGATCATTTTTTAAACTTATTGGTGAGATAGAATCTCTTGTACTACCACCTGTAATACTACCACCGACATTAACTATATCACCATCTAAGGTTACAATTCGATAACGATTATTAATCATTTTAGATAGTTTATTACCTGCATCTAAATCTGTTACTACAAGGATATTACCTAATAGATTTAAAACAATATTACGATATTTTTCATCATAAATAACAAAGTCAGAAAGTATTCCTAGATAATCTTTATCATCTTCAATTAAATCTAAGATTTCATAATCAACACCTTTTGGTTTAATAACAGATAATGGAAAGAAAGTTGCTCTTCCTAATGAATTATTTTTTAAGAAATTAATTGCTTCTTTAGCACTTTCTTCATCATCAGTAATAATAAAGTTTTTACTATTAATAATATTTACTTCAAGAGCTCGATGATACTTTGTATCAATAGATAAAATATTGCCAAAGGTATCAAGAATACCTGTAAGTCTTGGATTATTAAGAACTCTTTTAACATTATTATTTAAAGTACCATTATTTTGTAAATTATCTTTAATAACACTAATTTTATTTTTATTTTCTAAATATTCTTTATTCTTGATATTAAATTCTCTTTGATTATTATCTTTATTAACTTTAACATCATGTAATTTATTAACTAAATCTTGTAGTTTATTCTTAGAGTTATTAAATTCATTTTCTTTTAATTCTAAGTCTTTATTTAATAAATTAATATCGGTATTAATACTTAATTCTTTTTCTTTTAATAAATTAATATTATCATGAACTTTAATATCATCAGAATCATACTTACTACGTTCTTTAAGCATCTGTCTTTGACTATTTAATTCTTCTTCTTCACGTGTAAGTTTTAATAAATTATCATTTAATTCATTAATCTTTTTTTCATAATCTAAACTTTTTACTTTTAATTCTTCAATTTCCGTACTATTGATTTTCGTATTTAATTCTAAGATTTTTTTATTTAAATCATCGATTTCTTTTTTGGTTTGTTGATATGTATTATTAATATTTGTTATTTCATAAACAAGTAAGCTTATTTCTACTTCAGATAAATTCTTTTTAATTTCTAGATATTTAGTTGCTTGTTCACTTTGTTCACGTAATGGTTCAACGCGACCTTCAATTTCATTAATAATATCATTTACTCTATCAATATTAGATAAAGTTCGATCTAACTTTCTTAAAGCTTCTTCTCTTCTTGTTTTATATTTAATAATACCAGCGGCTTCTTCAATAATGGCGCGTCTTTCCATTGGTGAATTAGATAGAATCCTACTAATCTCTCCTTGCGAGATAATATTAAAGGAACTTTTACCTACTCCTGTGTCCATAAAAAGTTCTGTAATATCTTTAAGACGACACTTTGTCCCATTTAAGAAATATTCGTTCTCTCCTGTTCTGTATAATCTTCTTTTTATTGATACAACATCATAATCAATAGGAATATAATGATCACTATTATCAAAAGTTAAGGTAACATATGCTACATTAAGAGGTTTTCTTGTTTTTGAACCAGCGAAGATTACATCAATCATTTGCGAATCACCACGAAGTGACTTAATTGATTGTTCACCTAAGACCCAACGAACAGCATCAACAATATTACTTTTACCACTACCATTTGGTCCTACTACACATGATATATTATTATCTAAATCTAATTCGATTTTATCTGCAAAAGATTTAAAACCTGAGATTTCAATGCTTTTTAGATACATATTATCACATCCTACACTATTAAATGATAAAGTAAACACCGTTTTATGTCAAGAAATTAGACGATTAGAAAAGAAAAAACAGCTGTTATAACAACTGTTTTTATTATTAATTAAAATAATCTATTTTCATAGCTTGTTTAAAGAATTTAATATTTTCTTTAGCAACAGCTTGTGCTTCTTCTGTTCCCTTTTTAAGAATTTCATAGATTGCTTCAGGATTCTTTGATAACTCTTCTCTCTTCTCACGAATTGGTGTTAAAATTTCATTTAAAATATTAAATAAGAAATTCTTAATTTTAACATCACCCAAGCCACCACGCTTGTAATGTTCTTTTAATTCATCTAAATTTTTATAATCCGGTAAATACTTTTTAAAATAGTTATTATCTGTACAGAATGCATCTAAGTAAGTAAAGACAATATTACCTTCAATCTTACCTGGATCAGTTACTTTAATATGATTAGGATCAGTATACATTTTCATTACTTTATCATGTAATTCTTCCATAGAATCAGATAAATAAATACAGTTACCAAGAGACTTACTCATTTTAGCATTACCATCAATACCAGGTAATCGGCAACATACTTCATTTTCTGGTAGAAGAATCTTACATTCTTTTAAGGTTTCTCCATAAATTGAATTAAACTTACGAACAATTTCATTAGCTTGTTCAATCATTGGTTCTTGATCAACCCCTGCTGGAATAACTGTCGCATTAAAAAGCGTAATATCCGCGGTTTGTGATACCGGATAATTTAAAAATCCTGATGGCATACTTTCTCCAAAATTCTTTTGAGCTACTTCATTTTTTACTGTAGGGTTACGCATTAACCTATTAACCGTAACAAGGTTCATAAAATAGAATGTATACTCCGTAAGCTCTGGTATCATTGATTGAATAAAGAATGTTACCTTCTTTGGATCAAGTCCTACTGCTAAATAATCAAGCATAACTTCTAATATGTTACTTCTTACTTTGCTTGGATTATCAAAGTTATCTGTTAAAGCTTGACTATCGGCAATAAAGACATACATCTTTTCATAATTCCCTTCATTTTGTAGTTTAACACGGTTCATAAGAGAACCAACATAATGACCTAAATGCAATTTTCCGGTAGGTCGATCTCCGGTTAGAATAATATCTTTCATACTACACCTCCTAACAAAAAAACTCTTATTCATATTAGAATAAGAGTTACCTATCGCCACTAATAAATGTACTATCATACACTACTTATATAACGGTAAGTTTCCGTATTTAGATACTTCATTCCCTAAATCTCTCGATGGTCCATTCATTATTTATTGACTATAACTTTTCATCAACCAGTTACTTTCTATAAGTCGCATCAATAACTACTTCTCCATCTCATTGATTTAAATTACAATTTCATTATAACAATTTAACTTATTTTGTCAAGTTATCTTTTTTAAGGTCTTATCTTTTCTAAAGAAAGATAAAATCATTTGATCATCAACTCTTTCTGGATATATCTCATTTGCCATAAAATGAAAATCAGTTCTTTCACGAAAATCAAGAGCATAAATTAAATCATCCATAGTTAAATTATATTTTTGATGATTTATATAATAGAACCCAATTAACATTTCCCCAATATCAACTACCCTTTGATCTCTTAAAGGATATTTCTTTAAAAAATCTAAAAACTCACTTATTTCTTTATTTTCAAAACCACTATGAATATTGGTATATAAATTACAGCAAATATCAATATAAATATGAAATAAGTTATTTCGATTAGAAAACCTTTTATCAAGCGTAAATAAATTTAGCTTTTCTGGCATATAGACAGTTACAAAATAATTAGATAATTTTAAAATACTACTAGATCCGTCGTAATGATTATTTACAAGAAAAGAAATATATTTACGAGGTAAAGGATTACCTTTAAGACGATATGTTAAAAAGATTGCTGCTAATTTTAAAATATAAATATGACTTAAATATTTAATGGTTGTTCGAAAATTATTTCTTATAAAAATTAGTTCTCTTTTAATAATATTATAATTACTAGGTAATTCTCCAGCATATAATAAGAAGTTTTTTATATCATATGTTGTTACAACTACTTTTTCTGGTAAAGGAGTACAATTATATAAACAAGAAATAACTTCATCTTCTGTTAATTCATTCATACTATATATTCTTTATTGGATAACGTCTAGCAAGAGTTAAAACATTTTTTGTAATTTCTTTTAATTTCTTAGAATCATCTTTATTCGTTAATATTTCATAAATATATTTAGCGATTTCTTTAAAATCTTTTTCGTTTAATCCTCTTGTTGTCATAGCAGGACTACCAATTCTTATTCCACTTGCTTTCATTGGACTAAGGGTTTCACCTGGAATAGTATTCTTATTAACGGTTATATGACATTTATCAAGAAGTTTTTCGGCTTCTTTACCTGTTAAGCCAAGAGAGTTATATACATCAAGTAATATTAAATGATTATCAGTTCCACCACTTATTACTTTCATACCAAGTTTAATAAATTCATCTGACATTGCTTTAATATTTTTTAAAACTTGTTTTTGGTAAGTTTTAAATTCTGGTTGTAAAGCTTCATAGAAACATTCTGCTTTAGCCCCAATAACATGCATTAATGGTCCACCTTGAATACCAGGGAAGATTGTTTTATTAATCTTTTTAATAATCTCTTCAGAATTTGTAAGAATAATACCACCACGAGGTCCACGAAGTGTTTTATGCGTTGT
This sequence comes from uncultured Clostridia bacterium, assembly GCA_946409545.1. Lineage (GTDB taxonomy): Bacteria > Bacillota_I > Bacilli_A > RF39 > UBA660 > RUG12783. Next base: position 76,777 of record CAMJWT010000003.1, on the reverse strand, counting down.
ACTTGTAACAACATCTGCATACATACATGGATTTTCATGAAGACCAGCAGCAACAAGCCCTGCAATATGAGCCATATCAACCATTAAAATAGCATTAATACTATGAGCAATTTCACTGAATCTCTTGAAATCAATTTTTCTTGGATAAGCACTTGCTCCTGCAATAATCATTTTAGGCTTTTCTCTTTTGGCAATACGCTCTACTTCATCATAATCAATTAATCCCGTTTCAGGATCAACTTTATAATCAACTATTTCATAATCGATACCACTAAAACTAAGAGGATGACCATGAGTTAAGTGACCACCATCTGATAAGTTCATACCCATTACTTTATCACCATGATTAAGTAGTGCTCGATAAACAGCCATATTAGCACTACTACCACTATGTGGTTGAACATTAGCATAACGTACATTAAATAGCTTAGTTACATACTCAATAGCTTTATTTTCAAAAATATCAATATATTCACAACCACCATAATATCTTTTACCACTATAACCTTCAGCATACTTATTAGTTAGAATACTTCCTTGCAACTTTCTAACATAACGTGATGCATAATTTTCACTAGCGATAAGTTCAATATTATCAACTTGTCTTTTGCTTTCTAATCTTAATGCACGTTCTAATTCTTTATCCATAAAACCTCCTATTTAAATAAATAATTATAATAATTGTTTTTAATAATTAACTTTGCGATATTAAGTCTATTTTTAACAATCGCATTCATATTTTTAACATATTCATCTTGGTTCTCCATTGCTTCTTTTGGAACAAACTTATGAGAACTTGCAAAATATGTTCCTTTATCAGATACCCAACTTCGATTATTGAATATAGCAAGTCCACTACTTGTAGATAGAATATCACGTCCTGTAAATAATCTTGAATCATACTCTATTCCAAATAAGTTATAAACTGTTGGAATAACATCACTAGACATACAAACTTTATCAATATGAATATCATTTAATTTATTGTTCCATAATATTAAATGATTATGATTAACTTCAACAATACTATCACGTTTATAACTAGATAAACTATTAACGGAATTAAGATCCAAATTATAAGGATAATGATCTGCTAGTAATACAATTACCGTATTATCTAATTTTCCTGCTTTTTCTAGTTCATCTAATAATCTCTTTAAAGCTTTATCAAGTTCAATTTGTGTAGCAACATAAGCTTTAGCAGACTCTGTAGCTCCTTTTAAATCTTTAACATATTTTTTGTTCTTAGCAGACATTGAATTACCACTCCAAGAATATCCGAAGTGTCCTGATACCGTCATATAATAAGCCATAAATGGTTCAGTATTATTAATATAATCAGGAATTGTTACTTTCATCATATCATCATCACTTTGAGGCCATGGCTTACAATTCATTCTTTTCTCTAAGCCATTATAACAACCTAAGTAATTCGTAAATCCTTGGCTCTTTAAATATTTATGACGATCTTGAAAACCATACCAGTTATTATGATATGCATACGTCTTATATCCTAAACCTTTAAAGATTGTACCTAGTCCATAAGGGAAATAATTAGAGCCTGTTCTCCACTTAGATAAAATACTAGAATCAGGATATAAACCAGTTAAACTTTGAAATTCACCACCAATTGTTGATAAGTTATTAGGAGTATAATAATTATCAAAAATGAAGCCCGTATGTGTTAATTTATATAAAGTTGGGGTAAGTTCTTCAGATACACCTATTTCTGAGAAACTCTCAGCTGTTATATAAATTAAATTATATCCTTTAAATAAGCCTGTATATTGATTTTTCTCTGTAGCAGATTCTTTTTTCATATAATTATTAATTGTTTTAATTTCATTATTACTTGTTGCTTTATCGAAATTAAGACTATCAATAATATTGTCATCATATTTAAAGACAACATTACTATCTTCTTTTTTATTATCTTCTTCTTTTACTTCAACTATCTTTTCTTCAAAGCCATTAATAGCTCTATAAATATCTAGTGTATAACTATTAAGAACTCCAAGGGTTTGAACATTAAGTTCAATTGAATTAACATCATGATATAAATAATACGTTCCAGAATCTTTTCCTTTACTTTTATTCATATGTACGATAAATAAACCAATTGATAATAACATAATAAATAAATATGTTATATAACTACTTAATTTATTTCTTCCGTTATCAAGTTTCTTCTTAAATATCATATAAATAATAAATGGTAAAAATAAGATAATAATATAAATAATATTTTTCCATATCATTTTAAGTGTTGTTCCAATAAAAGATTCTAATTGATCTCCTAAGCCAAGAACAGTAAACGAAAAGAATGTTTTAAATGAACTATAAAATACTAGCTGTACACTATAAATAAAACCAAGTAAGAATAAAATAATTGCAATTACGATTCGATTTCCTTTACCTTTAAAGAAACCACTTAATAACGAGAATACACTTGCACTAATTAAACTAAATAAAGTTATATTAATTACACTCTCTTTATAATATGTATCAAAAACAAATATAGCGAACATAAACTCTAAAAATAAAGACACAATAAAAAATAAGAAAAATCTTTTAAATGCCTTATTTAGTTTAAAATCATACCTCTTTTTTGGTTCATCATCACCGATAATTTCAATATCATCATTTTTCTTTTTATGCATACTTCACCTACTATTTAAGTATAACATAAATAAAAAAAGATTGATAAAAAATCAATCTTTTTAAGAAAATTATAATTTTTTCATAACTTCACGAATTTCATCATCAGACATATAATCTTCAGGTGTTTTAATATCTTCTGGTTTAGGGTTTAATACTTCATATACTTCACCAAGAAAATTACCTTCATCATCATATCTTTGAATCATAGCATGAGTTGCTTCCTCTTTAGGAACAAAATTGTTATTATCATCTAAATAAGAAATTGTGTGTTTCATAATACCTCCACATTGTTATAAAATATTAAATTATTCATAATGTTCATCCTTCGAAGAATCTTAGGTTCCATTATTTTGATTGTTTGTTTTTTCTTGAATCTTTACATAATAAAGGAATAATATCTCTTTAAAGGCGTTGAAGCGATTTGGAAAGTCTTCCGCCAAACTACTTTCACTCGCATCACTAGATTCGCCATTAAAATGTAACAAATTTTCATTAAAAGTTCTTTCGGGATGGTTTTTACAATATTCTTTAAGACGCATACCAAACATCTTTGAAAATTCAGCAAAATCTTCATAAATAGCAGTATCCGCATAATCAGATATACTTTTCCCACCATTGATTTTATCATCATTTTCTTTAATAGTTTGCCATTTATACATCGAAATAGAACCATCACTACCATATCCATAATAATCACCAACTACATTATCAATAGCATGACCAAGTTCGTGATATAAGTGTCCTTCATTAAGTGAAACAAACAAAGATAAAGATTTTGATTTATAATTATACGATCCGCCAGATATAAAACTCTCATGGCTAGGATCTCCTTTATAATAATTAAATAAAGAAAGCAAATTATCTGGATCTTGATAACCATATAATTCAAATTTAACTCCACGCAAAGCTTTTAAGTAAACATCAGGCAAATCTTTAATGATATTTTGGAAATTCATCTTTGCTGCTGCAATATATTCATTACTACCATATAAAGTTACTTTTATTCCGTTATATTCAATTTCTTGATGAGGACCAGCTTTTATAATTTTAAATGTTTGCTCACTTAAAAACTCCCCTACTTTACGAAATTCTGTTTCAAGAGTACTTCGCCAATTAACATCTCTTGCTAAATAATTAGCAATAAGTGATAACTTTTTATAATCAGAACCCGGTTTTTTAAGATACGCAATGAATTCTTCTGTTGAAAGACTTTGCATTTTATTCTTAATATTATCGGTTAATTGAGAAAATTCAACCATAACATCGAAAAAAGTACTATTTTTCAAATCTTTTATAAAATTGATTTCACCAATTAAGTAAGTTGAATTAATAAAGCGGAAATTATTTAAACCAAATTCTAAGAAACCAATATAATCAAAATCACCATTGGTGAAAAAACTTTGAAGTTCTGTGAATGAAATATCACCATTGCTTCTCATTAATTTGATTATTGAACTACAAACACTTTCATCGAGTTCACTATTATTAGCAAGATAGTCACACAATACTTCAGTAGCATAATACTTATTAAATAAACGATAACCATTTTCTGATGTTTGACATACCAACTTTGTTAATGCTAAATAATCAATTTGACCATATGAATCAAGAATAATAGATAATAATTGATTCTTAAATTCATTTTCATCATTAGATGATTCAAATCTTAATTTTGGTATAAAATCTTTTAATCTATTAATAAATTCCTGTTGTTTTAAATTTGTACCTTTAAGATCTAATAAAGATACAACCTCATTTAATACAAATGTAGTATCATATGATGGATTATTTGATAATAAATTTATGAAACTATTTACCATATTACTATATGATTGTGAATTACTATCACCAAATTTAATATTATTTTTAATTAATTTAAATAAAGTATTAACTACATCATTACTATTTTCTTTTAAAGCATTTAATGTTTCTATCGGAATATACATATCATTCCAATTTAGTTTACGAAAAATTTCAAGACTTTTTTGTTCAGAATAAGGTAAAGAATTAAGAGAAATTCCATCAAAAATTTTATTTAATTCTTGATTTAAATCAATTCCTTGTAAAATTCTACTCTTATATAATTGTACTAACTCGCTATTCAATGAATGATTGTTAAGATTATCAAATACTTTTTGGAAAGAATCATTATCTAATCTTTTAGCTATTTCTAGAACTTTATCAGCATTAATAGCTGAAAACATATCTTTGATAGTTTCAGAATCCAAATCTTTTATAACACCATTTAAATTTAAATTAACTCCACCATCAGAACTATTGTACACAAGATTATATAGAACACTTGGATTTTCTTTAAATACTTTTTCGACTAGATTTGTATCCTTATAAACATCAAATTCAATTCTTCTTCCATTATATAAGACAATATATTGTTTACCATCTTCATAAACACATTCGGAAACAATACTATATCCAAACATTTCATTCATTCTAGAAGTAATTGTATTAAGAGTAACTTTTCCACTAATAGCGTTATTACGTTGTAATAGCTTAAATAATTTATTAGAATCTATTTCACCTTTTTCATTACGACATGAATATAAATCACTCAAAGATAATGTAATAACCATTCCATTTGCAAGAGTAATCTTTTTCTTTAAAGTTTTATTAGCTTCTCCTGAAAAAGCATTTAAAATTGGTGTTGTTAACGCCGTTTGCCATATTGTCTGCCATGATTCAGCAAGAAATTCTTCGGTTGTTGGCCAACCAAGACCTAAAGTACCATCAACTAAATATCCCCAAGCGTTCTCACCTAATTCTTCAAAAATTTCTTTTAAATCATTTTTCAAGAATTGTTTCAATGCTGGAGTACCAAATGGTAAATTATCTATTTTGCCAATTATATCATCAGTCATCGTTAACAATTTACCTATACCAGGTATTTTCTCAAGATTACTATATATGTGTTTACCCCAAGATGTTTCTAATACTTTACCAAAAACAGCTTCTCCAAGTCCTTCGATAATACCGTGTAAAATTGAACTTGTCCAAATAATACCTTGATTAGTAACCCCTTGTTGCATTAAACTTTCTCTTTGTTTACCAAGCGATGATAGAGACGTTAATCCAACTGATAAATAACTTAATGCCGGACAATAAGCTGAGAAAATATTAAGAGTTAATGGAATAAGCATATTACCTACTCCTTGACCAACAGAATAAACGGTATTGGTATAACCAGTTAACCAACTTTTATCTGCTAAACTAGCAAAATATTCAATATCCCTTTGCTTATCTTTCATTTGATACAAAGATTTATATCTTGAATATTCTTCTTCACTAATCATATCAAGCATATATTCAATTTCATATCTAGGAATATTATTATTTTTAGCATATGTTATCATTTCTTCAACTTCTTTTGAAGTTAAATTTTTTATTTTAAGTTTTGATAAATATACAGAGTCATCATAATTAGCACTAAGCATATCTAAAATTTTTGGATCTTTATTTCGATATTGTTGGAAAAGTGAATAATCTGTTGTTAATAGTTGCCTTACAAATTGTTGACGATATTCAGCTTCTGATACTTCGCCATCTGCCCATATTACATCAGATAAACCAGCAATAAAGTTACCTACACCTTCATATGTTCCAATCGAAAATCCGGAAATAGTTGCCCATATATATTTAGCAGCTGTCATCACTTCAACTTGATCTTTAGCACCATCATATGCTCTACCTTGAATAATTATATTATTAAAGGCTCCTCTAGGACTTCCATCATGATATAAATTCCAAGCAAAACCAGAATCACTACTATCTATGGATAACAATAATGCATATGCATCAATTTGCCACTCTTCTAAATAATCTAAGTCACTACTATTAAACATGCTTTTAGCTTTTTTACGCATTTCATCTGTAACAGATGAAGTATCTAACTTTTTCGTGAAATATAGTTCTGCTGTTTCTTGTGTATTTTTAATATACACCATATTATTATTTAACTCTTTAGCAATTTTACTACTAAAATCATATAAATTTCCAGCAGATGCAATAGCACTAAAATATAAAGTCTCTGGTCTTTGCATTAATAGTACTTTAACTTCTGATTCAGTAACTTCATGATCAAATGGCTGAAAATCATTATTTTTAGCACAATAATCTCGAATATTATTATAATAATCGGCTAAAAAGGCACACATTCCATCGTATCCAGATTCCTTATATATGACAGATAACATATTAGGAATAGCCATTGATTCTTTATAATCATCTTTAAATTGAAGCATTTCCTCAATTAATTTTTCATCTTCAATTCCACGATATTTGCATAATGTACGTACAAATGATTCTGTTTCACAATCATCATCAATATCATTTTTAAAATCATTAATAACTACATCATTATAAAAATTAAAATTTTGACGGAAATCATAAAAAGAGTTTTCATATGTATATTTTAACTTGTTACCTGATCCATCTATTGTCATATATGGATCAGATGGTCCTTCATCACCATAACCCTTATTTAAAAGAGTAATATATGATTTACAAAATTCATTAATTTTGTCAGAATCCCATTCACTACTATGTTTAACAAATTCATCTACTTTATCAAGATGAGCTTTATATAATGAATTAAAATCCGTTCTCACATCATCTATTGTTTTAAATGCTTCATTTATCTTAATAAAAGCACTATCATCAATATTAGGATATTTTAATTGCTCTTTCAAATAATCATTATCACGAGCCATTATGATACTTATTGAAGTAAAACTATCTTCATAATATGATGAATATAATAAGAATTTATTATATAAATCATGCTTAGCAATTATATCATCATAACCATATATGTTACCATTAGGATCATATTTTTTTACCCATTCATCATTATTTTTATCTGTATTTAAAATCCAATAATTATCAGATATTAAACTATGATCAATAGAATCTAATGAATTTATATCATAACCCTTATCTTTAAAATAGGCTTTTGCTAATTCCGCTTTAAAAGTGAGCAACTCATTATTTAAATCATTAGATAATGTTTTACCATCATCATAAGCACTACCATTCCAATCATATTCTTCACTCTTAGAATATTTTGCATAAAATGCCATCTCAATAATACTATCTAACATTTTAGGCATTTCAATAGATTTAAATTGATCAGCATATGTTTCAAACTTAAGCATAAATTCAGATAAAAATTGAATACGTTGTTGATTAAAGTAATCTTGATTATCTTTCATTAAAGAGACATAATCTTCATATGATATTTTTTCTTTGTTAGCCATACTATACATCAATTGTGTTAACTCAAAATCATCAGAGAATATTGAATCCATAATAGTATCAATATTTTTAGTTAAGTTTTCATCTATCGATAAATAATACATCAAAGCCATTTGTGTATTTTCATATAGTTTTCCAGTACTCTCAATAATACTATGATATTTTGAAGAATAACTATCCGAAAAATTAGCATTATAAAAACTTAATAGTTCTCCACTTAAAGATCCAAATTCAAAATTATCATTAATAAAACTATTAGAAGCAGCTTGATAATTACTTAATAAACCAATCAATTCCGTATAATACTCTAAATCAATCGCAATATTAAAATCTTCAGGTAATGAAGGCTTTTGATTACCCGGTTTTTTATTCTTCTCTTCTTCACTTAATAAAGAAGAAGGAATTGAAGGTTCTTTTATATCTAAAGCTGAATTAATAGTACTAAGTGATTCACCAACAGTATAATCTTTTGGTAACTTTATTTCTTTACCATCAAACATTATAATGAAATCGCCGTTTTCATCTTTTTTGTATTTGATGTTTGACATATCATAGTCTTTAACATTTTCTTTTAAATATTCTAGAACTACATCAATATTTTCATCACTCAATTTAGAATTTAATAATTCTTCATTCATACTATGTCCTTTCTTTATTCTTGAACTTCTTCTTTTTTCTCCTCTTCTCTTGCTTGTTGTTCACTTTTTTCTCTTTCAATTCTTTCATCAATTATTTTTGCTTCTTCATTTAAACGACCACTTCGAGTATTTATATCCGCAATTAATTTTTTTATTTCTTCTATTTTTTCTTCTAACTCTGCTTGAACATGCTCTGTTAAATAATCGCCTTCTTTGGGGATCGTCATTTTTGATAAGGCATCCTCAAATTTTGATTGCATATCTTCAAGTTCTAATATTACTTTATCAGCATTGCTTTTATAAGATGATGCCTGGCTTGTATATGTTCCCATTTTAACTCACCATCTTTTCTATTTCTTTACCTGTATCTTCGTATACTTTTACAATAGCATTTATTTTATTAGTAATTGATTCATTTTCATCAGTTACTTTCTTTTTGACAAAAGTAATATAATTTGTTATTTTTTCACGATATACTTTACCTGCATTACTATTAAATTTTAATTCGATGTCAGCAAAATCTTTTTCAATTTCTAAAAAGATATCAATTATTTCTTCACTTTTATTTTTAATATCAGTACTAAATTTTTTAATACTTTCTGTATCAATTATTATCTTATTGTTCATTTTTAATTCTCCTTAACATCTCTTCATCTTCAAGCTTTTTCATTTCTTTCTTGATTTCTTCAAGACCTTCGCCATAATTATTAATAACAATTTCTAAAAATTTAATAAGAATAGTAAATCTTTTAATAATATTTTCCATATCATGAACATTTTCATAGAAAGTATATAATATTTCATCTTTTGTTGGACTACGCCAATTAACTTCATCTGCTAATTTTTTATATTCATCTACTTTAGTAATCAGTAATTCTATTTTTTCTTGTTCTGATTTAATTAATTCATTTAGACTACTAGAATTAACTTTTATTTCTTTTGTAGCTTCCATATTATCATCATACCTTTCTACAATATACCAATTATATTATACAAAAAAACTATTATCTTTTAAAGATAATAGTTACTTTTTTATTCTTCTTTAGACATTTCTTCTAATGAATTATATCTTTCTTCAGAATTGATTTTATTTCCTTCTAATAATTCATGATAATTATCAGGATTGATTTGTTTTAGACTACGATATCGGTCTTCACCACCAATGAATTCATAATATCTATTGAAGTCTGCTTTAGAGTCAACTGTGAATTCTTTAGTATCAGGATTATATCTAAATAATGGGAAATAACCTGTTTCTGTTGCATTCTTCTCTTCAAGGATAGAATTCATTCCTTTGATAATACCATGAGCGATACATGGAGAATAAGCAATAATAATACTTGGTCCTTTATGTTCTACAGCTTCATTAAAGGCTTTAATAGCTTGATTTTGATTAGCTCCTAAAGAAATATTAGCAACATAGACATTAGGATAAGTAAGAGCAATCTTAGATAAATCTTTTTTATTAGTTACTTTACCACTAGCAGCGAATTTAGCAACAGCACCCATTCTTGTTGATTTAGATGCTTGACCACCAGTATTACTATATACTTCCGTATCAAGAACTAAGATATTAACATCATTATTACTTGCAAGGACATGATCAATACCACCATAGCCAATATCATAAGCCCAACCATCGCCACCAACGATAAAGAATGTCTTCTTTTTAATAAAGTTTTTAAGTGGTAATAATTCTTCTATCTTATTATCAACTACATAATTATATAATTCTTCACTATTTTTAGTACTTAAATCTGAACAATATCTTTCATATAATTCAATTTCATCATCTGTTGCATTAGATAATTTTGATTGAAGAATATTTTTGATACGTTCTTTAATTGTTGAATCAGCAACATACATTCCCATACCAAATTCAGCATTATCTTCAAATAAACTATTAGCCCAAGGAGAACTATAAGCAGTAGCTGGATAACTTGCTGAATATATTGATGAACAACCAGTAGCATTAGCAACAACAAGGCTCTCACCAAATAATTGACTCATTAATTTTAAATAAGGGGTTTCACCACATCCTGCACAAGCACCAGGGAATTTAATTTTTGGTTCAATAAATTGACTTCCTTTAATTGTGAAACGATTCATTGGTTCTTTATGAGTAATATTCTTTTCTAAATAATCAAGATCTTCTAAGTATCCATTACTTTGAATTGTTTCAATAGATTCCATCGTAATAGCTTTAACACCTTTTTTACCAGGACAAACACTTTCACATAAGCCACAACCTGTACAATCAGCAATACTACTCATAATAACAAATTTATAATTAATACCACCAATCTTAGCATCTTGACAGCGTTCTTTAATGCTTTCAGGTGCCTTAGCAAACTCTACTTCATCTAGTAAGTATGGTCTAATTACAGAATGAGGACAAACTAGTGAACACATGTTACACATAATACAATTTTCTTTATTACAACGTGGAGCAATTAAACTTGCAAAACGTTTTTCTAGGCTTGTTTGAGCGGGTTTTGTTCTTCCATCACTACTATCCACAAAACTACTTACAGGTAGAGTATTACCAAGTCTTTTATCAAGAATTTCAAACATTGATAAATTCTTATTTTCATCGACTTCAGTGTATTTACCTTTTATTTCAATTTCATTAATACAATCAGTAGCTTTAGATATAGCAACTAAGTTCTTTTCTAGAACGTTACCACCTTTATTTTGGAACTTAGCAGTTAAACTTTTCTTTATTTCATCACTTGCATAATCAAATGAAATAATTTTACAAATCTTAAAGATACATATTTCCATAATAGAACTTATCTTATTACCAAGTCCTACTTCTTTGGCAATATTATTAGCATCAATTGTATAGAATTTAATATGACGATCTTTTAAGATATTTTTTTCTTTACCACTTAATTCTTCTAAGACTTCATCTTTATTTTTAGAAGTATTTAAAATAAAGGTTCCATTTTCTCTAATACCAGATAAAATATCATATTTACCTAAATAAGATTCTTTAGTAAGAATAATGGTATTAGGATTGGTTACATAATATGTTGAACGAATAGCTTTTTTACCAAAACGTAAATGACTTTTTGTAACTCCTCCACTCTTCTTTGAATCATATTCAAAATAACCTTGAACATACGCTTCAGAACCAGTTCCAGTGATTTTCATGATGTCTTTAGAAGCTGATACCATACCATCACTACCATATCCCATAATAACCATTTCATAGTTATCACTTGGAATAATAAAATCAGATTTTGGTAAACTTAAATTAGTAACATCATCAACAATAGATATTGTGAAATTATTAACTTGTTTATTACTATTTAACATATCATAAACACTTTTAATATCAGCAGGTGTTGTGTCTTTACTAGATAATCCATAACGTCCACCATAGACATTTACGTCGCGATTATGTTCTTTTATTACACTTATTGTATCTAAATATAGTGGAGCGTTTGCACCAAATTCTTTTGTTCTATCAAGAACCGCAATATTCTTGACAGTTTTTGGTAATACTTCAAGGAAATGTTTTGCTGAAAATGGTCTATATAAATGAACTTCTATTAAACCGATTTCCATATTTTCTTCATTAACTAAATAATCAATCGTTTCTTTAATCGTTTCACATACACTACCCATTGCAACAATTACATTTTTAGCTTTCATACTACCATAATAATTAAATGGTTTATAATTCTTACCTGTTATCTTATTAATTTCTTTCATATATTCATTAACGATATCAGGTAACCTATCATAATATTTATTTCTTGCTTCTGTATTTTGGAAATAAACATCATCCATTTGATTAGTTCCAAAAGTATATGGATCACTAATATTTAATCCATGATTACGAAATTCTTCTAACTCTTTAAGTGGTAATAATCCTTTAACTTTATCTAAATCAATTACTTCTACTTTTTGAAGTTCATGACTTGTTCTAAATCCATCAAAAGAATTTATAAAAGGGACTTTTCCTTTAATAGCAGATAAATGCGCAACACTTGTTAAATCCATTACTTCTTGAACAGAACTATTAACTAAAATAGCGAAACCTGTTGCACGTGTTGCATAAATATCTTGATGATCTCCCATAATAGATAGAGCATGAGTTGCAAGACTACGACTAGCTACATTAATAACAAGTGGTAATTGTTCACCAGCAATCTTATACATATTAGGTATCATTAAAAGTAATCCTTGACTTGCTGTATACGTTGTTGTTAATGCACCACTAAGTAGTGAACCATGAACCATACCAATAGCTCCTGCTTCACTTTGCATCTCAACTACTTTTACTGTACTATCAAAGAAGTTCTTTCTTCCTTTAGAACTATCTTTATCAACATTTTCAGCCATTGGGCTTGCAGGAGTAATTGGATAAATACCTGCTACTTCTGTAAAATTATATGAAACATAACTACATGCTTCATTACCATCCATTATTTTATACATCTTATTTCCTCTTTCCTTTTAATAAATTCGTATATCGATCAATCACATCAAGTGAATATATATTAAATAACATATCAAAGTCACCAGTATCTAAGGCTTTATAAAAAGCATATTTAAACTCTTCTGGAGCCCAATCAACTACTTCAACTTGTTCTCTTTCACTTGTTGGAACAGTATCATATTTCATTAATTCTTTTATTTCTTTTTTACCTGTTACAAATAAATGACTAGTATCTCTTTCTAGTTTATAACTATCAATTTGACCTAGTTTACCAACTTCAACTACTTTCATTTGAACTTCATGTTTTTTCTTTTTAATTAATTTACAAACATGACATAAACATCTTACATAAAGATATTTATCTTCTGCACTTTTATCTTCAATTTGTCTTACAAAATCACGAATAAAATAAGTGCTTGTTCCATTATACATAACACATCTTCTTAATTCCATCTTTAAGTCTTGTGAACCAAGAAGAAAATATTTATGATCATATATCTCTCTTAATATTTTACGATCTTCAAGATTTTTCCTTAGAGTCGCAAATAGATGTCTATCGATTGTTAATTCATCTTGATATAGTAAACCAATACTTCTTTTTTTATTATATTTATCAAAGAAATAACCTTTAACATAACCATTATTTTCTCGTGATGTAACACCTTTTAAATAATTAACAGCTTGTGGTGTTTTTAAAAACCTATCAATAGCATCATGATAATATTCTCTTACTTCATCACTATCTTTGAATCTTGTTAAGAATTTATCCATTTCTTCTAAACTATCAAATTCAGCTAGTGTTATACCAATATTACCTACATCATCAAGTTCATATCTTAATAAACATCTCATATTTCACCTTTACTCGTAACATAAAAATTATAACATACTTTTATTAAATAAAATATATAAGACAAAAAAAAGACTAAACAATTAGTCTTTTTTCTTATTTTGCCTTCTTACCATATTGTTTTTTAATATTGTTTAATTTAATCTTATCTAGATCTTTACGCCATTTTTTTAACTGTGCCATTTTTTGATCTAATTGTTCTTTCTTATTCATCTTTTAACAACTCCTCTATTATTTTATAATCAATTAAACTTTCTGTTTTTGAAATTGGAGAACGAGTACTATTTTGCCTACTATATCTTTCATTTATTTCATTAATTCTTATAATAAATTGATCGATTTCTTCTTGAGTACCATTTTTCTTTAAATCATCTATGATATCCAATAATTGTCCTTCCAAATCTAATTGATCATAATAATGTGAAACAGAATCATGAGGATTAGCAAACTTCGTATCTGCTTCCGTAGCATTTAAATTAAATCCAGATACACCCGCTTCATATGTTCTTAAAGCAGCATCTAAACTATCAATATTTCTCGTTGAGCGATAATTATCTAAATTACCTTGAATATTACCAACTTGCGTTTGAGCAAGATGATCAACATCAATTCTAACAACAGGAATACCCCATTCACTTGCAGCCGCATATGAATTCGCAACTACTTCTGGTGATGCATCACTATATAATACAATACAACTTGGCTCGACAGTATCTCTATTTAATGCAACTTCGTTATAAATTCTATTTGTCTCACCACTCATTTCGTCAGCTGTTACAAACTGTTGTTTTCCACTTTCAAAACCATAATCCGCTATATGTGAATTTATATCTGTTGTTCCCATAAGTTGAACATCATTATTATTCATAGTGGTAAAGCCATATAAAACTCCATTTTTACCTACAGGGGCTGAACCAATATTATCTTGAGTAATAAACGAAGTAGAAACACCATGAACAGCTGCATCACTAGTATAATGATATGTATCTCTAAAACTACCATTTATTAGTACTTTATCCTCAGTAAATCCTGTATCACTACTATGAACAAAGAAAGCAAAATCTCCGTCATAATCAACTACAACGACTTCTTTTCCTCCTACCATTACAGTTCTAGAATTAGAACTAATAACTTCATTTGTATGCGCGAAAGATGATAAATATGTATTAACATATTCTTCTCTTAATGCTTCTTTCATTGCACTAACTTCTTCATATGTAAAACGAACTACATTTTCACTATTTAGTAACTTGGCAAGAACATTTACATCTTCAACACTACTTATTTCTCTTATCATTTCAAACATTTCAATATAACGCATATTTTCTGGATTACTTAAATGAGATTTAAGATAATCTATATTTGTACCATAAGCATCTATTAAATTGTTTCCCATATTTCTCGCTAAATCACGGTCATAGTTTAAATTAAAATACTCGGCAAAGAAAGCACTTTTCATATCTGTTATTGAAACATATCTACCATTATTAACTCTATTAACTAATTCTTTTAATTTTCCTTGATTCCTTTGAGATATAACTTCAAGAAAATCACTAGAAAAATCAACCATATTCTCAGTACCAAAAGTATTAAGCATATATACATATTGTTCTATCATATCAATGTTATACATTCCAATACAATTTTCTAACACATTAGCATTATTATATAAGAACTTAATAGAATTTCGTATAGTTAAAGTAGCTGTTTTTAAACTATTATCTGAATTAGCATCTAAAATAATATTTTTTAATGTATCATAAACATTTGGATTATTATTTTTTATTGATAAAAGGCGAGTCGTCAAATCAGAATATCTTCCTATATCAGTTACAAAGTCAACTCCGAAATCATCAATAATCGATGGATCTAACATTTTATAATCAAATGAATTCAACATTGTATTATTATCACTGAAAGCTTCAAGAATTTTTATACCTCTCTGATCAATTAAACCATTCTCAAATAATGACGCGATTATTCCTTTTGTAGATGATAATAAGTCACTACCATCTAAAAATGCTTTGACTTCACTCGGTACATTATTATTATATCTATTGTCATTTTCGATAGTAACTTGATTATATAAATCCGGAGAATACTTTAATAATTTTTTATAAAATGATTCAATATCATTTGTTTGACCGAAAAAATATTTGTGAGTTATAGATGAAAAATCAATATTTTCGCCATTAGAAATTCTTGTTGATAATATATCAGCTATTTTTATAAAGTTATCCTTAGAAAGTCCACAAGATAATCTTACTAAATTTTCAGTAGAAAAACTATCAAATAACTTTGGATTATTTGCTAAGTAATTACTTATGTATTCTTGATTATTTTCACTAGAATTTGAAAAAGCTACAAAACAATTTTGATCATTAATTATTTTTTGATTTAGTAATTGTAATAATTCTGATGAAACATTTGCTAGATCAATTTTACTATTTCTAATATTAGCAATTAATCTAAGTAAACTATTTTCATTAATTGTGTCAGCATCTAACTGAAAATTAGGTATTTCTAGTTCATAATTAAACATAAAGTTGACGTTTAAACTATTAGCTCCTATCGATGCAAGGATTTCTTGATATTCTTCTTTTGTCATATTCAAACCTTCGAGTAGCACTTCTCCTTCATACTCATTAATTAAGTTATTTGGTATGTTAAAACGATAACCATATTTATTAACTTTTTGATAAGTATTATTATTCGGATTATATTTTAATGTTTCTCCTTCTCTTAGATTAATCCCCATCTTTGCA
The DNA here is from genome assembly GCA_946409545.1 of uncultured Clostridia bacterium. GTDB lineage: Bacteria > Bacillota_I > Bacilli_A > RF39 > UBA660 > RUG12783. The sequence goes on along the minus strand of CAMJWT010000003.1, from coordinate 60,145 downwards.
GCGGTTTCAGGAGAAATATCAATCAAACTTTGTCTATCAGCAATTTTATTATTAACGAAATTATTAAATTCTGAAAAATTATTAAATTGTGATGGACTCCAATATATTACTTCATCAGCTATCTTAATAGCACAATTGGTTGCACAGTTCATTACCCCAGATGTATATAAAGCCATTAAAGCTGATTCGAAGGCATCACCACTTACACTTGATAAATCAAATGGCTCTTTTAAAATTATAGAACGCATCATACCGTCAAAATAAGCTTGAACAAATTCTTCTCCAGCTTCATCAATCATAGAATGAAGGAAGGCCTTAAATCCTTGTAATGCTTCCGTATTACCATTAAGTCCTGTAATACCACCGAGTAGTCTTTCAAGTAATACTTCGCTTGCTCCTGATGCAAGACCATAAATAAGAGCTTCTGTGTTACCATATCCTTCAAGCATCGTTTGTCTCATTGTTCCACCAGCCGAAGACATTCCTAAAAGAACAGGACTTAAAACTTTACCAGCTACAGGAATAAATGATACTAATGTTGGTATGGCCATATTACCTATAGAAGTATTGGCTTTATACTCAAATTGCAACATATCTCTAAAAGCGCTACTTAATTGATCATTATATACATTATCTTGTTGTAGTAATGACAACATATACATATTACGGTAATCATCACTTGTTCTAACTTTTCCGTATGTATCATCATTTATAATACCTAAACCAAAGCATTTATCAATTCCTGTAAAGAAATCACCTAAGCCATTAATAAAGTTACCAACACCGTCAGATAATCCATACTTTTTTAAAGTTAAGATATCAATGACATCTTCACCATTTTTATTAGCTTCATATATTCTCATAGCAGCTTCTTCATAACCTTTTCGTTGATTAATAGTATCTTGTAAAGCTTTGATATATCCACTCGCTTTATTAGAATCACTATTTTTAAAATAATAATATAAAGCAAGTTCTTCTTGGGATAAATAACTAATATTATTTTGATTAACATTTTCATCAAATTCAATATGACTATAATCTTTAACTAGGTAATCAAAGTAATCAAGATTTTCCATTTCGATTTCATATGGCAATAATAATTGTAATTGTTCATATTGATATACACTCTCATTTACTAGGGCGATATCAGTGATAATAGAACTACATTCATTAACACGCATTTCACAATAATCACTTAAGTTATATGATTTTTCTTCATCACTATTACGTTCTTGATAATTAATACCTTTATGATACCATTCACCCATAGTGTTCTTTAAGAATAATCGACTTTCTTCATCAATTGGTTTATCATTAACCAACGAACTCATATCCCAAAGGCCTGATAAGTTTGCTCCAAAAGATGGTGAGACATTGCGCAAATTATTAATTGTATATTCATTACTATAATGAAACTGATTTAAGAATGCTTCTTCACATCTTGCATCAATATTTCTATCAAGAAGATATTTTTGAAGGTCATTATCATCATAAAAATAATAATATCCATCTTTATATCCATAAGCTTTGTTTTCTCTTCCTAAAATATTTTCGCCATTAGATTCATCAACCATTCGATAAATCTTATGTCCATCAATTTCAACAAGTTCAACTAAGTTTCTTCTTTCTAAATCTTTTAAGTATGAATTACTACCTATATAATCATAATTATTATATAAAGAATCTATATCATATCCACCATCTAATAAATTTTTACATAAGATAGCATTTAATTCAGCCATTCCTGATTTACGCCAACTATCGCCACCAAAATAGGAATCTAGTTTTGTCATTAAATCATTTTCTTTACTAAAATCAACAAATTGTTTAAATTGCGATATTAAAAAGTTATTATTTAAATCAAATCCACCAGAACCATCAACAAAACATGTCATTAAAGTATCTAAAATAGCATACGTTTCAGGAGGTAATTCTCCAGTACATCGATCGTTTCCATAATACGATGGATATAATTTATTTAATTCTCCTTTTAATTCATCTAAAGCCGCTTTATATTCATTTAATAAATTTTCAAGAGTTGTTTCTCTCTCTTCAAAAGTTTGACTTTTATAATCTTTTATTTCACCAGCTTCATGATAAGAATTAATTTTGAAAATATCATTAACAATGGAATTAAAAACAACTCCTAGGTTATGATCAATATTCTTATATGCTTCGAGTGAATATTTAACATTTAAGGTTATATTACCAAGCAATTCTGCAGTTTTATCAATGCGATCGCATGGATTTGTATTACCTTCTGTTCCTACAACTTCATTATAGGAACTTAATAATTCATCAGTCATCATATCTGTTCGATATAATGTTTTAACATCACCGATTTCATTTTTTACTTTATTGTGTTTAGCTAGTACATCACCAAAAAGATTTTCATCAATATGAACTTTATAATTTTGATTAGTACGAGCTTGTAATCTATAAGTTTCTGGTCTTTTATTATAATCACTTAATGAATGTCCACTATCAATTTCATCACTTATAGATTTAACTGTTTCTGCTAAAGTAATATCTTTCTCTAATTTTATATATTCTTGTCCATCAATATAAATGGAATATGTTCCTTCTTCATTTAATTTTACTTCTACATTAGAATTAGGATCTATTGCTTCTTTTAAATAGTTTTCAATAACAACTTTATTTTCTTCATTTAATTTATCACTAGCTTGAAAAGTTGTTCTTTTGCTAACTTTTGATAATACTTCACCCATATCAAGTGAATGATTATCTTTATAAGGAAAAGTTATTGTTTCCCCATCTACTACTAAGGTATAACCATCACCATCAAGACCAGCATAATCAACGGTTCTTCCCGTTTCTCTTTCAATTGATTTAACAAAATCACCTAAAGCTTTTTGGGCATCTGGACTATAGTCAGCAATTTGCGTTGTATAAAAACTACTATCAATAACACTTTCAAGTTGTTCATAAGTAGCCGTATTATCAATAATTCCTATTATCTTATTATCATAAGATATTAAATAAGTTTTATCAGCATCTCTTTCATATCTTATACCAAGATAATCAAAACTCATTAAATCATCTTCAGTAAAAGTAACATATTTATTATCTACACCATAATTCATACATCACTCCTACATCAATAGCATTTCGATTTTATCGTCACGAGGTCTTGGACTTAATGTTTTAGAATCATTATCTGTTGTTTCCGTCTCAACGGTATCTTTTGCTTCTTCTTTAAGTCTTGCTCTTCTTAAAGCTTCCTGTCGATCCATTTCCGCTTTAATGGCCATTGCTTCTTCGTATAATTCCTCGTCTAAATCTTTAGCTACTTTTCCGACTACACCTGAATAATTATCTAAATCATCTACTAGGCTTTTTATTTCCGTTTTTATTTCTTCATTTCCAACTAAAACATTCTTTGTTAGAACATCTTTTGCTGATTCGCTATCTAATCCTAACATACTATTAATGTTTTCAAGTTCTGAAATAGCTCCATCTAATGTTGTACTAACACCTTGCACACATTTATTATATTCAGATGCTTGGTTTTTATATTTATTGGGTACATAAAATTCCCCTCTTACTTTTATTGAACTTAAATTTGGCATACTAATCACCTGCCCCTACTTCACGAGCTATTTGATTATTAGTAGCATCATATAATTTAGATGTTTTACTTAATACAACACCAAAGTTCTTTAATGAATCACAAGATTTCTTAGATTTTAGTAAATAATCTACTAAAGTTTCTTTCATTAATTTACCAGTTGGCGTATTAAAATATTTATCTAAATCATCAGATAATAAAATCATATCATCTAATAAAATATTTAATTCGTTAGAACTTTCTTCAACTTTTTTAGAGAAGGCTTCAATTGTTTCAGAGTCAACAATAATATCACTCTTCATAAAACAACTCACCTCTTCTCATTTTTTCATTTTTAATTTGATCTAAAATCTCATCAAAACTTTTCTTAATTTCCTCCATTCCAGCTTGATAATCATTTAGAGCTGTATCTATAAATTTAATATATAATTCTAATACTTCAGGAATAACATATAAATCTTTCATTTTGTCATAAAAGATATCCATGGCTGTGTCGTATGCTTCACCTTGCCAAATTAACTTTTCACGAGATTTAAATAGAGATTCTAATACTTTATTTAAACTCTTAATTTTCTTTTGTAACTCAATTTTATATTCATCAAAATTAGCAAAATCTACATGATAAATCATAGTATCACATCCTATCTTTAATTATACCATAAAAAAAGACTAGAACAATTAAAATTCTAGTCTTTTTTCTATACTTCTTGCATAACCGTTATAATTATTGGTTTACATTCTGTTTCGGTATAAAAATATCTACCTAAAGCATCACGAATATCTTGTTTAATTTGATTATAATCTACTTTTGTACCAGGCATTGTATTCTTTTTTATAACATCTTCTGATATTTTTTGACTTTCTGCAAGGACATCCATATTATCTTTAACATATATAAAACCTCTTGTTAAGACTTCAGGTCCAGCAATTATTTCTTTCGTCTCATGATTTAGAGTACAACATACAATAACAATACCATTTTCCGCAAGCATTTCACGATCTTTAAGAACAAGTTCTCCGATATCATTTTGACTTTTACCATCAATTAATACTTCATCTACTTTAACTTGTTCAAAAATATCAGGTTTTAATTCACCATCAATGATTGTTGCCACATCACCATTAAGTTTTAAAATGATATTATCTTTTGAAATACCTGTTTGATTTGCTATATCAGCATTGGCATATTGATCTTTATATTCACCTTTAACAGGAAAATAATATTTTGGTTGCATTAAGTTAATCATTAACATCAAGTCTTCTCTACTTGGATGTTCAAGTAAGTGTACTTTTCCATTTAAACTTATTACATTCATATTAAGTTTAGCAATATCATCCATAATTTGAACCATACGTTTTTCAATACCTAAATACATTGGTTCAGTAATGAAAATAGTATCATTTTCATTTGGTTTTATAAACTTATCGACACCTTTTATAATACGCTCTAAGTTCATATATGGTTTTTCTTTACCATCACTTATTAAGATAATGATGTTTTTATCATTAACATTAGTCAAGTCACCAATCTTATTTTGATCAATTGATAAATACTTATTCTTAATAGCCATATTTATCATATCTTGTAAGTTTTTACCCATAATAACAATCTTACGATTAGTTTTTGATACTTCATCAAAGATTTCTTGAATACGTAAGATATGGGCTGGTAAAACACTCATAATAATACGATTTGGATTATTATTTAAAACTGTTCGAATAAACTTATTTACTTTATGATTTGGACTTGTAAAACCACGTTTAGCTGCATATAAGCTTTCACTCATTAAACATAAAACACCTTGTTTACCAATATATGCAAGTTTACCAATATCCGTTCCATAAAAGCCACGTTGCCCTGGATCAAAGATAAAGTCACCTGTATAGACAATCGCACCATCTTCTGTATTTAATACATAGCAGAAACAATCAGGGATTGAATGCGTTACACTAATTGGAAAGACACTATTCTTACCCATATTTAGTTTAAGATGTGGTCTTAAAACATGAAGATTAGCTTTACTAATACCATCATTTTGTAATTGTAATTTAATAATCTCAATTGTAAATTTAGAACCATATATCGGGATATTAGGAAAATCCATAATTATATCTGATAAAGCTCCCATATTACTTTCATGACCATGAGTTATAAAAATACCTTTAATTTTTTTATAATTTTCTTTTAAATAATCGTTACTTGGTATTATATAATCAATACCTAGCATACGCTCACGGGGATACTTCAAACCAGCATCAAAGATGAAGATATCATTATCTACATCACACACATACATATTTTTACCGTCTTCATTTAATCCACCGAGAGCAAATATTTTTATTTTTGACATAAATTCACCCTCTTTATAAATTTTTAAAAGAATTTTATCATTACAATGATATCATTAATGATAATTTTATGCAAGAAAATAATTAATAAAAAAAGTAGTGAATTATCATCACTAACTTCTTTTAAACATAATATCTATATAATTATATTAATCATTCTCAGTATCATCTTTTTTTTCTAATTCAGCTAATCTATTTCTAATTTGCGAGGATAAATATATAATTTTCTTTTTAGATTCAACTAATTCATTTTTATTTTTTTCAATCATCGAAATAATATTATCAGTTTTAGAATTATTATTATTTTTTTTAATATCACTTAAAGCCATATCATAATTATGAATTGCTTTTTCTATTTCTTTGATAGCTAAATCATTTTTACTAATTGATACTCTAGACATTATTATTCACCACCCATAAATAATAAAAGGTGTTGAAAATAATCAACACCCCCATTATTATTAATTACTTAACCATATTAACATTATTGCTGTTGCTTGCTCCACCGTTAGAGCCACCGTTACCAATATTAGATAAAGCGGCTTTAATACCAGCTTCACTCTTAGCATAAGCCTCTTTAACTTCAACAATTTTTGAACTTAATTCTTTTAATGGTGTTTCCATTGTTGCAAGATAAGTTGGAATCTTATTAACTGCTCCTTCTACTGCAGTTTGAGCATCTCCAGTATAAGATGTTACACTTATTTTAGTACCACAAGCAGTTAAAATATTTGCAATATTTGCTTCTATTTTTGTTAATGCTGCTTCAACTTGGGAATAATCGAAATCTTTTGCTACACCACCAGCACCACCACCAAGACCTGCATTTGCATCAGCAGCTTCATATATTTTTCTTAATTCTAATTTCATCATTATTACCTCCTATTGATATATCTTAAGTGCATTTTCTACTTCTGTTAAAAGATTATTTCCATCTGATATTGCTTGTGATTGCTTAGTTTGAATTTCTGCAATTGCACCAGTTGCACTTGCTAAAAAAGACTCACTCTTTTCATCTTTCCAATACGCACTCATTCCTTCTAAAGTTTCTTTCATTGCGTTTAATTCTTTTGTAATAGTTTCATCAATTGTTTTTAATTGACTTCTTTCAGCATTAAAATTGCCTTCATAATGCATTGCTGCCATCTTTTCACCTCCAAAAATATGTAAGGATCTTATCCTCTATTATCATTTTATCAATAATAAAATAATATTACAATTATTTTATTAATTCTTTACATTATTATTTCATTAAAAAAACAGATAAATTGCTTTATCTGTTCTTATCACTTTGATCTTACACTATTTTTTTTTTCTAAAAAGTCAGTTAATACAGATTTTCGATACAAAGGTACAAGTGGTACCATTTTTTCTACTTTATCATATAAACTATCGAGACCTTCTATATTACTCAAATCAAAGTCATATATGGCAACTATTACTTCAGCAAACAAAACAGGATCATTTGTATTGGCTAAAAATAATAAAACTTTTAATTCATTTTGATTATCTTCACTAATGATACAATCTACAAGTCTTTTTTGCCACATAGTTGATTTAGTTGGCAATTCTTGAAATAATTTTTGCCAATCTTCTTCTGTAAATGAATGCAATATTTCTATTGTGTCATCACGAGTTGTATCTTCCCACATATTATCAGATATCATATCATCATATGCATATATTTCTAAATTGTAATTAAGTTTATCATACATAATAACACCTCCTGCTTTAATAAGGTTTCACCAATTCTTATTTTATCAATTATATTGTTTTAATACAATAATGTTTATATTCTTTTTTCAGATAACTTCATCGTTTCTAGCGTTCTTGAATATTTCTCACTAAGTCCTTCTAAATATTCTCTTCTTCTTAGTTTAGCAAGCCATTCTTTAGGAATGTTTTCATAGCCATAAAGAACTCCAGCTAGTGATCCCGCAATACAAGCACTTGTATCAGTATCATAACCAACTTTAATACAATTCTCAATTGTTTCGCGATAACTATTACTACTCATTATAGAATACATAACTGTTTCTAAAGTATCAATAACATAACCACTTTCATTAATGTCTTCAATTTTTAGATAAAAATTAGGATTATTAATTCTTTTAAATCGTTCTACTGTTTCTTTTGAAAAATAATTTTCATATTTAGTAAATATCATTGCACTAAAAGCCATATTTTTATTTCTAGTTCTAACTAATTCTTTTAAGAAGATTGTATACATAAAACATGCCATGATACTTATCTCATTACCATGAGTTAATGAAGAAGCTTTAGTAATAAAATCGAGAGTCTCATTATCATCTAAATCATTTTCAATGCAATATATAGAGAATGGTAAAATTCTCATTAAGGAACCATTACCATTATCCATAAAACCACGACAACCACATTCAGTAGGGCTAACACCATTTGCATATCTAACTAAAGATTTATTTACTACTCCTCCTAAGCCAAAAGGAAATTCTAATGAAGAATACTTTCCTTCATTCCACCATCTAAGATAATTATTCATTATACTATCATAATTGATAGAACGATTAGCACAAATCGCTTCCATTGTTGCAACAATCATAGATGTATCATCACTCCATGCACCACTTGGAATTGCTTTTGACCATCGACTAACAAAACCCGGATTATTGTCATTTCCAATCATATCACCAAGTTCTAATTTAGATATTTCCGCACGACTTAAAAATTCATAGGGAACGCCGTAGGCATCACCAACGGCCGCTCCCAACAAAGCATCTCTTATATAGTCATTAGTAGAACTAATCAAGTCTTCATAATTACCATTTATTATATGCCAATAGCCATCTTTGGTTAAAGTTCCAATTGGTAATTCTGGAGAAATAATCTTGCCATCCTTATTAACAATAAATCCGCTTACCATGATATCATTAAATGTTGCATTAAGATTTCTTGTAACAAGATAACTTCCATTACTTTCTGCAAGAACTTTATATTTTTTACTATTACTATTATTGTTACTATTACTATTATTGTTATTATTCATAAAACCTCCTTGTTATATAACTCGCCATGGAATATTCAAATTATCTAACATTTTAGTAACCACAGGATCTGGTTCAACTAAGAAAACTATTTCCTCAATTACATCAATGCTATGAGCATTTCTTCCATGAACTTGAATCTCGATATATTGGTCACCTCGATAAGAATGATTTGGAGCAAAAGTCTCTAAATTAGCATTTTTGATTTCGTCTAAACTAGTTACACCATCTAAGAATTCCTCAAATGAACCTAAATATTCTGGATTAGTTGCTGGAGCACCAGCTTGAATTCCAGGTCCAAAACCTTGATAATATGCATAATCAAGAGAATCGCCAATTGTTATTGTTGTATTATCCATTATCTTTGATTTATTAAAGATAAGGACTACTTGGGTCTTATCTCCGTCTCCTCTTCCATACCAATATCCTGGTCCGCTACGATAATAATTTATGGCTTTTGAAGTGTCAGATGCCGTATTTAAATCTGGAAATAACATTCCATATACAGCAGCATCACTTGCATCAACTGTTGGAGGAACAAAGAACAATGCATTTTCAAGTCTTCTTCTTTCTCTTGGGTTATATGCCCCATTCGAAGAATTAGATTCATGTTGATTTTTTATCCATGATGTTAGGATTGCTTGTAAAGTATTCATTGAAATACGATCACCAAAAGCAGACTCACTAACAACTTTATTTAAACCTTGACGAATCGCACTATATACTTCTTCTCGTGTAGCACCAATTCTAATAGCAATCTCATCTACTTTAGCATCCATTGCTGCTTGTTGTTTAGGTGTTATTTTTGATGGTAATTCTAGGATATTATTTATTATCCAATCATTAACTAAATCATTTTCATATTCGATTGTTAAATTATAAATATTTATTAGATTAACATCATCTGCTAATTCACTTTCTGTAAAGAAATATTCTTGACCATATTTATCTACAATTCGATATCTACCATCTTCCATTAATATAGCTTCATGACGATATTTATAAGCAATCATATCATAGAATAAGTTTTCAGAATTAATTATTTCACTTGATAAGGCAAAAGTATCACCATATGTTGTTGTAATAACTAACTTTCCTTCTTCATCAATCGTCGTAGACTTTATTATATCACCAACATGTTTTTTTAGTTTTGCATATTGCTGATCACTTATCATAACACCAATCATATTATAAATTTTTGGATTTCGAAGTTGCTTAGAATTTAATATTATTGTATCACCATTTGTTGTTACAAGTTTAAAATTATCTCCATCTCGACTCCATGATGATAAACCTGCATGATGTTCATTAACGATGGAATCAAAAAATAATTGATTTAATAAACCGCTATCCGATAAGCCACCACGTTCAGCATATATTTCTGAGCCATTCAATCGTGTAATAACATATCTACCATTTTTTACAGTAATACCTAAAATAAAATTATTTATGAAACACATACTAATATAGAAATTATCATATTCTTCACTCAACATCATGTCAATACTATCATTTATTGTTTGATTATCCATCTCACCTGGAGAAAAGGAAAATGTATATGTTCGACGAGAATTAACTCCTAATACTGAAACATGATATTTACCATCACTTACAGCAACTGATATAAATTTACCAGGATATTTTTCTCTTAAATTTAAATATCTTTCATCAGTTAGCATATCTATTTTCAATTGTACATCATACTTGAATAAATCACGTTCTTCAATAATATCACCAAATTTATTGGCAACAATTCGAAAAACTTTTCCATCATATGAAAAACTTTCTATTCTATTTTTATTTCTTTCTCTAAAATCAAGTATATCGGGATCTGTTGCTGCTATTAATTTATTTTCAGCAAGACCATTAGACAATTCCCTAGTATCAAAAGTAATTGTTTCACCTGTTGCCACTACAAGGGTATACGTTTTATTTAAAGGATCACATGTAACACTATCTATACTTGATTGATAGTAATCTCTCATCGCTTTATAATCAAATGAAGTCACCATATCTAAAGCCGTTTTTGCTAAGCCTGATTCCACATCTTCTTTAGATAAAGTAATTACGTCTCCATGAATTGTTGTTATTCTATATTTACCATCCGAAATAGAAACATTAGTAATATCATTAGAATAGATATTTCTAATTCTAAAATAATCTGAATCTGTTAACATTTCGATTTGTTCACGAGTTGCTTCATTACCAAGCTCAGATGATGGAACAACGAAACTATCATCACCAACTTTAACAGTACAAGAGTCATTTTCTACATTAATACTTAATCCATTATCACCATATTTTGCAGTAAGATCTGCAACTATTTGTTCAACTGAAACTTGAGTGCCTGAACTATTATTTGATTTTGTTACAACATCAAAAGTATTTGGTCTTCCTGAATTAAACATTTCTCCTTTAGGATACATAGATGCAATTTCACCATTAGTAACTTCAACTATAATATCAATTTTTTCACCAGTTTCAGGAATCGTATATTCAAATTCATAATATGCATTTCTTAAATTTATTTGTCCTGTCGTAGAATTCTCTTTAATTTGAAGATGAGTTGGTACTTTATTTGGAATAGAATTAAACTCGTCAGCAATAGCTTGTAAATTTATTCCTGCAGGGAATAATGTTTTAGACGTGGCACCTCTACGAGGGTGACTAGTGTATTCCCAATAATCTATTGAAATAAAACCATTAGCATCTGGAGCAACTCTATCAAGTTCAGCACCATCAGTTCCTTTAATAACAAGATCTCCAGTTGCCGTATCCGTAACAACATCAACACTAGTATATAAATTTTCTCCTACTTTAATTGATATAGTTCCATCTTTTAATTGTGATGCAAAAGATTCAAATGAATGTAACCCTGTTGATCTTCGATTCTTAAATTCACCATTTAAGTGACTTAAAAGAGTTGACCAATTATAATTTGGTTGAATTGGAGTATAAAACCCTGTTATTCTATCAACCCATATTCCATTAACATCATCTCGCATAAGTCGCATTGACGCATCACGTAAATTAGTTCCATATAATAATTCTGGATCAATTACTGCAAGAATATTTCCATTACTATCAACACGTATAAATTGATTAGTTGTTTCATCAAAACAAATCTTATCTTTACTATATATTTTAATTTCATTATCTAGTAAAACATCAGCAGGAATTTCTATTCTTCCATTAACGGAAGTACCATTTTTAATAGCATTTCTAATGGATTCTGGTATATTACTATCCTCTTCGATAGATATTTGAGATTTAGCCTCTTTATTACTATCAATTTGAGAATCTTCTCCTAAAGAACTATCTTCTTGAGGACTAAGACCTTCTCCTTGAGTATCTTCACGGATATCAATATCTTCACCAACATGACTATCTGGATTTATATCACTTGGACCACCTTGTTGACTATCTGGGAAAGTAAAATCATCAATACTTGGACCTTGAAAATCCATTCCCGTATAAGGTGATAGATTTGGTGTTCCACTATTAACATGACCAGCACCACCCATGATAGCTTCAGCAATAAATCCTGAAGTAAAGGCATCCCATCCAGTATCCATTACTTGACTAATTGCAAAGGCACTAGCTTCAAAATCTGTACAATTTGGATGAAGCTTTTTATATTCAATAAACTTTTTATATGCCAAACTATTTTCTTTTGACAAAGCAAAATCCCATATATGATCTAGTACTTCAGTAGCTAATTCTTCTTCACCACCAATTAAACCTTGACTTACCATACAATAACTTGTTAATAATAATTTTTCAGCAAATGGTTGCATTTTAGCTGGTAAAGCTTTAATTCTATTAGAGAATAGTGAAACAACAGTTCCTGAAGATAAAGCATTTTGATATGCAGCTTCAAGTCCTAATAAATGTGTTAAAGAAAATGATTCCATAACAATTTCAGTTGTTGCCTTTAACCCTGAAAGAAGAAGTGCAGTATTATCATCAATTCCTTTAGTTTTAGCATCATAAAATGAAGCATTAAAAACAGGTAAACCCATAATAAAAGTACTAGATAAAGTAACTGATAAACTACTACCACCAGTCGCATAAGCAACTAATAAATTCATCATTGATTGATCTAAACTATAAACAATATTATAAGCTTTTTCCCATCCAGCACCATATTGTCTACCCATATCTGCTGCTAATGTAGTATGCCATGTATTTGCTGGATTATATACGTTTGTTAGAAAGATCTCATCTCCTCGACTCTTCTTTCGCATAATTGTTCCAGCATTAGCCAAAGCAATAAAAGGTTCCGTGAATAATGCTAAGGTTCCTGAAAGAACGTTAGTTCTTGCAAAATTAGCATCTTTTGCTGTTTGAATAGCAGCATTTCTTCTATCAAATTCTGCTCTCATACTCATAAGATATTGATAACCAGCTTCATAGCCTTCAGTATTACATATATAATTAAACACCGCAATTTCACTAGGATAAATAGCTCTTAATTCTTTTCCTGTATTAGGATCTACTACAACAGCATTAATCCATTGTTGAAATTCATTAAAGAATATTTGGCGTTCATCACCATAAAAATAAAATTCTTGACCTTCATCTCCACATACATTTAAAGCATTGCCTTCTATATCAGGTAAAATAATTGCATCACCATTTAACATTCTTGCTAATAGAGCCCCTCGATATTCTGGAGTATCCATAAAGTTATAACGACCTGCTTCTATTCCAAAAATATTGATTATTATATGCCAATCATTTCGATAATAAGTTATATCCTGAGCAGGTGCTGCTTTAAACTGACTTTTAGCTTTAAAGTCAGGTTGCATTGTATATTTATCATATTTCAAATTATAATTTGTATTCGCTTCAACATTAGACTTTGTTTCTAATAAAAAGTCTCGCTCTAGAATTAATTCTCTTCGTCTAGCAATTAATTCAGGATTATCTGATTCCCATTCACCTCTTATTGATTCATTAAGTAATGGAAACCAAACATTCATTTCTTGATTTTCTAATCTATCAAGTAAATCAACTTCTTGATTATATTCAAGTACTTGGATAAGTTCACCATTTTCATCCAATTGTACACGATGATCTGGTGGTAAATAAAAACCATTATTAACTAATTCTTCAACCGTAAAAGTATCATAACTTCTATTGCCTCTCATATCAATATGATTTTTATTTCCATCCATCAAACAATATTTGTTTGGGGCAATTTTAACACACGTCCATCCCGTTGTATCAATGGAAGTATTATCAATTCCAAACCATGAATTTAATCCTTTACCTTCTAGAATAGATTGCGTTGTATCCTTTGTAGGTATCATATTAAAGCCATCAGCTAGTAAATCATCTAAACTAGTATAAGTTTTACGATTTCCAGCTCCATCTATTACAACATAAGTATGATCATTTACTTTTATACAACTCCAATTGGTATTTAGATTATTATATGATTCATAATCTAAATCTTTACCACTTAAAATTTGATCTATTTCTGCAATTCTAGCATTCAAGTCTTCAATACCAGCATCCAATTCATTCATTGTATTATATGTAAATTCTCTTTTGCTAGCATCACCCAACATAGCCTTAAGATTTCCAATCTCGGTTTCTAATGCTTCAATTTCTTGTCGTTTATTTTCATCAAAATTATCAAGTTTTTCACCAAGATAATCCCTTGTTTCTTTAAGAGATGCAAAATCTTCTTCAGTAAAAGTAATTGTCTCTTTAGAATCTTCAAAAGTATAACGATATAATTTACTACTTTCATCAAATTTTGCTTCTTCTACGACTAAATTGTATAAAGCGAATTCACGCTCTAATTTGCTTCTCTCATCTTTACTTTCATCGCTTAAAAGATATTCAAGTCTAGCCTCTTTATCTGCAAGAAGAAGCTCAGTTTCACTACGACTAAAATAATATTCATCAAGTTGAGCTGCGCTAATTAAAGCTTTAAATCTATCAGGGTTTCCATTACAATATTCTTCATATATTTCCTGATATAATTCTTCTGGAGATATTTCCTTTTTTAAAACCCTATCTACATCTTCTGGAGTATATCCATTTGATAATAAAATTTGACGATTTCTTTCATCTTCTTTAGCTTGTTGAATTTGAATGATATCGTTCATTGTTAATAATTCGGGGTTAATGGGACCTTTTCCTAATAATAATATATCTTCTGAAGTTATTCCGTAAACTTTTGCTAATGCTACACCATTAATACTAGTTTCTTGTGGTAATAAAGGATTATCTCTTGTATTAATTACTTCACCATCAATTTTACTTTTTGATGAACCTATAAAATCAACAGTACTTTCAGTAGTTTCAATAAAATCATTACATAAATCAACAATCTCATGTTCTGTTAATTCTATTTTTCTTAATAATTCTTTAACTTCACCGTAATGATTGCTTATTCTTCTATCTAAATTATCAGATGCTATAGCGATATATTTTCTCATCTCTTGAATATTTTTGGTTGCAAGAGAAAGATGAATTAGACCGTTCTTAACACTTTCACTATTAATATCCATATAATCACTTCCGTATCTTATTGCTACAATTATACTCTATTATCATTTTATCAATTTTATATCAAATATACAATTCTTTTATTAAATCTTATGCATAAAAAAAACTATCTAAATTAGATAGTCTTTTTAATATAATCCGCTTATTTTACCAGTACTTGAGAATTTCATTCCAAGATATGCTGGCTCTTTTGATAAACCAGGCATCGTCATTATTTTACCCATTAAAATAACGACAAAACCCGCACCATTTGAAAGTCTTACATCATTTACATGCATTGTAAAATCACGTGGGGCACCAAGTACTTTTTGATCATCTGTTAATGAATATTGAGTTTTAGCAATACAAACAGGTAATGATCCAAAACCTTTTTTCTCAAATAATTCAAGTTTTTCTTTAGCCTTATTACTAAATGTTACTTTTCCTGCACGATATATTTCTTTACAAACAATATTAATCTTATTAACTAATGTATCATTATAATCATATAACTTTTGATAATCAGGCTTGTTTTCACATAATTTAATAATCTTTTTAGCTAGATCAATACTTCCCTTACCACCATCGGTAAAGCAAGTAGAAAGTGAAAATTCACAACCTAAATTCTCAACATGTTTTTTTACAAAAGCTATTTCTTCGTCAGTATCTGTATAGAATTTATTAAGACATATAACAATATTCTTTGTATACTTTTTCATATTTTCAATATGTGTATCAAGATTTTTAATACCAAGTTTAACAGCTTCAAGATTAGGTTCTTTAACTTTATCTTTCTCTACTCCACCATTATATTTCATAGAACGAATAGTTGCATTAATAACAATCGCATTTGGTGTTAAATTTGCATTTGGACATTTGATATCCAAGAACTTTTCTGCTCCAAGATCGGCACCGAATCCAGCTTCTGTTACAACATAATCAGCAAGCTTTAGTCCCATGGTTGTAGCAATAATACTATTACATCCATGAGCAATATTAGCAAATGGTCCACCATGAATAATTGCTGGATTATTTTCAAGTGTTTGAACAAGATTTGGCTTTATGGCATCTTTTAAAACAAGAGCTAGGGCATCAACACATTTAAGGTCACGAACAAATAACATCTTTCCTCTTTTAGAGTATCCAATAAAGATATTACCAATTCTTCTTTTTAAATCATTAATGTCTCTTGCCATACATAAAATAGCCATAATTTCACTGGCAACGGTAATATTATATTTATCTTCTCTTTCAAGTCCTTTATTATCATATTTAATCGTTACATTACGTAATGCTCTATCATTTAGATCAACACATCTTTGAAAAGTAATTCTTTCAAGATCAATATTTAAACTATTACCTTGATAAATATGATTATCGATAATGGCACAAAGTAAATTATTACATGTTTCAATAGCATGAATATCTCCTGTAAAATGAAGATTGATATCTTCCATAGGAACTACTTGGGCATAACCTCCACCTGTTGCTCCACCTTTAATACCGAAAACAGGTCCTAGAGATGGTTCACGAAGTACTACTAAACTCTTTTTGCCTAAAGCACATAGGGCATCATCAATACCAATACTCATTGTCGTTTTACCTTCACCAAAAGGTGTTGGGTTAGTACTAGTAACAAGAATTAATTTACCATCAGGATTATTTTTTATTTTATTCATTAAACGCAAATTAATCTTTGCTTTTTCTTTTCCATAACATTCTAAATAACTAGAAGTTATTCCTAATTTCTTTGCTATTTTCGTAATATTATCTTTTTTTGCTTCTCTACTTATTTCAATATCTGTTTTCATAAATCACCTTCTAAATCTAATAATATAATAACATAATTACCATTAATTATATTATTTATTTACAAAAAAAGATGTTAAAACATCTTTTCTAGTTTATCAATATCATTTTCATTAAAAACTTCAATACCATTTAATTTAAGTAAATGAGCGGTTATTCCCTCACCTGGTACTAAATTACCTGAGAAGGTTCCATCATAAACTTCACTATTTCCACATGATGGACTATTACTTTTAAGAATCGCCATACTTATTTCATTTTGTTGAGCAATCTTTAACGTTTCAAGAGCTCCTTTAGTAAAATAATATGATACATCATCACCATCTTTATTAAAAACACTACCATTTCTAATCTCAGATGGTACTCTAGGAGTAGATAGTCCACCTAATTGTTCTGGACATACTTTAAAAACGATTTTATCAGCAAGAAAGTTAGCCAGTCTTTCATTATAATTATTCGTTCCATCATATTTGCAATTGTCTCCAAGTAGACACGCACTAACAATAATTTTTTTCTTTTCTTCTTCTTTTTTCATATTCTCTCCTTAATCTAACCACATATCAGTATATTTACCTTCTCCATCATATGGATATAATCTAACTGTTGAAAATTTACCACCAGTAGGAAGATTTCTTTTATCCATTCTTGTAACTACTAAAGCATTTATTGTTCCGGTTGTTGATTCGGCAACATAAATATAATTACTATCTACCCCAATAACCATTCCTATATGAATAAATGGTCCTGTTTTTTTAGGATTAGATCCATTATTAGGAGTAAGCATTAAATCACCAGCTTTAATTCTATTTACAACGGTAGCAGTTTTATAAGTGTTACCTGTACCATATATTCCACCTTTAATAGATAATCCATTTTGTTTAAAGACCCAACTAACAAAACCTGTACAATCAAGTCCTTGCGTCCAACCAGATTTAGAGCATCCCCATCCCTCACTTTGACCAATATTTAAGCCAACTCTATTATATGAACCTAATTGATTATCATATTTCTTTGGTCCAATATATTTAATTTTATAATCAAGACCTCCAAGAAGGAATCTTGCAGCTTCAACATTACCTGCTCTTGTTCCTATTCCTACTTCATTAATAGCATCTCTTAATATTTTATCATATTTAGCTTTGTCTTGTGATGTATATGTCTTACAACTTATATATGGTTTTGTATTATTAGGATCATACTTAAACTTATAAGTTAATTTATTTGTTATTTTACAATCTACATCTAAACTTGAATTATCTAAAAGAGTTAAGGTAACACTTGCTTTATTAACTATTTTATAAATATTATAAGTACTCTTTCCATCATAATCTTTATTATCTAACTTATAATTATATTTATTAATATATTTTAGTCCATCACCAGTAACCGTTAAAGTTGTACCCTTACGATCAATAACCCCATTACATTTATATTCTCTTTTAATATTATCAATCTTTATTATTTCTTCCCTATAACTTCCAAATTTATCATAAATAACAAATTTATATTCTCCATTACTAGTTACTTTATATTCGAAACTATTTTCTTCTTTTTTCGAATTATCTGGAAGTAAGGTATAACTATAATATTCACTATTTACATTTACTTTTATAGTAATATCACTACTTGTGATATTAGCTGTTGATTTCGTTATTTCATAATTTAATTCATAAACAATAACTTTTCTTTTTACTTCTTTATGCGTATTATTCATATCAAAATAATATGTTATTTCATAACTTCCAGGCTTACTTGTATCAATAGTTCCTCTTCTATTAATATTAATAGCAATCTCTTTATTTCCTTCATATACTAAAGCTCCAGAATCTTCATAAGTATTACCAACTAATACATATACTGTACTATCACCATTTAATCTTATTTCATAATTAAGAGCTTTATTTTCTTTAACAATTACTTTTTGACATAAAGTTTTTTTATATAAACCATGTTTTAAAGTAAAACATCTTTCATATTCACCAGGTGTATTATAATTAACTTTATCATCGATAGTAACATCATTAAGAGGATTACCATTATTATCATACGCTTTATAACTACTATTTATTTTTTCACCCTGAAAAATACTTATCTCTTCTTCATCAAGAGTAAAGGTAACATTATAATTATTATCATAAATTAAATATATTCCAATAAAAATCATTAATGTAATGATAATAAAAATAAGAAGATTTAAATTATTACTTTTTTTCTTATTCTTCATATTACCTCCTATCTTATTATAAAACAATAAACTAAAAAGAAAAAGACCTATATTAATAGATCTGTTGTCATTTCTAAATTCTTATCATGAAATTTAATATTTACATAACTACCATTTATAATTGTTAGAACAGGTTTAATATGACCAATATCACATTCCATAATAATATTCTTATCAGGAAAAGCTTTATTAAAAGCTTCTTTATAAGTCATAACTTCTTCATTAGGAAATAATACTTTTGATACTAGAAAAGTGTCCGTATATTTAAAGTAATCACTATCTCTAAATTGTAACAACGTTATATATAAATCTTCTGCAGGTGTATTAAAGATATCAAAATACCAAATAATACGATAATCTTTATATTTCTCTATAAAGTTCTTGGTATTATCATATTTCGTTCCAATAATATTTCTAAGTACTTCAATACATCCACCAATAATAATTCCTGAACTTTCAAAATCACCATTAATTGAATAATTTAAATTACGAAAGTTAGTTTGTTTAATTAAATTACCTTTAAGTATTTCAAGACAATTTAATTGATATGGAAGAAGGGGTAAATCACCAAATGTTTTAGCATTAAAACCATATATTGTTGCAATATCATATTTTGTTGTAAGAATATAAAGTAAACTAGTAACATCTGAATATCCCATAAACCATAATGGTTTTTCTTTTATTTCATCGAACTTAAGTCCATCAAGAGTCTCATAGAGAAAGTTTCCCCCTCGAGCAATGTTAATTAAAGATAAATTATGATTTAAAAGGGTATTAAATTCTTCTACTCTCGTTTCTTTGTCTGCACTAACAATATGATCACCATATACATCATCTGTAACAATAACTTCATAATCTTTCTTGTATGCATTAATTGCATTTTCGATTTCATCAAGAGCATCACTACAACCACATGATAAAGCTGTAATACCAACCTTACTATTCTTTTCTAAAAACTTTGGATATATCATAAGTACCTCCCATCTTTATTATAAAATATTTTTTATTTATTGAAAAGATTACTTTCATTATAAAAACTATAATATTTATTATTAGAAATAATTAAATGATCTAAAAAGATAATACCTTGTATCATACTTATTTCAATTAAACTCTTTGTTAATAAATAATCTTCATTGGAAGGAGTTACATCTCCACTTGGATGATTATGTAAGCAAATAAACTTAGAAGCAGAAAGTAAATAAGCTTCTTTAAATATCTCTCTTGGATGAACAATACTTTTATTAATAGTACCCATAAATAATAATTTTTTATCAATAAGATTATTTTTATTATCTAAATACAAACAATAAAATAATTCTTGTTTTTTATTATAAAATAAATCTTTATTATCATTATAAATATCATCACTAGTTAAATACTTAATATGATTTTTCTTTGTAAGATATATTCTTCTTCCAAGTTCAATAGATGCGAGTAACTCTATTTTTTTAACTATTCCTAATCCTTTTATATTATTAAAAGTACTTAAGTTAACATTAATTAAATTATCTAGTTTATCAATACGATCTAATACTTTTTTAGATATATCATAAACGGATGATGATTTAACACCAACTTTAATGATAATTGCTAGTAATTCACTATCTGTTAATTTACTTGGCCCATATAGCATTAATTTATCTCTAGGCTTTAATTCATTATTCATATATCACCATTATTAATATATGCATTTATTTACGAATTAAATGAATCATTAAAAATATTATTTTTCGTTATTATAATTACTAAAACTATCATTATAAACAGTGAACAAATGTAATAAAAAAAACTTTACATTAGTAAAGTTTTATTGTCTAACTATCTCTTTTTTAACTAAAATTAAATCATGTTTATCACTTACTACTGTACTACCACAGCTAGGGCATATTTGTGATGCAACACTATCTAACTTAGTTCCACAGTTTGGACAGGTATTTTTTTTGTTTTTAGACATTGTATAAGTTAATTTATACTGAACTTCATTTATATCTTCATTACCTCTCACTACTTTATTATTTTTAGTATTAATAACATAATCTACCTGATTAACAATTAATTGAATATCATATTGAACTAAATCATCAAATTCTTTAATATCTTGAATTGCAATATCAACAAGTTCAATATCACTCATAATATTCTGTTGTTGTTTTTCTTTTAATTGTTCTAGTAATGTAACATAATTATTATATAATTCATCAGATAATAATTTTCTTAATTTTTTATATTCAAAATTTGACCATGCATATTGAACTTCTTTATAAATTTCAAATAGTTTTTTACGAAGATAATCATATTCTTCACCATCATATAACGAATTACCACTCAAAGAACTACTAGACTTAGATACTACAACATTTACTATAGAAAGAAAAATGATGAAAATAATAGTTAATATCATAAAGACCACTATCTCAGTATTTGTAAAAGATGATTGATTAGATGAATTAGAATCATATGATGAACTAGAACTATCCCAACTTGAGCCACCATCATCCCAACTTGAACCACTATCATAATCATAGTCCCAACCTGAATCAGGAGTTCTAACAGTTTCTCTATAATTTAAACTAGAATACGCTACCGATATTATAATACTTAATAATCCGATTAATAAAATATATATTCCTTTTTTCATATATCCCTCTATTATTAGAATAATATAAAATTAGTAACTAATCTATATTTATGAAAAAAAATAAACTTTACAAATGTAAAGTTTATTTACTGTTAAAATATTTAGCTTTATATACTAAGTCCTTCATGATACTATTGGCTTCACGTAAATCTTCAAGTTTGTGACTATTAATCAATTTATTAGCTTTCCTACTTCTTTCATTCATTTGATTAACAATATCTTGATCAGCATTTATATAAGTATACTTATTCCATTCTTCGGCTTGCTTATCAAAGATTTGATATTGTTTATCAATTTCTTTACTGGTGTTAACAATATAGTCATTTAATTTATCTAATTTTTTAATTGCTTCTCGAATATAAAATTCTTCATTTTTAATTAATAGTTTTTCAATTTCTGGAAACTTTTTATCATAGATTTCATCTAACATTTCTTGAAACAATGGATATTCATGAAGATTTTCATGAATCATATCTTGAAGTTCTTCAACTCTTTTTACTAAATTAATCATTTTACAACCTATCAATTATATCTCTTGCTGATACAAGACCAGTTGCTGCTGCGATTACGATATTACCAGCTTTACCTGCTCCATCACCAATAAAATATATATTATGATCATTAGCTTTAAATTTATTATCTGTTTCAATCTCATTTGAGAAGAATTTAATCTCTGGTCCATAAAGAAGGGTTTCATCATTATTAACACCAGGGATAATCTTATCAAGAGCTTCTAGTCCATCTAAAATATTTGTAATAATACGATGTGGCATAACAAGTGATAAATCACCGGGAACAACATCTTTAAGAGTTGGTGTAATAAATAATTTATCAAGACGACTATCTCTTGTACGTCTAAATTTCTTTAAATCACCTAAAGTTTGTAATATTGGTTTTGAGTCTCCTAAACAGTTTGCAATCTTTGCAATACATTCACCATATTCTCTTGTATTAGTAACTGGATCTGTTAAATTAACTTTTGATATGAACGCAAAGTTACTATTATTTGATTTAACACTTTTTAAGGCATGACCATTAACACAAATATATCCATAATAATTTTCTTTTGTTACATAACCACCTGGATTCGTACAGAAGGTTCTTATTTCGTCCCCATATGTCTTTGTTTTAATAAAGATTGATGGATCATAAATAACACTACATAAGTCTTCCATTAACTCTTTACGTACTTCAACACGAACACCAATTTCAATACTTTGAGATAAATATGGAATATTATATTCATCCGCTAATTTTTGAATCCATTTAGCACCCGTTCTTCCTGGAGCTACAATAACATATTTACCTTTATATTCAATTGTTTCTCTTCCCTTTTTGCATGTTACTATCATATTCTTTTTATTATCAATAACATCAAGGACTTCACATCTATCAAGTAGTGTTACACCATGTTCTTGCAAGTATTTTGTAAATGCTTCAATATAACCTGGTAAGTTATCACTTCCTAAATGCTTTTGTTTAATAATTAATAATTTAGCCCCAGTTACTGCAACTTGTTTTTTAATACGAAGAGCTTCTTCCATATTAGTTGGATATACATCACTATCCATACCAAAGAAGTTAAATATTTCTTCAGTATCTTCTAAAAGTTTTTCTGCTTCATCAGAAGACATATACTTATATAAATCACTCTTACCTAATTTTGGAACATAATTAAGTTTTCCATCAGAGAAAGTTCCTGCTCCCCCATAACCAGAAAGAATTTGGCAAGGATTACAATTCTTACACTTAGTACCAAACTTATTCATAGGACAAACTCTTGTTTCCGCAAAACGTCCTTGATCAACAAGTAATACTTTTATTCCTTCTTTCTTTGTTATTAATTCATAAGCAGCAAACAAACCCGCTGGTCCTGCTCCTACAATTACAACATCATACATAAACGACTCCTCCAACTTAATAAGTATATCATAAAATATATAAAACTTATATCTTTTATACTAATTATTACAAAATATCTATGATATAATAAACTTGGTGATAATATGATAGTTATTAAAACATTATTTCGATGTATATTAGCATTTATTATATCGATATTTTTTATTTTTTCTTTCTTTTTAGCATCAATGTTTGCAACAGGATCGATTGATAGTAATTTATTAAATTCTAATCTAAGTGAAAACATTGAATTTGTTTTTGCAATTCTAATTGTTATTGTTCCTATTATCCTTGTTTTAACTACTTTAATAACAGAAATTAGAATTTATTTAACTAAAATAAATAAAAAAATTGAAAATGAAGAAATAACAAAATATGGTTTAAATGAAGAAAAAACATATGAAGAAGCAACATCTTACTTCAAGGATTTTATTAAATATTTATACTATGATGACGATTCCGGTATGAAAAGATTACTATCCAATAAAGGATATGAATTATATATGGAAAACTTTGATTTATATAAAAATAAAAAATTAAGTGAAAAATATCAAATCTTAAATTTTAATTTAACTAATATAATAGATAAAAAAGGTATTATAAATTTAGAATTTGAAATAAATGTATTACACGGAATAAATTATTTTAAAAACTTTAAACTAAATAATCGAAAAATGATTTGTTATAAAATTATATATTCATATCAACCTATTATTAACGAAAAAAATTGTAAAAATTGTGGTTCCGTTTTAAAAAATTCATATAAATGTCCTTCTTGTGGAACTCTTCTTAAATACAAAGAACATAAATTTAAGATAGAACAAATCGATATCTTAAAAGAAATAGATAGGTGGTGTTAATATGTGGTATATTTTATTACTAATTATTGTTTTAATTGCTATTAATATCATATTAACAAATATATTATTTAATAATCGAATTATAAGTAAAGTCTTATCTTTCTTCCAAATAATTTCTTTTATTATTATTCAAAGAATGGTTTGGAAAATTATTTATGAAAATTTTATTGATCATTTCACAATTGAAGGATTATTAATCTTTATTATAACGATTATTTCATACATATTGATACTTTATTTTATCTTAAAAACTTTAATTCAAAGAAGAATAATAAAACAATTTATTAATAATTATATTCCAAAAAATAAAATAGAAAATAAAGAATTATTAGGTAGATTCAAATATCTTTACTATCACTTTAATAATGATTTACTAAAACAAGATGAAGCGATACTTAAAAAATATAATAAAAAAATCATTAATAATGAACCAATTAATAATTCTAAAATTATTTATTCTGATATCTTTGATGTAGAAAAGAATGATGATTTTGAAAGATATTTAGTGGTATTCTATATATTAGGTAAAGAGGATAAAAAGAAAAAATTATATGTTAAAAAAGTAATCTTTAATAAAAAAATATTTAAACATGAAAAAGAATGTCCTAACTGTGGTTCTCCTGTAGATAAAGATAAAACTTACTGTGAATATTGTGATACGAAATTAGTTGATGAAGATAATATCATTAATATCGAAAGTATTAAAACAATTGAAAAACTTACAATGAGTGAAGTATTAATACGAGCTAAAAATAATAATTTATTTATGTATCTATTAATATTAAATTTAATGCTCATACCATATATCTTTTTAATGACATATATCTTAAATAGTTTTAAAGTAGATGGTATTGTAAAAACTCTTTTATACATTGTTTTCTTTGTAATACCATATGTCTTTATCGTAATAATTGAATTTAAAATATTTGATAATCAAAAAGAAGGAAGTAAATATCATCTATTAGAAATATTTGTCTTAATGATGATCTTTATTGAAATAGTTATGGGAACTATGGGTATTATTAAATACTTTATACCAATTATTATTGTTGTTAAATCAATAATGTATTTATACGATTATTATATAAGAAAAAAAGAATTAAAAAAGTATACCAATTAAGGTATACTTTTTATTTATTTCTTAAAATAGATATTGTATCTCGATCAACATCTTTAAGTTCACAGATGTTATCATTATTCATTGTTAATATTACATCTCTACCATTAATAATCATTTTCTTAACATCTAATAGATTAACATCGATTGGATCAACATCATCATCTTCTCTTCTTTTTATGAGATTGATTTTTAAAATATTATTTTCAATTTTATAACTAGTTCCTGAATCAAATAAATCTTTGTTATAGAATTTAACATTTGGATTAATACTTTTAACTATACTTATAAAATTAGATATATCATCTTCAAGATCAAAACTTCCAAATGTTTCTTCTGTACCGTCTTTAAATTTTAGAATAAAAATTTGCATACAAAATTCTTCATATTCACTTTCAACAGTAACACTTTCTAAATCATTAATATCAAAGTACCAATTATCATCAATACTAAATTTATCAACAAAAACATGATTTTCGAATATGGAAAATTCATAAGAAGCGGTATCATCATCACCAATAAAATCAGTACAAATATCATAAATATTCTTTTCTTCGCCAGTATCAATATTATCAAAATCACCAATTGTTATTAGTTGTTTTAAAGGTTTATTAAGTCTTAAAGGATAATAAATAGTACAAGGAATATCACCTAGCATTATTCTTTTTTCACCCTTCTCTTCACTACTTAATTTAGATGATTTAGTTTCTTCTTCAATATTATTACTACTATTAAAACTAAATTCATTTTGATGATTATCTATTTTATAAGATTTATTATTTTCTTTCTCTTTAGCTTTCTCTAAATCTCTTTTTTCTCTTTCAGTAACATATCCTTCAGTGAAGAAAATATGATAGTATTCTTTAATACGTACTAAAAAGAAAATCAAATTTGTAAATGATAAAAGAATAATCATGCCACCTACTTCGTTATATCCTAATAAATAACAAATAATAATAACTAAGATAGGAAACAACGAAACAAGAGGAACAAGTTTGGTATCAAGAGATAACATAAAGCAATAAATTGTAACATCTGCTATTGCAAGAACAGCTACAACAATAAACCAAAAAACACTTTCAGAATTTACATTTAACATTTGCAAAGGAAATGGTAATAAAATATTAATAATGATAAACGATATAAATAACGATAAATCTTTGGTTTTTATTTTCATATATCCACCTATTCCATTAATCCTTCTTCTTTTAACACTTCTTTAATTTTATCTAAGAATTCTTCTTTGGTAGTTATATTTTCAAGTTCAATTTCTTTACCATTTGATAATGTTACTTTAACAATATTACCTTCAAATTCCATTTTAGTAATATAACTATCTAATTGATTTTCAATTAAGAAATTCTTTATTTCAAGATCCCAATTAGGAATGTCCACACTATTAACACCTGTTGTTCCTAATAATCCAAAGTAATAATCTATATCAAATGTATTAGATGAATCAGGAGGTGTATAACCATTATAACCACCATTACCACTTCGAGAACTTCCAAAGGTAACAGTTCCATCAACACTTGTTAAATTAATCTCAATATATGATAATCTTTCTTCATTACTTTCTGGATCAAGACTATTATTATAATTATCTACTAATTCTTTAATCCTTTTAGTAGCATCAGTACTTAACTTACTAAGAGTCGTTCTTGTAAGTTCTAGACTTTTATTAATAGAATCAATAACTTTAATAGCATAGTTAGTATTATTATCAACTACTTCATCAGCCTTAATATCTCTTGAAACTGATTTAGCACTACTATTAATATCTTCACCAACAGCGATTAATCTTTTTTGTAAACTATTAATAGATAATTGATAATCTTTTGTTGAATCAACTATTTCTTTAATACTATTTTTTGTATCACCTAATGACATATTTCCTCCTAATAACGAGATGAATAAACTTCTTTATTTAAGAAATCATTGGTTGCTCCACGAACAAGATAAGTTCCACCTTGAGCAAATAAATCTCTTTCGTGGCCACCAGATGATCTACTCTTTGATAATACTTGAAGTTTACCATCAACACAATCAAGTACAAGAAGATTATCAGCATTTAAATCTTTATAACTTTTAACATCTGTTGAAAAGCCAACGACTGTAACCCAATGACGATCACCTTTATATGAATTAACTTGAGTTACCTGTAAAGCTGTAGGTCTTCCTGCTAACATTTCATCATATACATATTTTAAAATTGGTGACCTAACAGATGATGATACTGTATTTCTAATTCTAGTAGCTGGAGAACCTTCTGTTCTTGCCATTGCACTTTTTTTAGTAAACGATCCCCTCATCATATCAACAGCATAATATTGAGATAGCAATAAACAATCATTTGGTAATAGTCCACCATTTTGTGTTATACGATATTTTTCAACATATTTTTGATAATCAATACAACTAATTTTAGTATTAGGAATATAATACTCCTTACCTTCAAATTTGATTTTAATCATCTTGCCACCACTAACACTTCCAAGAATAGTTACAGAATCATTAAAACTTAATCCAACAGTTCCTTTGAATTCTGGAGTTGAAGCAGCTTTTAATTCTTCTTCTATTCTCTTTTTCTCTTCTTCATAGGCTTCACGATATAACTCGATACTACTTATAAAAAATGTACATTGCTTAGAAACAAGATTAGATACTTCACTTATACTTGCTTGAATACTCGAATTATTAGATACCGTACTAGGAGAATAACTACCAAAAGCACTGGCACTAATCGATTTACTTGAAGATAAGATATCTTCACATTCGGTTTTAATCTCTGAAATGCCATTAGAAATACGATCGGCTTTCTCAAAGTTTATATTTAAGTTTATCATTTTATCACCTAATTATAATATATCATACAAATAATAGTTTTTTTAGTTCTTTAATACGATATTCTAAAAAAAGAGTGTAAACTAAAAATAGATGAGTTCTCTCATCTATTTATATAAATTATTTTCTTTAATATAATCTAATACTTTACTACTTAAAATATTATCATTATTTCGCTTTTTCCATTTAGAACTAGATATACGACTATGATAATCAATTAAAATAAATTTTGATAAATAATCACTATATTCTTTATGAAGATATTTATACATTTCTTTATATGTAGAATTACGATTAACAACTATTATATGATAATTATTTATTAAATCTAAATAGTTATCAAAAGATTTGAACTTTTTTATTAAATCAAACCCCATTATTAAATATAAATCTTTATATTCTTTTTTTAATTCATCTATAACTTGATAATTAAACTTTGAATAGTTATTCATAATATCACTAACAATTAAATGTTTATTATCAATAACTAAATTAATCATATTAATACGATCTTCTAGTTTTTCTAGCTTTTTATCATTATTTATTACCGGTAAAAAGATTACTTTATTAACAACCTTTTTATTATAAAGATGTCTTGCAATATTAATATGAGCTTTAGTAATAGGATTAAAACTACCTACAAATAAACCAACTTTCATTAAAAGACAACTCCAACTAAATCAATTAAGAAGCCACATAATACACCAATAATATAAATTATTGATATAATCATTAAATTCTCTTTAAAATGTTTATTCTCTTTAAATAAAATTAATAATCCAACACCAGCTCCTGTTAGGGTACCTGATAATAAAGTACCAAGAGAAATCATACTATTTAAATATAATTCTGTAATAATAACACTACTAGCACAATTAGGAATTAAACCAATTAAACTAGCAAGAAAATAAGTTAATATATTACCATTCTTTAAAATACTCTTAATATTATCTTCACCAATATAATGAATTAATGTTCCAATTAATAGTGTTGCAATAAAAATATATAATGATATCTTTAAAGTATGAATAATACTTGATTTTATAATACCATCTTCACAGTGACAATCGTGACATAAATCATGAATATGACTATCAATCTTCTCTTCTTTTTGATGTTTTTTACGATATATAAGATCAATTATATAACCAAATAATAAACCAATAATAAACTTCGTACCTATAATTTCAACTATTGTTAAAAACTTTATTCTATTTGCAATCATTAATGGTAACATTTCATCACTTGTTGATAAATAAACAGCGATTAAAGTACCTAAAGTTATTACTCTACTTGAAAATAAATTAGTAGCAAGAGATGAAAAACCACATTGAGGGAAAGCTCCTAATAAACTTCCTACTAATGGACCAACTTTCTTATTTTTTGATAAGAAATCTTTATTCTTCTTACTCATTTTATGTTCAATATATTCTAAGATTAAGAATGCAATAAATAAGAAAGGAATAAGTTTTAATACATCAATAAATCCATCTAAAACTACTTCTTCTAAAAATTCTTTCATTACGACCTCTTTTTAAACATTATGATTTTATCACATAATAATAATGATATCAACAATTATATATTGAAAAAGAACTAAGAAAGAAATATCTTAGTTCCTTTTATATTAATCTAAATTTTCCCATTGAGATCGAGAACAAAATTTATAATTATTATTTAGACTTCCCCCACCTATTTTTTTATTACCAGATATAACAAGTTCAGCTTTTGTTCCATTCGCTACCGCATGACTATCATCTTTATTATACTTACATATATTAATACCCATATCCATTTTATTATTTGTTATGGTAATTGTTCCTTTAACATCATTACAATGACCACGACATTTAATAGTATATGGATAATCAGCAGCTGTATTATAAAACTCATTACCATCAATTCTTACTCCACGAACTATTTGATAAGTATCTCCGGCTTTATATTTACTTATGCTTTTATTATTTGGTTCAATATCAATCGCTTCACCAGGATCTGTACCACATATATCATGAATTTTATTATTTAATATCTTAGTATTCTTTGCAGATATAATTGATATTCCTTGACGTCTACAATTATAAATTTCACTATTCTTTACAGTAATACTATTACTTCTAGCTGAACAATCAGTTTCATCTAATTTAAGACTACCATTTACCTTCTTTAATTTGCAACCAGTATCAGCAATCGTAACTCCATCACCAATCATTTCATGAATTTTCATATCTGAAATGGTTATATTTCTACAATTACTTGCAACTAAAATTCCATAACCCGTTTGATGAGTAGTACCATCAGCACACATTTGAAGTTTATCACTTGGTTGTTTGTTCTTTTTACAACTATTTAAATTAAAAGTCTCTCCATTAGCTCCACACTTATGAGTTTGAAGATCACCAATTAATTCTCCATTATATACTTTAACATCATGAGCTCCTGAAATCATTATCATTCGATATTTACCATAATTATTAGTATATAGTTTTATTGTTGAACCATTTAAATCAAAATTGAAGTTAGAATTTCTTATTTCAATACCATAATGAGTCGTTTTTTCTTCATTAATATTAATAACATAATAATCTTTTGCTAATTTTAAATTCTTTATATTTTTTTCTTTAGCATATTCAATAGCCATATTGATTCCAATTCTATTTTGATCAGCAACAGACTTCGATACATTTTTACCAGGAGTTATCTTAAAATAACTATTATTAACTATATTTCCACTTAAAATGGGAATGTTTTCATTACTATTACTATTATTATTACTATTGCTGTTATTGTTATTATTGTTATTATTGTTATTACTATTATTATTACTATTGCTGTTATTGTTATTATTGTTATTATTGTTATTACTATTATTATTGTTATTTGATGAAGGTTTCATTACTTTTACTCTAATTTGTGCATTATAACCTCCATCATCAGTAGTTATTGTAATAGTTGCTTCTCCTTCACCTTTTGCAATAATTTCTATTCCATTTAACGATACAATATTTCTATTACTACTTGTTATTATTACTTTTTTATTGATAGCATCATTGGGAATAATTTCATATTCTAATATTGCTTTATCATCAACTTTTAAAGCAATATTATTATTTTTTACTTTAATACCTGTTACTTTAATAGGCTCATCAACAACTGTTACTTCAATAATTGTCTCTTGTTTATTTGGACTTGACACAATAATATGCGTCTTACCAGCTTTTATTCCTGTTACTACTCCATTATTATCTACAGTTGCAATATTAATATCTTTACTACTCCAATTTATATTAGATTCATTTATAACATTAATTTTTTCACTTTTACCAACATTAATTGTTAAATGATTAGAAGAAACTTCTATTTTTTTTAACTCTTGATTATCTATTTTATTTTGATCTTCAGTTTCTTCTATTTTAGTTTCTACATTCTTATTATCATCTGGTTTTGATGGTTTGGATTGGGTAATCCACAATGTAATTACTACAACTAAAATTAATCCAACTAAAGAAAGATTTGATATTACTTTTTTCATATATCATCCTCTATTTTATATTTTTATTGTATCATACAATATTATAAATGATAGCAAAAAAAGTGGTTTAAGTTCCACTTTTCATTATTAATTTTGATGTAACATTTCTTTTTTACGTAATACTAAGTTACTACTCTTTCTTACAATTTTAGCATGACAGTAATCACATGTAACACCATTTCCTTTAGGATCTAACTTACTGCCACAATTTGGACAAGTGGTAACAGTTGTTTCTTTACTTCTTTCGAAGTGTAATTCATATGTATAAGTAAGAATTTTGTTTTTATTACCTCTTAGAACTTTCTTAGATTGATCATTTATTATATAATCACGACATTTAACACGAAGAGTTACTGTAAGAATTTGTGTTCCATCTTTTTCTTCAATATTTGTAATTGCACACATTAAATACTTAAAGTCTTTCATGACATTACGTTCATTTTTAGCAATTAAAGTATCTAATTGAACAGCATATTGATTATATAATTCATCAGATAAACAATCTCTAACATCGTCTAATCGATAATTCATCCAAGCTTCTTGAATACGTACATATA
Organism: uncultured Clostridia bacterium; assembly: GCA_946409545.1. GTDB lineage: Bacteria > Bacillota_I > Bacilli_A > RF39 > UBA660 > RUG12783. The sequence goes on along the minus strand of CAMJWT010000003.1, from coordinate 27,194 downwards.
TATCATATATTTCTTGATGAATAGTATCTGGATCAATTCCATAAGGAGTTAAGTCTATTTCAACATAATTAATATTAGGATCAATATTATTAACTACTTTCTCTTTTTTATTTTTACTAAATACATAAATGAATGATCCTAAGAATTCAACCAAGAAAATATATACTGATGGCACGAATAATAAAATTACCGCTACAATTATATAATATTTTTTCATCCAACTTGGTTTACCAGAAAGAACGTATATACAAAATGTTAAAAATGAATGGAAGAATAATTCCATAAGAAACATTTTGATATGATCACCTGATTTAAAGAATCTCCAATAACTATCAAAAGTTATTCCATCATCAAAATATTTTTTATAAATTACACTTTCTTCTTCAGCAACACTTGGTCCACTACTACCTCCTGAACCGGAAGAAGAATCCCATGAACTACTAGATCCACCTCCGCCACCACCGGAATCGTATGATGAATCAAAACCACTATCACCTGTTGGTGGAATTTCTTTTTCTGGACCATGATAAACAATAAGAAATAAAGGTACCACCAACATAACCGTTAATATCACATATCTACTTTTTTTATCCATTTTATCACCCTATTTTCTTATAATACTTTCATTCCAACTTTCATTTGGTTTTATATTTAATAAATCACAAACTGTACTAGCAACATTTGATAGTCCCATATCATTATCTTTTAAAGTAACATTCTCTCCATAAATAATAAATGGAACTGGACTTGTTGTATGAGATGTATGAGGTATTTTCTTTTCAATATCTTTTAATTGATACATAATTTCAGAATTACCATGATCAGCTAAAATAATCATAATACCATTTACTTTATCAATAGCTTCAATTAGTCTTCCAATTTCTCTATCTACTGTTTCAATTGCAATAACAGCTTTTTCATAGATACCTGTATGACCAATCATATCACCATTAGCATAATTAACGCGAAGAAAACCATATTTATTACTTAAAATAGCAGGTATAAGTGCATCAGTTATTTCTTTGGCTTTCATCTCAGGTTGATCTGGGAAAGGTAATTTGCTACTAGGTATTTCTACATAATCTTCAAGTTCTTCATTAAACTTACCCAATTTATTACCATTCCAGAAATAAGTTACATGACCATATTTTTGCGTTTCTGAAATAGCGAATTCTTTGATATTATTTTTATTTAATTCTTCAGTTAATGTATTAGTAATCTTAGGAGGTTCTGCTAAAAACATCTTTGGAATATGTTTATCAGCATCATACTGAAGCATTCCTGCATACATGGCTTTAGGATATCTAATTCGATCATATTTATCGAAGTCTAGATCATCAAATGACTCTGATATTTCTAAAGCTCTATCACCTCTAAAGTTATAGAAGATAACACTATCATTATCATTAATAGTTCCAAGAGGCACATCATTATCATCAACAATTACAAAGTTATGCATATCTTGGTCCATTGTTTGGCCTTCACTTCGATATGTTTCAATAGCTTCGATTGCACTTTTGAAATGTCTTGCATCACCAAGTACATGTGTATGCCATCCACGTTCTACCATTGGCCAATCTGCTTCATAACGATCCATTGTAATATACATTCTACCGCCACCAGATGCAATTCTTGAATCAAAATTTTCATCATTTAAAGAATCCATTTTTGATTCTAAGATTTTAACATAATCAAGAGCACTTGTAGGTGGTACATCACGTCCATCAAGTAAGATATGAACTCTTACTTTTTTTATGCCTTCCTTTTTACTTTGTTCAAGAAGGGATAATAAGTGATTAATATGTGAATGAACATTACCATCTGATAAAAGTCCAATAAAATGCATTGTTCCATTTTCTTTACAATAATCAACTAACTTCTTCCATGTATTACTTTCATACATTGTATTGTTACTAATAGCTTCATTAACAAGTTTTGCACCCTGTGAATATATTTGACCACATCCTAACGCGTTATGGCCAACTTCACTATTTCCCATATCTTCATCAGTTGGAAGTCCTACATAACTTCCATGAGCATGAATTAATCTATGAGGACAAGTTTTCCATAATCTATCTAAATTTGGCGTATTAGCGTTTAATACGGCATTACCCATACTTTCTTCACGATAACCTACACCATCCATTACAACTAATAAAACAGGTCTCATTACTTCTTAACTCCTTTGATTCCTTTAAGTCCTTTTCCATCAAAATTAGATAAGATATTAGTATCAAAAGTATGAGTTTTATTAACTCTATCTTTATAATCACGAATACCTATATTTATAATACTACTTAATAATTCTTGATAATTCTTTTCCGTTTTATCCCATAAATAGAAAGATAAACTACCAGGAATACTATTTATTTCATTAGCGTATACTTTATTTTCTTTTTTATCAATTAAGAAATCAATTCTTACTACACCACTAGAATTTAGACTTCTAAATGCTTTAATAGCAATATCATTAACTTTCTTCTTTAATTCTTCAGAGATACGAGCTGGTATAATTCTTTTAGCACTAGCCATACCTTTATTCTCTGTAGCAACTTTAGATTTAGATCCACTTTGATATTTATCAGCATAAGTAAGGAAATCCTTGCTTCCTCCTACTTCTTCAATAACTGATAATTTTTGTTTTCGATAATTACCTAAAACACTTATGTTAACTTCAACTAAATTTTGAACCATTTCTTCTACTAAAATCTTAGTATCATATGATACAGCGTCATCAATAGCTTCTCTTAACTCTTGTTCATTATGGGCAACACTAATTCCTACACTACTTCCAAGACGAGCTGGTTTAACAATCATTGGATAAGTTAACTTTTCACATTTTTCAATAACTTTATCAGGATCTTCTTGATAATCATAATCAAAGAACCATTCATATTTAACAACAGGAACACCACTATCTTTCCATATTTGTTTCATAAAGACTTTATCTTGTCCAACAGTTGCTGCATAATGGTCAGATTCTGCATAAGGAATACCAACTGTTTCTAAATAACCTTGTAAGGCTCCATCCTCTCCATATGTTCCATGCATAATTGGGAAACACATATCTAGTTCTTCAATTTCACGTCTTATAAATCCGGTTTTACTTTGAAGTACAAAACGATTTTCTTTTTTATAAAGAACAACTTCATGAGCATAACGTTTTAATAGATCCATATCATTATAAATCTTAATATCTTTTAACATTGCTCCTGAATACCAAATTCCATCTTTAGCAATATAAATTGGTACAACATCATATTTAGCGGTATCGATACTATTCATTGCTTGAATAGCCGTTATAATACTTACTTCATGTTCAACAGATACACCACCAAAGATAACTCCTAATTTAACTCTCATTATTTCTTATCTCCTTCCATATATATATCAGGTAAATCATTCTCAAATAAACAATATACATCTTTGCCATCTTCTTTTAGAGCTTCACATATTTGATAAGCGTCTAGTACTTTATTAATAATAAAGATTTTATCTTTATCATAATGATTATCGATTAAAGCTTTATATATATCTTTTGTTTGTTTTTTACCAACTAAAATAACATAATCACATACATGACTAATTCTAACTCCTAAAGAATAATTTTCTTGTTCTTCGTTTTTACCAAGCTCAACCATACCTGGAGTTACAATTACCTTATCTCCTGGCATTGTTGAAAGTACATCCAAAGCTCCACTTGCTCCAACTGGATTAGAATTATAAGCATCATCTAACATATAAATATTACCTATCTTTTTAAGTTCTAGACGATGTTCTGTTGAATGAAGAGATGAAACGCTTGATTTAATATCATTAATATCAATTCCCATTTCAAGAGCTAAAGCAACACTTGCAAGGATATTATAAACATTATGTTTTCCTAAAAGCCTTGTTGATAATTTTATTTCTTTTTTATCACCATAATGACATACAAAACTCATGCCTTTATTATCAAATTTAACACCTGTTGCATAAACATTAGCTTTAATGTTATCAATACCAATCCATATAACCTTAACTTTATTCTTTAAATTGTAACTAACTTGATATGGATCATCACCATTAAGGATAGCAACACCGTCCATTGGTAAACTTTCTATTAATTCAAACTTTGTCTTTTGAATATTTTCTCTTGTTTTAAATGTTTCAAGATGAGCTTCCCCAATAACTGTTAAAATACCATATTTAGGATGAACAAAATCACAAAGGTTCTTAATTCTTCCCTTAGTATAAGCTCCCATTTCAGCAATTAAAATTTCATCAAATTTATCTAGATGATTATTAATTGTTAACATAAGTCCATAAGGTGTATTGTAATTTTTGGGTGTAGCACGAGTAATATATTTACTTGATAAAATATCACTTAAAATATTTTTACTACTTGTTTTACCATAACTTCCTGTAATACCAACTACTTGTAAATCAGCTTGTTCTTTTAATTTCTTTTTAGCTTTACGGAAATAATAGTAATAAACTAATGAATTAAATGGTGCATTTAATAAGTTTGCAATAAAAATTACAAAGTATTTTAAGAAGATCATTAAAACTAAACCAACTAAAAAGATAGCTTCTATTTTATAATCATGAGATATGCTATATTTATATGCAAAAAAGATAACTACACCATATATTAAAATATTAGTTAAAAATAATCTTTTAATACGTCCTGTAGCTTTAAGAGGAATCTTATTTTGACTAGCTTTATTATTTTCCACTTCACGATATAAGTTAAATAAATAAACAAACATCGATGCAATTAATAAGAAATCAATCATTTCTTTTTCGGTAACAAAGAAAATAACACATACAAAGATTAATGGAACTAAATCAAATAATGAAAAAACTTTTTTAGCATTATTCTTAATCCATTTTAAATAACGATTATTCTCATTATATAAATTTTGTTGTAACATATGCATAACTTCCATACTTGCATATATTAGATAAATTAAATATACAATTATAAATAAAATCATTCTTCCTCCTTAATAAAACTATTAATTAAATTACCAACTTCTATAATATTTTCTAAATAACAATAATGAGTTCCTGGTAATACAACTAATTCACTATTTTCAAGTAACTCATCAAGTTCACGAGCCTGTTCAACAGGTACTGCTGTATCAGATTCACCCCAAATAAGTAGGCAATCACATTTAACCTTTTTAGCACATTCTGATAAATCTTCATTAACTGTTTTAACTAAAACTTCTCGCATTATTGGACTTGCGTTACGATAATCTTCAGATCCAGAATGTTTCTTAATATAATTAACTAAAGGATTAAAAATCTTTAATTTCTTAAAAAACTTTAATAAACTTTGTTTAAAACTTTTATATTCATGACGAACACATGGACTTCCAAGTAAAACTATTTTTTTGGTTTCATATTTAGAACCATATATAATACTTAATCTTCCACCAAAAGAATGACCTATTAAAATAGGATTCTTGATTTCAAGTTCACTAAAAAATTCACATAAAAAGTCAACATAATCATATACACTATAAGCTTTATCCGGTTCATTAGATAAACCAAAACCAGGTAGATCAATTATCGTTATACGATATTTACCATTTATTTTTTTAGCAAGTGGTTCCATCATCGCTATATTTTGACCCCATCCATGTAAAAGAACAATATCTTGCCCTTCACCATAAGATTTATAATTTATTCTAATATTTTTGATAACTTTAAACATTAATATTCACCAATGTAATTTTACTATTTTTTAGTTAAAAAGTCTATGAATAAAGTCTAAAAAGAAAAAAAGTCATTAAAAATGACTTTTTACCAGCAATCTGTATAACAAAAATCTGAACGATTATCTAAATCTCTACTTGTTTCAAGACTTTCATCTCTTCTTCTTTCAGCATTTTCATTATCACGCTCAATTTGATTTAATTTATCATCTAATGGATCATCTTCATTATCGTCTTTGCCACCACCATCATCTTTTCCATCATCCTTTTTTCCTTGACTATTACGTAATTTTTCAATGATTTGACGTAATTCTTCAGCTGTTTGTTGATCCTCTTGAGGAGCTTTATCGTTACAATCATCATCTAGATAAGATGCTGCTTTATCAAGTAAGTCATTTTGTTCATCACGAGTTTTTTTAGACTCTAGTTGCATAACAAGAGATAGACTGGTATTAATTTTCACTTTGCAAATACGATCATCAGGAATACTATGTTTTAAGGCACTAACATATTTTTCATAGGCTTTTTCATATTCACCATTTTTATAAAAATAATTACCATAATTATATTTAACAATATATGGTTCATATATATTAACAATTGAATTAATATCTAATCCACTACTTGTATATAAACCTTTTTCATATTGTTTAATAAAACTATTATTTAATGTAACTTTAACAATTAATTTAACTAATATAATGGAAAGAACAATGATACAAATTAAAATATATTTTTTATATTCTTTTTTCATAACTCCCTCCTATAAATTACAAATTCATATAAGAATAAGGGAATTAAGAAAAATGATAAGTAGAAATAAGTATCATCTCCACCATTAGTTTTAGAATTATTATTATATTTAATACCATTTTTAATATCACTTATTTTAGAATTGATATTATTTCGATCTTTCATATTAATATAATCAATTGATAATATTGATGATAACTTTTTTAAATTATCTTCCCCTAATTTTGATATTGCAGGAACATAAGGATATTTTTTTCGATCTAATAGATAACCTTCACTATCAACACGATAAGAATAATAACTTTTATTTTTTAGATTTAATTTTATCTTTCCACCTTCTTTTGTTCCATAACCAAGTACAGCTCCACTAGATATTAACTTACCTACTTCGTTATAAGGGGACATATCATCATTCTTATTAAATTCACCGTCTGTTATATAGAATAAAATAACTTCATTCTCTCTTTTAGATGCATTTGATAATAACATATTTATGGCCTCTACTGGTTTATCAATACTTGTTCCATTAGCATATAAAATATCACCAGTTTCAAGATTATTAACCGCTGTTTCAATTCTTTTAGTATCAAAAGTAAATGGTGAAATAATAACAGGTGTATTATTGAAAGTAATTAAAGCAAAATTAGAACCAACAAACTCATCCATTATATATTTAATATCACTTATTACTCTTGCTAATCTTGTCCCATTCATATCAACAGCATCCATACTAACCGTTGTATCAACAACAAATAATATATCTAAATTAGTATTAAATGTTTCTTTTTCATAATTAATAGTCATTGGTCGAAGATTAATTATAAATAAAAGAATGATAATGATAATTCTTGTTACTAAATGTTTTTTGTTAATTATAACAATAGTTATCAAAAAAATTGTTATTAAAATCATTATAGTGATTGGAATAATTGGATTAGTCATCATATTTTCATCCTCCAATCAATAATAAAAATCATTATAGAAAAGATTAATACAAGAGAAAATAATACTTGTGGCATATCCGTTCGATTAACCTTTTTATTTGAATTTATCGAAGTCTTTTGTAAGTTATCAATATCATCTATAATAGAAGACGCAGAATTATTTGATATATCATAATATTTACCACCAGTTTTTTCTACAACATTTTTAAATTCTTCACGTAAATCTCTTTTTATACCTTTAGTTCCAATACCATAAACAATAATATTATTACGTTTACAATAATCACCGGCTTCTTCTAAAGTAATAAGAGGCGTTCCTTGAACTTCATTATCAGTTGTTAAAATAATTACTTTTGTTCGATCTTTTTCTTTTTTGTCAAAATGTTTAGCACAAGTTGCTAATCCTTCACCAATAAAAGATGAACCACCACGAATCTTAAAATCCTCCAAATATGTTGTTCCTTGAGTTAGATAATTAGCAATATAAAAACCTTCTTTATATCCTGATTCAATGGACTTAGCAATATTATCAAGGATACTTAAAATATAATTATAATCACTCGTTAATGGTGTTAAAGTAACTGATGTAATATTAAATACAGATATACCATATCTTTCTTTATTTAATTTCTCAACTGTTTCTTTTAAAGATTTAACGATTTCTAAATTAAGATCATTAACAGATAAAGATACATCCATACACAAAACAACATCACGATTATAAAATTTATCTTCAGTAACCGTAACTTTAACTAATCTCGATGTTAGAAAAGATGCTAAAATAATTAAGATAATACATCCTACTTTTAAAGATAATGATATATACTTATATATCATTTTTTTCTTTTTGTAATAACTATTATTATTTAGAAAAGATATATTAGCTTTCTTAATACCATCTTCGTATTTAACATCTTTCTTTTTAATAAAGTATGTTGCACCAATCAATACTAAAGATAAGAAAATGATTATTGGATATTTTATTTCCATTTATTAACCACCTCTTTTGTCTTTTTAATTGAATCTAAAATATTACCTTTATTTGATAAAGAAAATTCAGGAGAATAATATTCTTCCATAAGTTCTTTAAGATACGGTATTTTATAATTATCTATTTCATCTTTAGATAACGCAAGAACATTTATATTAGTTGCTGAATATACATAATTACGAATAATCTTACTTAATTCATAATAAGCTTCTCTATTATCAATATTATTATTACCTACTTTATAAAGAAGAGCATCTAACTCTTGTAAACACTTATTTTTAATAGTTAATAAATTAGGATAATGAACTAATTTTACTTGATTAGAATGATCTTTTTTCTTATAAAAAAATGCTACAATAAGACCTATTATCAAGATAATTAAAACAAATATAATAGTACTATTATAAGTAAATGGTTCTTGTAATTTAACGGGATCTTGCATAACGATGCCTTTCTAATAGTTCAATTGATTTCATGACAATATCTTCATATTTATCAACTGTAACCATTTGAATCATATATTTTAATAATTCTTGTTTCATTGATAGATATACTCTATCTCTTTCTTTTTTTTCTTCTTCACATAATTTTTGGTCATTCAAAAACAATTTAGATAAATATCTTTGATTATCCAAATTATAAATCTTATCACCTGTTAATAAAGTATCAGAAACATTGAAAAATAAAATATCATTTTGGACAGATAAAGTTTTTATTTTATCAAAATCAATATTACTAACACCATATAAATCTGTGATAATAAAAATAACCATTCTTTTATTAATATATTTAATTACATAATCTAACAAATCGTTAATATTAAGTTTGTTTTCATTCTTACAATCATTTTCATATGAAGTTAGAGCAACTTCAATATTAGATAATTTTTCTTTAAAAGGAAAATATTTTACTTCACTACCTTTACCATAAACAAAAGCAAACATATCACCACTGTTATTAGCAAGAGTGGCAATGGTACCTGCTGTATACAAAGCTACTTCACTTTTTAGTTCATGAAAAAGAGTATCACCTTGCATATTGATACTTGAATCAACAATAAATAAAATATTGTGTTTACGCTCAGCAACATATTGTTTAACTAAGATATTGTCACTTCGAGCACTAGCTTTCCAGTCAATATCTTTAACATTATCTCCTATAACATATTCACGCAAATCATCAAAGTTAAGACTTTTTCCTTTGAAAATAGATTTATAACTACCATCTAAAATATTTCTTGTCTTTTGAGATGCGTAAATAGACACATTACCTTTAATGCGATTTATATGTTCCATTTTCATGGTGTTGGAATAACCTTCATAATAGCATCAATGATATATTCTGGTTCAACATTACTTGCAAGAGCTTGAAAAGATAATGTTATACGATGTCTTAAAACACGGTTAGCAACAACTTTTATATCATCTGGTGTAACATAACTACGCCCATTAATAATTGCATTAGCTTTACTAGCTTCCATAAAAGCAATGCTTCCACGAGGACTTGCACCCATTACGACAAAGTCAGCTATTCTTGGATCAATATATTTTTTAGGATATCTAGTTGCATCAATAATCTGAGCAATATATCTTTTAATCTTTTCGTCAATATATACTTTCTTTGTAACTGTTTGTAAAAATAATACAGCATCCAAATTATAAATAGGATTACTTTCATCAATGATATTACTTTCAAGTCTATTTAAAACCATTACTTCTTCATCAACAGATGGATATATTAACTTTTCTTTCATTAAGAAACGATCTACTTGAGCTTCAGCAAGAGTATATGTTCCTTCTTGTTCAATTGGGTTTTGCGTTGCAATAACAACAAAAACATCCTCAAGATTATAAGTTCTACCACCAATTGTTACAGAACGCTCTTGCATAGCCTCTAACATCGCACTTTGCGTTTTAGCACTAGAACGGTTAATTTCATCTAAAAGGATAAAATTTGCAAATACAGGACCTAATTTCGTATCAAAACAACTATTTGCATAGTTAAATATTTGGCCACCAATAATATCACTTGGAAGTAAATCTGGTGTACATTGAATACGTGAAAACTTACCATTAACCGCATTTGTAATAATCTTTGCAGCAGTTGTTTTAGCAAGACCAGGAACTGATTCTATTAATAAATGACTATTAGCCATCATTGATATAATCAAAGAATCACATAAAGATTCTTGACCGACAATTCGATCTTGATAATATTTCTTTAAATTTCCTACAACTTCATAAGCTTTTTTTAATTCTTCATCAGTTAAAACACTTTTATCGTTCATCACACTTTCCCCATTTCTTCTTATTTAGATATATGTTTAAAGATCCATAAGGCAATTACAATTATATCCGCAAGCCATACAAGTACTAAAAATATTGTAATGTAGGTTGAAAAACCGGCTTGTCTTAGTCGAACGTTATATGGAATCTTACTAATTTCTTTTTCTTCTTCTAAATCGACTTTCATAGAGTCTTCATAGATAGAAATATTATAAATAATATTCCTAAATAAATTTATTTCTTCTAAAGTAAAATTTTTAAAGATTAATTTTCTACCATTATTTAATTCTGCTTCATACTTACATAATTTTTTTTCTTCATTATAATCATAATTATCTTCAATACATATACTATCATCTTTAAATTTACGAATTACACTTTGTAATAATTCAATTGTTGTATCGTCATCACTTATAACAACTCTTGTCTTATCACTATTTGGATCATCCATACTAAAAGAAAAGATATAATCATCATTTCTTGAAATAGTTAAAATAGCATGTTTTCCATTTTCACTATCTAAGTATAAATCAAGTACGTTATATAAATAATTAGTATTCATAATATCATTCCTCTTCAAAATCTATTTTAGAAACAATCAATTGAGTAAGTTCATCGATTGTTAATTCTTCATTAAATTCCCCTTTTAAATCATTAATTAAATCTTCTTTATTTGTTTTACTTAATATTAATTCACGAGCACCATTATCTCTTGTTATTAAATAATGATTACCTGTTTCAAGATATGTTTTAACAAGAGATGTTGCTTCATCTACATTTAATTTATTAATCTTACTTAAAGTAACTCTAGTAGCGTACGCAATACTTCTTGATAAAGTTCCTGATAAACTATATCGATTAAGTTCTTTCAAAAAACTAAATAATATCTCTTGCGTAATCACACTATCTTTAGGAAAGCCAGATACATTACATATTGTTCTTCTAATTAAATCAGAATCCATATACTCATATAGTTTTTTACGATAATTATTTTTTCTCGTAATACCAGCATAATTACCTTTTAGTAACATAAGTAATGAATTAACAGCTTGTTCATTATTATGAAATTTACGTCTTGTTGCAAGAAGACTTTCAAATAATAATGTAACATTACCTTGATAAAGAGATACCTTATCATAAAAATCATCTATCTGATATTTTTTATCAAAAGAAGAATATAATAAATCATAAATCATTTTTAAACTATCATCAGTTGTATCTTTATAACAATTATATACAAAGTTACAAAACTCTTCTTCATTTGGTTTATCAGCTTGCTTAAATAATCTACGAGATAATATATAATTATAAATTAATTTAGATATTTCAATATTGTTAGATAAATTATTATCCATTGCTAAACCAATTTTTTGGTAAGTAAAGATAAAAGGATTAGTATCTAACAAATATTTATTTATTTCACCATCATGAACATAATTAATTACTTTTTTAACATCACGAACAGTTTTTAATCTTACAACAACATTATCATTTCGCATAGCAGAACCAACTTTAGAATGATGTGTAATATTGTTTTTAGCTAAAAAACTAAATAGTTCAATAACACCTTCTCTAATATATTTATATTTAATAGGTATATATAGTTTTATCGAATAATCATTAGTTTTCCATTCACCATTTTGAAATTGACAAAAGAAAGGCCAATTATCTTTATCACAAAAACATGTAATATTTGGAATATTTTTAAAATAGTTAATCCAATCAGCGAAGTAATTGTTAATTAATCGATGATCAGATGAATCATCAAGTCTAACTAGCCAACTGTATATTTCATTATCATTCATCTTATATTCTGTATCATAACGAATATTATACATATACTCGATGTTTTCTAAAAAATCATTTATTCTCTTCTTGTTCATTTACTAAATCAACTAACTTTCCATAATCTTCTGTTTTACATAAATCTTCTACTACATCTTTTTCTTTATCATCATAAATGGCAACATCTTTTTCACCATCTTTAGAATTGACCTTAATTATTTTCATTATAATAACTCTCCATCATCATCATTACCATATTTAACTAATACTTCACGAGGTTTACTATTACCTGTTGCTGGTCCAATAATACCTCTTTCTTCTAATAAATCGATAACACGAGCTGCTCTATTATAGCCAAGTTTAAAACGACGTTGTAAAAGGGACGCTGATGCTTTACCTTGTTCAATAACAAAATCAACAATTTCATTATATAATGGATCATCATATTCTTCAGGAGCATCATGATTAGCGTCAATTCCTGTTTCGCCACCTACTCCTGTAGTTGTTTTTTCACCATCTAAATTCTCAAATCTTGCATCATATTGAGCTTTTTGTTGATTACATACGAAATCAATAATACGATGAATTTCATCTTCACAAATCCAAGCTCCTTGAATACGAGTTGGTGAATTTTCTCCTTGTGGTAAATATAACATATCACCACGACCAAGTAGTTTTTCAGCACCCATCATATCTAGGATGGTACGAGAGTCAATTTGACTTGCTACCGCGAAGGCAATACGTGATGGAATATTAGCTTTAACAACACCAGTAATTACATCGGTACTAGGTCTTTGAGTTGCAATAATTAAGTGAATACCAGCAGCACGAGCCATTTGGGTAATACGCATAATTGACGCTTCTACTTCTTTTCCAGCAACCATCATCAAATCAGCAAGTTCATCGACAATAACAACAATATAAGGCATCTTTTTAATTTGATCATCTTCACTACGTTTTTTATTGTCTTTTTCAACTTTTTCATTATATGTATCAATATTTTTAACACCACTTTGTTCAAAGACATCATAACGGTGTTCCATTTCTTGAACAACAAGTTGAAGAGCAACAGATGCTTTCTTTGGATCTGTTACAACTGGACGAAGTAAATGTGGTACTCCATTATACATAGATAATTCTACTTTCTTTGGATCTACTAATATTAATTTAACTTCATCTGGTTTTGTACGCATCAAAATACTTGCTAAAATACAGTTAATACATACAGATTTACCTGAACCAGTAGAACCTGCTACTAAAAGGTGTGGTGTTTTATTAATTTCACAGAATTTTGTTTCACCCTTAATATCTTTACCTAAAGCAACAAGTAATTTCTTACTATTTGTTTTTTCGTCATTAGGAATACTTTCCATAATTTCTTTGATATAAACTGTTGTTGGTGTATCATTAGCCATTTCAATACCAACTGTATTCTTACCAGGAATAGGAGCTTCAATACGAACATCTTTTTTAGCAAGAGCTAAACTTATTTCCTTATTTAAACTTGTAAGTCTTGATAATTTAGTTCCAGGTTTTAATGCCATTTCATACTGAGTACAAGCAGGACCTACGGTTACAGCTACTACTTTACCAATAATATCAAACTCTTGTAATACTTCTTCAAGTTTTTTAATATTAGTTTCGATTCCTGATTGATTATCAGCATTTTGCTTCTTTGGTTTATCTAAGATATCAATTGTTGGTAATTGATAATTATGATTTGTATGATCAATAAATTTATCCGTATCCACAATTTGTGGTGTTTCTACTTCAGCTTGTTTAGTCTCTTTTGGTCTTTCAATAACACGTTTATTATCATCAGATTTGCTCTTAGAATTATCGTTAATTAAGACTTCACCTTCTGGTAATAACTTATCTTGTTCTTTTATTATTTCTTCTTTTTCGATACGTTTTTTATCTTCTTTAGTTGGTTTTGGAACTAATTCTTTACTTTGAGTATAGAAGTTCATAATTAAATCTTTAACAGAAATACCTGTAAATAGAATTCCTCCTACAACAATAAATACCCAGTATATAATTTTTGTTCCTTCGAAATCAAATAATGACATAAATAAAAGCATCAACAAGCCACCTAAGAAACCGCCACCAAGACCTTTGAAAGCAACTTCTTTAGATGTACCCTCAACTAATTTAAAAACATCTATAGCTCGATCACATGCTGTTTTAAAAAATTCTTTAGCATTATTAACTTGAGATGCATTATCTTTATGTAATAACATTACAAGTCCCATTAATAGTAATGTTATTCCTAATGATTTAGGAGACCAAAAATCAGGGAACTTTTGTGAGAATATTACATAAATACCTATTAAAGCAAATAAACCTAGTGGTACTAAATATAAATCACCAAAAAAGAATGCTGATAAACTACAACATATTTTACCTACTGGTCCATAACAAAAAATACCGGAAATTCCTATTAATATAAAGAATATTCCATATATAACACTAATATAAGATTTCTTAACTTTGGATTTTTTTCTTTTGCTCATTACTACCATCCCATCATATATAATTATATATAAATTAAATATTTTTTGCAATAAAACTAGTAATTATTAACAAGAAAAAAGTAATCATTAAATAATGACTACTTTTATATTTATTCATACTTTTTTTATATTATTTGTTTAATAATAACTATCCTCTTTTTTCTTCCGGTACAGTGTATTTTTTATTGAAACCACACAAATTTATTATCTTTTTACTAGATGAATCCAAAAAAGTATATTTTTTAACTTCATTTGATGATAATGATATAGTTGATGTCATTTTTAAAATTTTATTATTGGTAAAAATTGCATCTTTAACATCAATAACTTTATCTTTAAAATCTGCAACAATAGCAAGTCTATTTGTATTTTTAGAATACTTATCTTGCATATTCTCATTTGAAGCATTATTAACAAAATAAAATTTAATATCATTTAAATCTTTTTTATTTTTTACATTCTCTGGATAATACTGATTACCAGAATCATTTACATCATCAAGATGGCAAACAACATTCTTATTTTTCTTTTGTTCATGAACACATGTATATTGCTCTAGTACCCATTGATTTTGCATTCTATTATTGCCATTTTGAGTAGTTAAAAGCGATGACACACAGGTTCCATTAATCATTATAATATTTGATAATGATTTTTGAGCATAAGTAGTTGTTGGTAATATTTCACCATGATGTCCCACATTTAAAATGTCAATTTTTTTCTTACCATCTTCAGTTATCATATTAACAGCATCTTTATTTACAGAATCCAATATGGAATCACCAAAAGTTATAACTCGATAATAATCATTTTCTAAATGCTTTGGAATTTTTATCATTGTAATTAAAGACATAATATTATCGTCTTGCCAACTTGCCTCTTGATAAACCCAATCTAAATTAGTAAGTGTTAATTCCATTTCACCTAACTTCAAATCATAAACGAGAATATTTTTCTCTTTACCATCTTCTTTAATTGTTTTGGTCTTTGCATTACTTTGAGGATTAATGTATTTAATATTATTTTTTTCTAATAATCCTATTGGATTTCCTTTGGCATTTGTTGATTTTCCATCATCTTCCAACAACTTATTAATTTCATTTTCAATCCAACTATATTTTATGCCATCTTTCGAATCAACAAGAAAACAATGTCTTTTTTGTGATATATTTTCATCTTTAGCTTTGACACCATCTTTCGTTGATGGAATATAAAGTAAACTTCTTTCTCGACAGTCAGATTTAAAGATAACATTTTTGATTGTAAAACTATGTTTTTTCTCTTTAAGATATGTTGAAAGACCTCCATAATGATCATTATGAAAATGGGTTATTATAACAAATTCTAATTCTTTAACACCTAACTGTTCTAGATAAGGTTTAACATATTTTTGATAATTATATGAAGTATTCATATCAATCATAGCATATTTGCCATTTGATTCTAAAAGAATTGATTGATTAACATTATAATGTGTATTATCTTTGGCATTTTGTTCACCTTTTTGATTGTACGATGTATCTCCTGAGATAAAATGAATACGATTTTTACTCCACTTTGCATATAAAATCAATTTGTTTTCTTTTATTTTTTCTTTTACATCATTATATTTCCATTCCCCGTTCCAATTAAATCCATCGCTGGTTCCATCTTTTTTCGTCGTCCAACCAGAAAACACATAATCCGTTTTCGTATAGCCATTTTTATTCGTACTGATATTGCATTTAAAAGTTCCATTGCAATCATGACTTTTAACTTTTCCAGACGTTGCTCCATTACTTTCATAAACAACGTTATATATAGGACTCCACATTGCATATAAGTTCAAAGTATTATTATTAATTCCATATTGTCCATTAACATATAACCAAGTACCTTGCCAATAAGTTACTTTTTCTTTAGTTTTAGTTGTCCAACCATATTTATCGTCTTTACCATTTTCATTTGTTGTCCATCCAACAAAGACATAACCATTTTTAACAAAAGAATTTTCTTTAATAGTACATAATTTACCATTTTCACACATATGCATTGAAACGTTATTTTCATTCGAATTATTACCATGATATACAATCAAATATTTAGAAGAATTGATTGCTTCCCACATCGCATATAAATGTAAAACATTATTTTTTACACCATATTTATTATTATAGTCGCTTATCCATTTTCCGTTCCAATCCGTCCAATTATAACCATCATCTGTACCATTTTTATTTGTTGTCCATCCTTTAAAAACGTATCCAATCTTTATATAATTAGGGCTTTTTATTGCACATTTTTTATCTAAAGTACATATTTGTCTTTGATTCCAGCCTCCATCGGCTCCATTTCCGTGGTAAATAATTATATTTTTATTCTTTTCTTGTTTTTCCCACATTGCATATAAAGTTAAATTATTATTTTTAATTCCATATTGTCCATCAAAATATTTCCAACTTCCACTCCAATCCGTCCATCCATAATTATCATCCTTACCATTTTTATTTGTTGTCCATCCAGTAAAAACATAACCACTTTTAGAAAAGTCATTTGATTTTATTGAGCATACTCCCCCATAATAACATTTATGGTTTGATATATGTCCTGTTGTACCATCTCCACCTTTATATACTACTTCAATCGCATTATCATCAATTATTTTACGAATATAAGTTAAATCATTTGAATTAACCTTTCCATCACCATTAACGTCTGCTTTCATATTTTGAAAACCATTTCTTACATAGTATTCAACAAAACCATAGTCACTTGAATCAACTATTCCGTCGCCGTTAATATCACCTTTAATTTGTGCTTTACCACTTAAGTTTGTAATACCACCTACTTTTTTTGTTTTATATGAATCAAGTCCAAATAAAAGAAAAAATATTACTCCTACTATTAATAACAATCCCATTATTATTAAAGCTTTTGCTTTATTTATTTTCTCCATATGCACCTCTATTTTAATTATATATTACAAATTAAAAAAAACAAACTAAATGATTATTAGTTTGCTTTTTTTAACACTATTTTTCCATAAAAATCATCATATCAGATACCGGTTGCTCTCTTCCGTTATTATTTAAATAGAATACTCTATTGAATACACTCTTATTATAATAAACCATTTTAGTTGAATGACCGCCATCAAGATTATATGCTGATTTGCAATTAAATATTTGATACATTCTATATTGACTTTGATTGATTCCACCCATACCAGTATAAATTGCAAATGTATTATTATCTATTTGACATAATATTGTATGATAATCACTTGCTTTTTCATCTGTAGGATTAAATGTTGTCTTTTTCCAACCAGCTGCAAATGTATTTCTAATTCCATCAGCATCTACAGCTTTCTTATATTCATTGAATTGATTAGAACCATATTTTTCATATTTTCCCCACGAATAACTACCAATGGAACCATCTGATTTAATACCAATCATTCCATATTCACGAGAACCAGGAGCTCCTGATGGTATTAACTCTCCACGAACAGTTGCAACATCTTTGCCATCTCTTCTTACAATATGTAAGCAAGGTTGGGTACCATTATTTCCTCTACATGCGAAGAAACTTGCATTAATTCCTATATATGCTTTATTAGCCATTGAAGGATTATTACTAATCAAAGATTTAAATCCATAGCTATCTTTAACTGAACCAAGTTCACCAACCGCATGAATTTGCTTATTAGGATCCTTTAACCATATTAATGCATATCTATCACCTTTTACTTCTCCATTAAAATTTCTAAAACCACATTGAATGATTCGATACTTTAATGTTGAGCCTTCATACTTTTGGTCAGTACTTAGTTTACATTCACTACTATGGTATTTTTTAGCATTAGCTACATAACTTGCAGATTTTTGATAATTTGAAACATCTTTGACTGTAATTTTACAAGTTGCCTTTTTACCATTATTACTTGTTGCAGTTATTGTAACTGAACCTGATTTTATTCCTTTTACTTTACCATTTTTATCAACAGTAGCTAATTTAGTATTACTACTTGTCCAAGTAATTTTTTGATTTGTTGCATTAGTTGGTGCTATAGTAGCATTTAAAGTAATTGTTTTCCCAACTTCAACGTTTGCACTTGTTTTATTTAATTTAACTTTAGTAACTGCAATAGCCTGCCATCTTGCATAAATTGTAGTTGCTTTGCTAAACTTTGTTGATTTAGTTACTTTGGATCCTCCACTCTTCTTTGTATACCAACCAACAAATTTATAATTTTTTCTTGTTGGTGTTGGTAATGTTCCTATCTTAGATCCTTTCTTAATAGAAACATTTTTCTTTGATACAGAACCACCATTAGCATTAAAAGTAACTTTTATTTTATTAGAGGCAAGAGTACCAATTTCCTCAATATCATTATCATTTTGATTAGTTTTAAAAACATCTAATTTAAACAATAAGAATACTATAGAAATCACAACTAATATAGATCCAACTACAATTAACGTAATTGTTTTTTGTTTTTTATTCATACTACACCTCTATTTTTATTATATATTAGCAAATAAAAAAAACAAACTAATTCATCATAGTTTGTTTTTTACTTAACACTATTTTTTTATTAAAACTTTATTATTTCTAATGGTATCAATATCACTAGAATAATCATAAGTGTCTCCATAATTAGTAACCCAGTTTTTATGATCTTCAACAATTTGTTCATCCGAAAAAGTTAATTGAAGATTATCAACTCTTTCTTCACTTTTACTATTCTCTATTTCTACTATCTTATTTTCAATATCATTTTTAATCTTTTTTAAATAAGATAATCGATCATCACTTCTTCTTAATCTACCCTTACTTATCATAAACGCAATAACATTAAGCCCTGTAAGATAAAAAGCTAATAAATTAACAAGAGGTAGTTGTAAAAGATTTGATATAAATAAAATAATAATACATATTAATGAATACTTAGCACCTTTTTTACAATAATCATTATAATAATCACTTTCTTTACTACTCTTCATAATATCTTTATCAATAAAAACTTGATCATTATAAAGTTTAGCTAGTTTCAAATTATTAGAATTATTAGGAAGAGTACAAACTAAATCTTCATTTTCATAAAGAAAGATATTATCATCTTTTACGATATACTTTGTTATCATCATTTTCTCCATACAATACTTGAAGTATTGGATAATCTTCTTTCTCTTGTGATGCACTTTCTTCTTTAACTTCTTGTACTTGTTCTTCTTGTTCTTTTTCTTCAATAGTTTGTAAAGAAAAATAACTATCTTCTAACTTTTGAATTAAATTATTATAATCTTTACTTTTCTTATCTTCATTTAAATAACATATAACCATTGATAGAAAGCCAACAATAGCAACTGGCCAAAGTCCAAATGATAAAATAATAATTGATGCAATTGCTAAAATATTTTTTAATTTATGATATAGTTTTTTATCATTTTTAACTTTATCTAATCTTCTTTCTAAATTCTCTATAATTTTATTATAATTATTTTTTACTTTTTCTTTGTTTTCCATAACTCCCCACAAGTTAATATAATAACATAAAGAAGTTTTTATTACAATATAATTAAAAAGAAGCTTATTCAGCTTCTTT
This sequence comes from uncultured Clostridia bacterium, assembly GCA_946409545.1. Classification (GTDB taxonomy): domain Bacteria; phylum Bacillota_I; class Bacilli_A; order RF39; family UBA660; genus RUG12783. Next base: position 6,631 of record CAMJWT010000003.1, on the reverse strand, counting down.
CTTAATTACTTCTTCTTTCTTATAGTATCCACATTTTGGACATACACGATGTGGTTTAATCATTTCACCACAATTTGGACAAGCAGTTACGGTCTTTTTTGTTAAAGCCATATGAGCTCTTCTTGTTCTTTGTCTTGTTTTTGATACCTTTCTAAATGGTACTGCCATGATTTCACTCCTTTCCTACTAAAGATGAAAATCTTTAAATGGATTATTCTTCTCTTTTTTATATTCCTCTTCACTAATTACTTGATAATCTTTATTATGAATACTTAATTCTTCATTTGATAAAGTAAAACGCATAGGAATTTCCAATACAATATATTGCCATAAAAATGCAATTAAATCAAGTGTTATTAAGGAATTTTCTAATTTTTCTTCAATTTCGGTATTAAATTCATATGGAACTTCTTCTCCTGTTATGGCATCAATTAATGTCATAACACCAGATAAATTAATATTAACATCATAGTTATATTCCATATCTGATTTAATTGTTCCTTTGGCATAAACATTATCTAAATGAATGATACCACTATCTTTAATATCTTCATCTTTATATTCAACCTTTGTATCAATATCAATTGCATCTGTATAGTTTAATTTACGCAAATCTATTTCCATAAAATCACCACTAGATAATTATACATTATTTTTATTTCTTTTCAAGATTAATTTAATTCATCCATTAATAGAGGGATAATTTGTTTCTTACGAGATACTACTCCTCTTAAACAGAATCCTTGATCGATATGATTGATTTCAAAGACTGTTTCTAATACATTTTTAGCAGCTTCATTATATAAAACATAAGTATTATTATTGATAATATCAGTTACACAAAACATAAAAATATCATAATCATTATCTTTAGCAAGTTTATCAATTGTTTTAATATAACGAACTCTATTTTTCATAACATCATTTAAATCAATAACAGTCATTTGACCAATACCAATCTTATATTTATTAATATTGAATGCTTTAAAGTCATTATATATAATTTCTTCAATTGTTTTACCTTCAATACTAGCTGCTTGTAAAAACATTTTTTTACTAAATTCTTTAGGATCAACTTTACAAATTATCGATAATTCATTAACAGCTTCTTTATCCAACTCCGTTGTTGTAGGCGAATGGAATAGTAGCGTATCCGAAATAATACCTGCCATCATAAGACCTGCAATATCATGAGGTGGATTAATCTTTAATTCTTTATACATTTCATAAAGAATGGTATTAGTACTACCTACTGCCATATTTCTTATATTAATTGGTTCACTAGAATTAATTCCGCCTACTTTATGATGATCAACAATTTCTAATATTTTAGCTTCTTCTAAGCCATCAACACTTTGATCAATCTCATTATGATCAACTAAAATAACTTGTTTTTTCTTACGATCATTAATATCTTGACTAGATAATAATCCTAATACTTTTCCTTTTCGATCAACAATTGGATAATTATGATGTTTATATTTATTAAAATGAACTAAAAAATCATTTAAATAAGTATTTTCATCAATTGATTCTCTTTTAGTATTAACAACACCTTTTAAATAATTACTTAATACTAATTTTCTTGATACGAAGATTGTGTCTTGCATTGTTAAAATAATACTAACTTTATTACGTTTAGCATGAGTAATAACGGATTTATCTAGATTACGTCTTCCAACCATAATAATCAATTGTACTTTGTTTTTAATACCTTCTTGGACTTTGGATATATCATTACCAACAAGCAAAATATCTTTATTTGATAAAATACTATCACCATCATATCCTTTGACATTAAAGTATTTAATAGTTCCTTTAACTTCATCTAGGAATTTTGTTACTTCAACACCACGAACTAAATCAAGAATATTTTGATATGATGAATATAATTCACTATAATGGGGATCAATAACAATTTTTATTAATTCTTTTAGAGTAATAATACCACGATATTTATGTTGTTTGCTACAAACTGGTACTGCTGATACACCATTATCTTCCATGTAACGATATAATTCATCTAAAGTATTATCTTCACATAGAAAACAATCTTTTTGATAATTTAAATCTTTTACTTGAAGTTTAACATCATTTAAATACTTTGGTTTTGGAACTTTAAAATAATCAAGAACAAACTTTGTCTCATTATTTATTTCCCCTAAAATCATCGGAACCGTATTTTTGTGATCTAAATTACGAAGATAAGATAGGCTAATTGCAGATGTAACCGAATCAGTATCAGGATTTTTATGTCCAAAGATATATATTTTATCCATTCTTATCCTCCTTTAGTAAGCTTAAACTTACTTTTTCATTCTTTTTATCAATATCATGTACATAACATGTAACAATATCACCAACTTGGAATAAATCACTTGGATCTTTTACATAATTTTTAGATAACTTACTAATATGTGCAAGGCCATCATTATGTAATCCAATATCAATAAATAACCCAAATGGAACAACATTTCTTACGGTACCTGTTAATTCCATACCAATCGATAAATCATCAATAGTTAATACATCACTTTTTAGGACAACTGGTGGTGCATCATCGCGAGGATCTCGATTAGGTTTTCTAAAATCTTCAATAATATCATCAAAAGTATATTTATCAAGTCCTACTTCTTCTCTTATTTCATCTAAATTAACATTATTAAGTTTTTCTATCATAACATCTTTACCAATATCATCATGAGATAAAGATAATTTATTTAAGATTTTTTCAGCATCAGAATAATTATCAGGATGAATACTTGTTTTATCAAGAGGGTTATCACCATTAATAATTCTTAAGAAACCAACAGATTGTTCATAAACTTTATCGGTAACACCACTTATTTTCTTTAATTCATTACGATTATTAATACCATGTTTTTCAAGTCGATAATTAATAATACCTTCAATACTACGTTTATTAAGACCTGATACATATTTAAGTAGTGATGGGGACGCTGTATTAACATTAACACCTACTTTATTAACGGCTTTCGTAACCGTAAAATCTAAAGTATCTGATAGTTCTTTTTCTTTAACATCGTGTTGATATAATCCAACACCAATACTCTTTGGATCAATTTTAACAAGCTCTGATAAACTATCTTGAAGTCGTCTTCCAATACTAATTGCACTTCTTTTTTCAACTGTTAAGTCGGGAAATTCCTCTATGCCTAATGGAGATGCTGAATAAACAGAAGCTCCTGCTTCATTAACCATAACATAACTTACTGGGAAACTTACTTCTTTTAAAGTATCTGCGATAAAAGCTTCACTTTCACGAGATGCAGTTCCATTACCAATAGCTACAACATCAACATGATATTTATTAATTAAATCAAGAACAATTCTTTTGCTTTCAAGAATTTTGTTCATTGGTGGTGTTGGGTATATAACAGCAATTTCTTGTGGATTACCATTTTTATCAAGAACCGCTAACTTGCAACCTGTTCGATATGCAGGGTCAAGTGCAAGAATAACTTTTTCTTTAAGAGGTGGTGTCATAAGTAACGCTTCTAAATTGCTTGCAAAACTTTTAATAGCATCTTCGCTAGCGCGATCTGTCATCTCACTTCTTATTTCTCTTTCAACTGATGGAAGAATTAATCGATCCATACTGTCTTTAATAGCATCAATAAATAAACTTTCATAAGATACATGTTTTTTAATTATTTTATTTTCTAAATATTCAAGAATCTTTTCTTCTGGATAATCAAAAGTAACCGTTAATATTTTTTCTGTTTCACCACGATTAATTGCTAATACACGATAACTTTTAATACCTTTAACTTTTGATGCAAAATCATAATAATTTTTATATAAATCTTTATCATCAACTGCACTCTTTTTCTTTTTAGAAATAATATTTGCATTATTAAAGATAAAAGCCCTTATCCATTTACGAAAAGTTGCATTATCACTTATATATTCAGCAATGATATACATTACACCAGTTCGAACTTCCTCTTGTGTTTTAACCATATCATTAATATATGTTTTAGATTCTTCTTCAAAATTGAATTCATCTAAATTCATACATCTTTTAGCAAGTGGTTCAAGACCAGCTTTAATAGCTTCCGTGGCTTTCGTCTTTTTCTTTTCTTTAAACGGACGATATAAGTCTTCAACTTCAACTAACTTACTAGCTTTTAAGATTTCTTCTTTAAGTTCAGGAGTAAGAAGACCTTTTTCATCAATAAGTCTTATAACATCTTCTTTTCTTTTTAATAAGTTTTCTTGATAAAGATATGTTTCTTCAATCTTTCTAATTAATTCTTCATCAAGAGCTCCTGTGGCTTCTTTTCGATATCTTGCAATAAAAGGAACAGTATTTCCTTCACTAAGTAATTTTAATACTATTTCTACTTGCCAAGCATTAATATTTAAGTTATTTGCAATTTCATCTATTATATTCTTATTCATATTATTCACCAATTATAATTTTACCAAATTTATGAGACAAAAAAAAGTGTAAAAATACACTTTTTATCGTTATTTACCTAGTTCGTGGTTTATCATCCATATAAGAATATGGAACTATAAGATTACCATAACAATCTTCTGAAATACGATTGCCACGATATTCAGCTCTAAAATATGCACTAGCATCAGAATTACTTCTTATCGTAACAAATTTTTCTTCAACAGTACTATCACTAAGAGATTTATCTCGTCTACTAAATAGACTTTTTTTCTTCTTTTCTCTCTTAACTGGAATGATATAGTCCTCTTGATCGTGATACTCAGATTTAAAATACAATCTAGTATTTAAGGCATAACTATAATCTTCTAAATCACGAAAACCATGTAAATAAATTCTATAGTTTCTCATAAAGTCCTTTCCAAAGACATTATAGAATAAACAAAAGATAAAGACAAGAGTCTTTACCTTTTATAAACATATAAAATTGTTATTAGTAATATATTTACAATAAAAGAACGAAAAGAATTATTTCTTTTCGTTTACTTTTATACACATTTATAATAAGATGTAACTCTCTTTGTCTTCTCCGTTCCTGATTCATTTGTGCAATAACATTGGTTAACATACGGACCACCACATCTTGATGAACAAATTGCAGTTTTACCGTTATCACAAGCTTTTTTAGCATCACCTTTTTTATCTTTAGTATATGTGCCACCATTAAATACTCCCCCTGTTTGACATTGAATTTTCAACACTGAAGAATATGGTGAACCCGTATAATTAGAACATATCTTTTTTACAGTAGTAGTAATGCTATTTTTGCAGTTAGATACATTCCAATCCGTACTATCTTCAACCCACTTCCAAGTACAAGGTTCTTTAACATAACATGTTTTCGTTTTAGATGCATACGTACCATCACTCCACGCATAATTTGATTGTGGTGTAATAGTAACCGTTTTATTTCCAGCTGATGTTGTTGTATTATTTGTATAATTTACATGAGATCCACCTGTAACTATTCTATCACTACCATTTGCTGTTGCATTAGAATTACATGAACCTGTTGTGGCTGTTCTTGCTCTATTTATTTTTAATTTACCTATCTTATCAGCAGGTTTTGTAATAGTAACATAACTAGCCATGTCTTTACCACCATATGTTACTTTTACATTTGATGCTACATTATTTACTTCACCAACATTAGTTATAGTACTATTCATATCCGCTGTTACAGTATCTCCACACTCAGTTTTAGGAGAGTATTCTTTCTTAGTTAAAGGAGTTCCATCATATGTTTTTTCAGCCGATGATGTTGAAATAACTATCGTTGATTTACCTTGATTAATATTAACTGTAGAATTAGGATTAGTTATGTAATAATTATTTATATCCGCGCCACCTGTTTGATTTTTGTAGAAACTAACACTAACATTATATTTCCAAGCTCCGTAACTTGTTAAAGAACCAACTTTACCTGTCAAATAAACTTTTTCACCAGTTTTAACATTTGGAGATACTTCTGGAGCTAATAATAACGAACAACAACTTCCATTATAACCACAATACTCAACATCAAAATCGCCATTTTTATCCCAGCTAACTGGTGCTTTATTAATAGTACATTTAAATGTCTTAGCACCTGTTGATCCATCACCCCATACGAAATTACTACTTGCAAGTCGATATATTACGTCGTAAGTTCCAGCATCTTTTATATATATTGGATGTGCTGTAAAGACATTAATCCATAAATTACTTAACATAACTCGATGTGTTAACGAAGTTTCCATCGTTGATGCTGGAGACATATCAACAATATATTGATGGTTTCCATTATATATAAGATTAGGTACACATGGACTACTAGGAGTGTAATCAGATTTATAAGGATCTATCTTACAGTTATATGAAACAGCACTAGTTGTTCCGTCAGACCACTCAATATTATTTTTATCACTTATATCAAATGATACAGGATATGTTTTCGCATCTTTTCCAGTAACAGGCGAAAAAGTATAAACAACTTTACTTGGTGTGAAAGAACTATACTTACCATTTGTTCCAAAACTACTCTTTATAAGAGTTTGATCATCCGCATTATATACTAATCCACTAACACATGGATTATTTGGTTTTGCTTGTTTATATTTTGCTATTTTACACGTAAATGTCTTATTTGCTGTTGTACCATCAGACCAT
>CAMJWT010000002.1:0-127313 GCA_946409545.1 uncultured Clostridia bacterium | reverse complement strand
GTTCTGTATAAATAACATTACTATTATCATTTTCATTATCATAAACTTTAGTTTGTAAGAAATATAATCTATTATTATCTATATTTAATTCTTTTATACATGAATAATAAGATATTTTATGTCTTTTTATAACATTTATTATTTCTTTTTCAAGATCATTTAATTCTCCACAATTAAAAATAACTTTATCAATATTAAAATTATTTACTAAATTTATCGTTTCTCCAATATGATCATAATCACCATGAGATAATATTAAATAATTAATTTTTCTTATTCCATCACTCTTTAAAAACATTATGATGTCTTTGTAATAAGAATAATTTGGTGATCCTCCTGTATCTATTAATATCGTCTTATTTTTATTTTTTATTATTAAACTATCACCTTCACCTACATCTAATGCCATAACATAACTATCTTTCCTTATGGCATTAATATTGTAATGAATAATGATTACTATTATTAATAATACTTTCTTCTTTTTAGAAAAAGAAAAATATATAAGAACTAAATAAACAAACATTAATAAAAATGATGGTTTAGCAAAAATAAAAGTTAATACATTTATTTTACTTAAAAAGATAGCACTATTCTCTAATACATTTATAAAAAACATTAATATATTATCTAATCTTGGAAATAATACTATTAATATTGATAATGGAAATAATATAAAACTAACTAATGGTACATAAAATAAATTATAAATAATAGAAAGTAAATTTATTTCATAATTATTATAAATTGTTATTGGAAAACTAGTAATTATGGAAATAATAGATATTTTTAATAACTTCCTAAAGTAATTACCTTTAATAAGATTACTAAAACGTATAAGAAAAAAACTAATTAAATATGAGTATTCAAAACTAGTTTGAAAGAAGTAATATGGATTTATTATTAAAGATAATAATATAACAATAATCATTGTTTTTAAATTATCATAACCTAGATTAACCTTTTTGTTAATAAATGATATATCAAAAAACAAAACAAACCGCAAAATAGAAACTTTATAATTAGTTAAAAACAAATAAAAGATAACAATAATATTAATTAATAAGAAATAAATTGTATTATTTATCTTTTTCTTTTTATATAGATAACTAAATAATAAGGTAATTAGCGTTATATGAGTCCCACTTATACTAAACAGATGACTTATTCCTATCTTTTGATAAATACTTTTAATATCACTATTTAAATAAGTTGTATTACCCATAATAAAGGAGTTGAGATAACTGAATGAATTACGATTTTTTATTATATTTTTAATAGTTTCTTTTACTTTATATAAAATATTCTTATTTTTGCTAATTAAATATACAGTATCTATATTCAAAACATAATTAATATCTTGATACTTTAAATATTTCTTATAATCAAATATATTTGGTATTGTATTACTATTAACTGTAGACAAAGTTCCATTTACTTTTATTACATCTCCAATATTATATTCAAAATCTTTAGGATAACTTATTAGTTTTTCTATACCTTTTAATTCTACTTTATACTTATCATTAACATAATCGACATTAGTAACTTCTAAGATAAATTCTTTATCATTTATCGAATATCTTTTTATTAGATATTTTTTATTAATAAGTGATAGTATTAAGAAAAACAATAATATTATTAACAAATATCTAAATTGTAAGATACTCCTTAATCTTTTCAAAAATACTTTCTCCTATACCTTTAACATCCTTAATTTCATCAAGACTTTTAAATGACCCTTTACTATTTCGATAATCAATAATAGATTTTGCTTTTGCTTCACCTATTCCTGGTAAACTCATAAAATCATTAATAGAAGCTTTATTAATATTTAATAAATTTTTATCATTACTATCTTCTATTCTTTCAATACATGCATCACACTTATTTTCACATTCATTTACTTTAATGTTAACTTCCTCTTTTGTTTGATAAAAATTTTCCACTTCCTTCTTACTAAAGATTACAATAGCCATTTCATCCCTTAGTTTCATCGACAAATTAATTAATGAAGTATCTGCATCTGGTAATAATCCTCCTGCTACTTTTATAGCATCAATTACTCTAGCGCCATTTAAGATCTTATAAACACCATTATTCTTAACTTGGCCTTTTATATCTACATAGATATATTCTTCCTCGATAACTTCTTCTTTTTTTGGTTCTTCTTTTTCTACTATTATATTTTCTTCTTTATCATTTGGTGTCATAAGAAATAAAAAGATCCCAATTGTTAATAAACAAATGATTACTATTATATAGCGATGATTATAAAAAGCTAACTTGATTTTATCCATACTACTCCTTTCACCATTAATATATGAAAGATAATATTAACAATTTTGTGAATAAAAATAAAACAAATATTTAAAATATTTTATTAACAATTTTGTGGATAAATAATTATTTAATATAAAAAAATAGATTATAAACTTAATGAATTATTAAATTTATAATCTATATATTTTTAATATTTTGTTTTATATATTATTTTTAGTCCATTTTTTATTAAAGAAGATTATAGATAATAGCAGTAATATTGTTACACAAACTATAGCTACAATTATATATGGATTTAACTTATCATTTTCGATTTCTTTTGGCTCTTCTTCAATCGGAGGTTCATCTTGTGGTTCATCTGGTTCTTCTTCTTTTACCGGTTCCACAATCTTTATTTTAAAAGATGTTGCTTTTCCTTGATAAGTTACTTTTATTACTTTTTCACCAAGTGAATGATTATCAAAACCTGTTACTTTAACATCTTTATTTTTTAAATCTATTATACTTGATGTATTATCTTCAAAATAAACTTTAATTTTACCACCGTCTAAATTTAATTCTTCTTTGTCTTGTTCATATTCTAATTTTGATGGTAACTTATTCATTTCAATTTTTAATATTTGACCAATTAATATTGATGGACGAAGAATTACAAAATAATCTTTATCAAATAATGTTTCATAATTTGCAATAGTAAGAATTCGATCTTTTTCTTTATCAGGGATTTCATTATATTTGTTATATAAATGTTTAATATATCCATTTGTACCATATACATTTTTATAATACTGGTAAGTAAATTCATTTCTTTCATTTTCTTTATTAGGATAATTAACACCAACAAATTTACCATTTAAATAGATATACGCATAATAACCATTTTCCTTAGTATGAATATTAGAATCTTCAGTAACAAATGTATTACCATCTAAAGTTTCTTTATAATTAACATAATATATTAATATGTCTCCATCAACTAAATCTTTGCTATTAATAAATCTTTTTCTTATATCAGAGGCTGTCCATGTTTTAGGAATTACTACTCGATCATTTTTTAAATAATTATACATAAACATTATTGCACTCCAATAATTATTTAAAATCATCTTTTTATAAACTTTTGTATTATTATTCATTTTGGAATTAAAATCAACAATCATCGTTTTCTTACCTGTTTTACTATCAACATTTTCATATCTAACAAACAAATCTAAGAAATCAAATGATGCAAAATGATAATTTTTTCCTGTTGCACATTTATAAACATGATCTACTAAAACTAATCCTGTTAAATTCTTTTTAATGCCTTCATCATAACAGTTTTTATAACTATAATTCTTTTTCTTCGAAGGTAATATCATATTACTAACAGTACCTGTTGGAATATAAGAATTTTTTACATTTTCAAAACTACCATAAAATTTTCCTGTTGCTTTTATTTCTTTACCAACCTTATTCTTTACTTTTACAGAATACTTAATTGTTTTTGATTGACCTACTTCTAAACCATTAACAATACATGTTATTTCTTTTCCTTTAATGGTACAATCACTACTTTTAAAATTACCAACCAAGTCTGGATTAATTTCTTCCTTGATTGTAAATTTTTCATATTTAATACTATCTTTACCTTTATTAGTTGCATTACTTCTATTCGTTATTTTAATGGAATAAGTAAGAGTATCATTTGGATAAACACCATTATTATCCATTTTATCTACTGTCTTTTCGATTATCATTCCCGGATATTTTGTTCTTAAAAAACTTCTTGCATATGCTTCTGATGTAATATCATAATTAAATACTGTTTTACCATTATCGTTATAATATGGTCTAATTATCATACATTCTTCATCTTTAGCACATGTAATTTTTCCATTTGCAACCATTCTTGTAGATTCACTTAAATACGCTAATTGAATTGTTCCTTCAATATCAATATTAATAACATCATTTTTTATTGGCTTTTTATAAATATATCTAAGATTTCTTACTCCATATAATCTTGATGGTATTACCGCATAACCTGTTGAATTTAATAATGCTGCATCAATTACTTTCCCACTACTATCTTTTACTAGACTATATACAACTGCATAATGTCCAGCATTCGATTCTGATTTCCATTCAATAATATCACCTGGTTGTAAGAGCTTAACGAAACTAGAAAAATTATAATTGTTTTTATATATATATTTTCCTGCAGTTAGTTTAGCTGTTTTTTTACTTTGATAAAATAGTAAGAAATGTCCATCTCGATAACTAGCGTATTTACTATCATTTTCTTTACCTTTTATATATTTATTATAATAATCTCTTGCTTGAGTAAGGCCATTCATCAATGAGGTTATTGGGTGTTTACTCTCTTTATTCATGTGAAACGCTTCATATAAAACATTGTAATAATAGTTAACACAGTTATGATATTGTCTATCTTGACTTGTAGCATCCTCAGGAGGCATTCCTGGTGTCATTATTCTACTAGCGCTATATTGTATGTTTTCACCACGCAAATAATAGTCTTTCATAACTTCTTTCATAACTTTTTGCGTTGTAGAAAAATAGTAAGATGTTTTAGTACCAGCTTCTATTTCTTTAGCTCTAACGGAAAATATAATTAGAAAATAAATTAAAACAATAATTATTTTTTTCATCATACTCTCCTATATTAAAATTATAACATAAAAAAGAGTATTTCTACTCTTTTCCTTCTTTCTTTAATTCATTTAAATAATCAAAATATGTATTAGCATTTAAAGCCATACCCATCGTAAAGACATACGACAATAAATAGAACCAAAAAAGGACAATTACAACGTTTGCTAAACTTCCATAAAAGATATTATACGTATTTATATTATTTAAATAAATTGCATAAACTCTTGTAATTATAATCCAACTAACGGTTGTAAATAATGCACCTTTATTAGTAAATCTACTTCTAATCGTGGCGTCAGGAGCCATTGTATAAATAATTTTAACTCCATTAAAAATCAATAAGAATGATAATGGGTATTTTAATATAATAAATATTTGAATTATTAAATTAATTACATCTCCAGGATATTTAGCTTTAATTGAATTTAAAACTAAATCACCAAATGCTGGGATTACTGCAGTTAAAACAATAACAATCATTAAGATAATTGTCATAATAAATGATTTTATTGCTTGCTTTACAGCATTACGTTCAGTAATTTTATATATAACATCACTTGTTACAATAATAGCCTTACATCCACTTGATGAAAAGAATAAACTTATTGCAACAAACAAGAAAATGTTATAACCTGTTGAATCAGTATCTAAAAGTGATTTAAAGATTGCTGAAACTCCAGATGGTAAATTCTTTAAACTATTAGCAAATTCTTTAGTAATAAAACTTGATCCTATTAAGGCAATTAATGGTAACATTGCAAATACGGAAACAACCAAAAAGAAAGCAAGTTGTCCTGGAAGGATTTGCATTTCTTCTAGTCTTAGAATTTTATAAATACTTTTAAACCATTTTTTTAGTCTTTTCATAAAATCCTCTATTTATTGCTTTCTTTATCACTTTCCATATCAAGAGTTGCTTCATTGATGGCATCATCAATTGTCTTGATATTATCTGTTATCATACTATAACCAATAGCAGCTCCAAAGCCATATGGTAAATCTTTAAGTGATTTAGATAATTTCTTTGTATATACTTCAACTTGATTTTCATTATAACCAATCATATATATTAAGAATTCATTACCATCACTTCTTATTATTTCAGAATTTTCAAGTTGGGCATTAACAAGAATAGACGCTGCTTTAACTATTAAGTTATCACCTTTTTCACGTCCATAATTATCATTAACATACTTAGTATTATTAAGGTCAATAATAACAATTGCTTGTGGATATGTTTTATTTTCATTCCATTTAGGAATATTTAAATTCAAATAATTACGATTCTTCAATGAAGTTAACATATCAGTGAATTTCTTACGATCATCACGTTTTAAGATATTAATACGATGTTTATTCTTAATTAATAATAGAATACCTACAACAATAATAATTGGAACTAAGATAATTCCTAATATTATTAGATATAATTCTTCGAATGAAACATTACTGAAAATACTATCATCAAATGATTTATAAGCTTCTCTTCGATAATTAAAATAAGAATTTGTATTAATAATAAAATCAAATAATTTATAGAATGAATCATTCGTACTTTTTATCATGAAACTATATTCATTAGTCATATAGTCATCATATAAAACAGTTAAATCTTTAAATGTACTATTTTTATAATAATTATATATTTCTTTATCAACAATTATTAAATTATCATCTTTTAATAAATCTGATACTTTAGTATATTCATGAATATTGGCCATCGAATTATCTTTAACAAATGATAGTAAATAATTACCAGAGAACATATTAACATTTTTATTTTTTAGACTTTCTAATGAATTAATGGCAACTTCATTATTTCCTAAAACAACATATTCTTCAGCAAATACTGATTTAGTTTGTAAATAACCAGAATCTTTGATATTTACATAATCAAAATAAATATCAACATCACCTTTTTCAATAGCTTGTTTCAACTCTTTATAATCTTTATATTCACGATATGTAATATCAATATCTGTAAGTCTTACAATACGATTCATGTATTCAATTGCAATACCATACATCTTACTAGATTTTGAAAATTCATATGGTGGGGTATCTACATAACCATAAACATATGTCTTACTTAATAAGTCTGCTCTTGTTTTATCATTAATACTATTTTCTTTTAAATAATAATTTAATAATAATTCATTATAGTCATCAGTATATTCTTCTTCTAACCATCTATTATATGTTTTTTTGAAGATTGTATTCATTTCATTATTTTTATCACTTAATGTTAAAACAACCTTTTTAGATATTTCATTAAAGAAATAATTAACATAATATTTATTATTAATCGTTTTATCTAAATTCATTACATTAGGAACAACTACTAAATTAATTTCACTTTCATCAAGTGCTGTAAATAAATTTTCAATTGTATCGTAATTCTTTATTACTACTGTACTTAATCCTTTTAAATAATAATTAATCATTGATGAATCTGTAGTTAATACACCAATTGTTTGTCCTTTTAAATCACTAAATAAATCTAATATTTCATTCTTCTTACCGATTGCTACATAATTATCTTCATATATTAATAATTGATTTTTAGTTAAATTAACATCACCATCAATTATTTCAATTTGATATTCAGCATTACCTGGTTCACCACCAATTAAATAAGGTATTTTATTAAACTCAATTGTTGATTCTTGGGTAACATAATCTAAATAATCAAAGACTAATCCTTTACCATCGCTACCGTATAAAGGAATATTATTTACAACAGCAATATCAACAATCTTACCACCATTTTGTGATATCCATTCTTTATCTTTTGAATCTAATACATTTGGTTCACTATATTTAAAAACAATGTATAAAACAACAAAAATAATTATTGCTAATACTGGAAGAAGGAATAATAATTTCTTCTTATTCTTCATCTGATTCACCTTCTGTTTCAGGAACTGTTATCTCTCTATCAAGAGTCCATACAACTTTAGATGAAGCCGGATTTTTCATACCAACAATTGGGAAATTATTCATCTCTTTATTCTCTTTAATCATCCATATTTGAATTGAATAATAACTTAATGCTTTTTCTTCAAATAGTGGAGGTATTGACTCCCCTATTTTCTTAGCATCAGCAATAGATACTTTTTCGCCAACTGTTACATAATAATTAATAATTTTACCTTGAACACGGTATGATACTTTTTCTACATTTTCATTCTTTTTTAAAGTATCTTCAATCTTTTTGTAAACACTTTCTTCAATAGGATATTTATCGATTTCATTTAATCTTGTACCGTATACTTCGGCTCCTTCATCAGGGATTAAAATATCCTTAACTTTAAACGCTAAAACAATAAGTAGCGCATATATAAATAATAATATTAACGTTTTTTTATGACCTTTTATATATTCTTTCATACATCCTCCAATAGTTAAAAAACTATATACATAGATATTATACATTATAAAAAATAATTAATCAATTTATGATTAATCATTTTCTTTAATTATTCATTAAGCCCCAACCTGTTACTAAAGATCTTCCATTACCTCCATTTATAATACGGTTATAAATGTTTAATGGTTTATTAACAACTTTTCCATCAACAACTAATTGTGTACTTGCACCACCATCTAAATTAGCGGCATTATAGACATCATATTTTTTTAATTCATTAACTATTTCTTGTAAGGTTGTTCCATTAGTATACCCATTTTTCACTTCTGTTACCAAAAATATTATGATACCATCTTTTCTTTGGGCAATAACACTTCTTGCTGAACGGGCATAACCTCCTGCGGTTTCAGGTAACTTTTGTTCTATTCCATCAACTATTAAGAATGGACCAAACTCTAAGGCATCACGAACATTATGATTTGTAATAGCATCATTACCCGTTGTTTTTATTAATTTTAATTTATTATCATTAGTCATACAAATAAGGTTACCAGACCCTTTTTTAGACCATACAACTTTTCCATCTTTAATAACATAGCCAATTGGCGTATCAATACTAAGGGTTCTAGCATCTTGTCTAAAACCACCGCCATTAATACCAACACTAGCATTTAATCTTTTAGTCATTTGTTTAACCGTTTCAAGACCTGAATAATGGTCTCTTGATGCGAACTTCTTTGATGTTAATATATGAACTTTACTTGGATCATAAATAAAGACCATAATAGCTTCATTCCTACCAATCTTTGTTTTATATACTTTATAATCATCATTTCCAACATCTTTTGATAAAACAATTTCATCATATTTAGAATCATAAGATATCTTCTCTTTAGGTTCAACCAAATAATCTTTAGATGATTCTTCATCAAGTTTAATAACATCTATTTTAACGTCAGTCAAAGAATCAATCCTATCTTGATTATAAAAGGTATATGATAAATAACTTAATTTATTATCAATAGCATATTCATTAACAAATTTCTTATGTGTCTTATCAAATAATGGTGAATAAATGAAAAATAAAAATGAAATTATTAAAAGATTAAATACAATAAGTAATTTAGTTAATAATCTCATATATCATCACCTACTATAAACAATTATAACTTATCTATAAATTATAAACAATTAAAAAAATTAGTTATGAAACTAATTTTTTATTATTTATAAATTCAAAGATTGTATTTCTGCAAGGACTGCATCTACCTGTTTATAACCTTCACTAGCATTTGAACCAAAAGTACTCAAGAATCCTGTCCAACCATCAGTAATATCTTCTAAAAATCGATTTTTCACAAAATTACCAAGGCCTGCTTTATGGTCTACTTTTATAATCGTCCATTTTGTAAATCGATCATTACCAACTCTACCTCCATGAGGCATAATACGAACTTGATTAAACTCGCCAAGAGCGGGAAAAGTAATAATATTATTTACACCCTCTTTTTCAAGACTAGGTACACCTGCAGAAAATTGATAATTTCTTAATACGTTAAATAATTCTTCTATTGTATAAGCATTTCTAGTATTAAAATGACGAAATAAAGACATATATAACTCTCCTTAATATAATTATATCATACTATTTTAAATACATAATATCAACATCAACTGTATTTTCGGTAATGCCTGGGATTACTCCTCCGCTAGTTAATTGCCACATTAGATAATCTCCTTTATAGTCTGTTTTATCAGTGTAATGGGCAAGCCAAATAGGATTATCCATGGTATCCCATATTTTCTCTAAATAATTTTTACTACTATAAAGAAGACCAATGTATCCAGATTCTTCTACTGTTTCAATAAAAGCATTTGCGGTTTCTGATAAAGTTTTAAAACTTATATTAAATTTATTAAAACTACTCCAGTTTTCCCAATCAAAGGCAATTGGAAACGTTATATTATAATCTTTAATTTGTGAAAGAACAAAACCAGCTTCTCTTTTCGCTTCTTCTATACTTTTTGCATATGAATAGAAATATACTCCTACTTCTATTCCTTGTTCTTGAAATCCTTCAATATTATCTTTAAACTTTGGATCAACATAGTATTCTCCACCAATACCACTTGTTCCTCCTAATTTAATCATAACAAAATCAATACCACTATTGGCAACCATAGAATAATCAATATTACCTTGCCACTTAGATACATCAAGTCCTATTAATGTTTTATCATTTTTATATTTTTTCTTTAAATCAAAAAAATTCTTTTTATTTACTTTGTAGTTACTAGGATTATTATGTACTTTTAAAGTAAAATCTTTTTTCGTTTCATTGCCACTTTTATCAACAATACGATATGTTAATTTATAATTACCAATTTTATTTAAATCATATTCACCAATAACTTCTCTTTTAGGATTATCATCATAATAATCTCCTGACATAATCATTGTTTCTAAATCACCTTTAGTGCCTACTTTAATAGAATAAGTATCAGAAAGCCAGATAATCGGTGGAACATTATCAATAACTTCATATTCGATTGTATAAGGAATTGTTATCTCTTCTTCATTAATATACTTAAATTCAATCGTTTTTTTACCAAGATCTTTAGTATCTAAAACTTTATCATCGATTATTTTTCCATTTATATTTTCAATTAAATCACTTATTTTAACTTTTTCATCATAACGTATTTTTAAATTGCCTTTTAAATCAACGACAATTTTGGCATTCTTAATTTTCATTTCTTCTTGATAATTTTGATACATTTTATAGCCAAAGAAAAAGATAGGTATTAAAACGATAATAATTAAGATAAAGATAATTACTCTCTTTTTCATACACTACCTCCAAGTTATAAAAAAAAATCCAGAAAATCGAAAGCCAGTTTACTAAAACCCGCGCTACGCAGGTGGGTGTCCATACTTAATCCTTAGGATCCTTAGGAACTCACACTAAGTATTCAACACAGATTAATCGTTCCTGACTCCCTTATAAAATTCAGTCGGTTTTATAACATAGAGACTTTCATATCTTCTAGACAACTTTAATATAACACACTTTTATTTTAAAATGTAGTCTTTTTTGTAAACTTTATTTTTGATTGACAAATATCTCTTTTAACTTTAATGATGCATTATAAACATCATTCTTTGGTAAATTATATTTATCACAAACATATTTAATTGCTTCTTTAATACTACAATTATTATTTATCATTTCGTCAACTATCATTGATTCTATACCTACTTTACAACTATTAACTTCTTCTTTAATACTTTCAATGATAAGAACATATTCTCCTTTTTCATAATTAGGATTATTCTTTAACTCAGAAATTACATTAGTAATTGTTCCATAATATTTCTTTTCAAATTTCTTCGTTAAATCATTTGATAAACAAATATTAATATCACCAATATTATTTAATAAAGATTCAAGAGTCTTCATTATTCTTTTAGGTGACTCATAAATAATACCTAATGTACTATAATCTGTCTTAATTCTTTTACATAGATTAATTATCTCTTTATTTTCTCTTGGGAAGAATCCATAAAAAGTAAATGAATCAGTATTCATACCACTACTCATAAGTGATGTAATAACAGCACTTGGTCCTGGTATACTTATTACTTCAATATTATTTTCAATTGCTTCATGAACTAAAATACTACCTGGATCTGATATACAAGGGCATCCTGCATCACTAATAAGACCAATATTCATACCAGCTTTAAGATCTTCAATAATCGTATTACTTTTACCTTTTTCATTAAATTTATGATAAGCTACTAACTTTTTATTAATACCAAGATATCTTAATAAATTTATAGAATTTCTTGTATCTTCACAAGCAATATAATCAACATTATTAAAAGTATCAATAACTCTTTTTGATAAATCATCTAAATTTCCAATAGGGGTTCCTATTACATATAATATTCCCATCAAAATCACCAAACATATTGTATCATAAAAAAGATTGAGATAAACTCAATCTAATTAAAATAATTCTTATTTTTTTTAGAAATCAAGAAATAATTCTTATATACAACTAAATCGATTGTACTATTAACTTTATAAGGTTTCTTGATATCTTTTAATTGATATAAAATGAATCTTTTACCTTCATTAGTATCAACAAGTAATTTTACAATTTGGGCAGGGTTTCCATTAATATACAAATTATCATCCATATATCCGTAGACCGTAGCTTTAATTTCTTTACCAAAAGATTTAACTAAGAAGTAACGTCTTAAATGAACAATAACAATGATGAATGCTATTAAACCAATTGTTATAAAAGGAATTGGAAAAAATTTAAAACCTGACATAAAACTATCAAAGTTTTTTTCAAAACTATTTAACATAAAATAACTTGTTATTCCTGATAAACCAAATCCAAAAGCAAAAATACCAGGAAATATTGTATTCCAAAAATTTAAAATGGCTTCTTTACAATCAATTACAGGATATTCCATATCTGCATCTTTGGTATCAAGACCAGTTCTTACTTTGCAATAAGGACATATTTCCGTAGTAACAGGAGCTCCACAATTGGGACAATGTAACTCATCTATTTTTTTCATTTATTTCACCTTTCATTATATTATATGCGACTAGTATGATATCCATCATCACTTTGATATACTAGTCCACTAGCAATCATGTCATTATATTCTTTTTCACTAACACGAATAATTCTTCCTCCAAGTGGAGTAAAATTCATTCTATCCCCAAAAACAATCCAAATAATATCCGATACTCTTGTTCGTTGTTTATGTTCTGGCTTTCCATCAAGAACTCCATCAGTGAAGACAATCTTTACAGCTCTATCCCCTCTATTTTGTGAAAATGATGTTGCTGCAACTTCATAATTTGTCCAACCACCAATTTCTGGATCATAACTAGCAATATCTTCTCTATTTTTTATAACTTGAAATCCTGAGAATTTTGTAGAGAAGGTTCCAACTTTTAAACTAACATTTCCCGTTCCATATAATGTTTCAAATATTGGATATAATTGTAATAAAAATCCTCTTAATAATTCAACAGATATTGAACCTGAAACATCTAATATTACTTCAACTGAAACACCAGTTTCTTCAGTCATTTCTTCAACTCTTGGATTAGGATTAAATCTTGATGATCTTCTGGTACTCCATTTTTCAACAATTCTTTCTTGGGTACCAGCAAGAACTCTTTTCCAAGATAAAACAGGTTTAAAACCTTTAACATCAGGAATACCTAATTTTGAACGAAGACTAGAAAAGGGATTTTTCTTTTCTTCTTCAGAAGTATCCTTCTTTTCTCTTTTTTCTAGTTCTTTCTCTAAGATATCTTCTTCATCAACAGGTTCTGGTTTAGCTTTAGATTGGGATTTTTCTTGGGATGCATCTTGTTTTTTCGTCTCTCCACTATCTTTTGAATCACTTTTAACATCATCATTAGTCCAATGTTCATGAGAATCAAATCCATCATAATCATCTGGATCTGGTAATTCCCCTAATGATGTATCATCTTCATCAGATTCATGATTTTGTTGTTGATTATCATTATTATTTTGTTGTTCTTGATTATTTTGATCTGGATCACTAGGTTGTTGATTATTATTTTCTTGTTGATCTTTATCTAAATCTTTTTGTTTTTGCTTTTCCTTTTCTTTTTCTTCTTTTTCTTTTTTTTCTTTTTTAACTAGGGCATCATATATTTTTTCAGCACTTCGAACAAGACCATCTTTCATATCAATAAATTGCATTGGCTTTCCTGTTTTAGGATTAGGAACATTCTCTGGAAAAGTAAAACCATCTCTTTTTAAGAAAGCATTAATACAGGCATCAGTGGCAATATTCCATAATCTTTGATAATGACTATGAAGATATGCTTTTTTAGCTTGTCGCTTCGCTTCATCTTGTTCTCTTTCACAATACTCTTCATATTCTCTTTCAGCGTCCGCTTCTGGTTTTTCTTTAGATCTTGCAAAGTGTTTTAAAGCAATATGTAAGGCTTCATGAGCCAGTACAAATACTCTTTCACTAAACGATAATCGATCCATAAAATCAGGGTTTACTAAAAGTTTATCAACTTCAATTACTCCTTGATCATTTTTTTTACCAACAACAGCTGCTGTATCAATCGTTTTTGACAGTTCAATATTTACACCTTGTAGAGCTAAGCCTGCTGAAATAGGATAACGCCTTATAACTGATCGTTTTACTCTTTCTAAATCTTCAACAGTCATAATAATACCTCTAAACCTTATAGTATTGAATTACTTCTTCGATTTCTGGTAACAATTGACATGGAGTTTCTGATTGAATAATTATCTTTAAATTAGGTGGCAATTTTTCACTAGAGAAATATTGCTTACTAATAATATCTAAAAATAATTTTTGTTCCTCAATAGATATCTTGTCAAAATCTCTTATACATAAAATACTATTACCTTTATATGAATTTCTTAATACTTTTAAATACCAAATTGGATATTCATTATTTTTAATTATTAATTCTTCTTTAGGCATTGTTGCAGAAATTGTAACAACTGATGGTGATATACTCTTTTTCATATCACCAACAATATAAATAGGATCAGAATAATCAACTAAAGCTTCCTTTATTGAATTCATTCCATTATCTTTTTCCATATTATCATCTCCTCCTATATTGTTTTACCCGTTGTTGATGTATTTTGGCTTGTTTCCAAAACTGATTGCCTATTTCTTTTCATATTAACGTATATTGCATAGTATTCATCACCTAAGCATTCTCTTATAAAGTCTTCAATAGCGATTTCATCACCATTATAATTAGCAATTACAATTCCCAAGGCATAAAGCTTATCTTCAACAGTTGGGAAATCATATTCTTTATATTCACCATTCTCAATTTTCTTCATATCAATTGGAATTCGATAATAATGTTCAATGAAAGCATTACTAATATCATTATCACCAATAATACTCTTTATTCTGGCTTCACTTATTAATGTATTTTCACCACTTCTATCTTGAGCTTTATAAATAGCTCTTGATAAAGTTTCCCATTTTCTTGGTGTTAAGAATGGCGCTGTTACATCTTCTGAATCATACTGTGTAAACATAACTTTATCCGCATTAGCAACACAGAATGAATATACAATAGGATGAATATGTAAATGTCCTGTTCGATAATCAGTTTCTAAAGCCCATTTTTGCCACTCATCAATATCAAATTGAATTTCAATCATGGAATCCATTCTATTATGAAGAGGTGCTGGCATAACGCCACCAGTACTATCCATTCGAACAGCAGATGATTCTTCTGGTCTATTACCCGCAACAACAATTGAACAATTTTCTGGTAATGGCCATTCTTCATTTCCATTTACCATTCTATTACCAATTATTTCCCAGACTAGATTTTTAATAGTATCTGTAACATTTGTAAATTCATCAATGAATAAAATATGCTGTCTATCAGGTTCTTTTCGACATTTCTCACATAAAACTTGATACCAATGTGGTGGATATACTTGCCCTGGTTGACCATTTGGTTCTCTACCTCCAATTACTTCTTCAGATAACATACCATTTTTCAAAATTAATAAGGTTGCTGTTGGGTCTACTTCAAAGACACGACTACTTTTACCTACACCAGATGGTCCCCATAACATTGTTGTTAATCCATCTTCAACATTAGCTCGAAGCATTTCGGTAACATTTTCTTCTTTTTCTACTTTATATGTTTTAGCAATTATCGTATTTTTTAATTTTTTAGCAATTTCTATTAATTGTTTGCGATAAGGTTCCTTCCATTGTTCAACATCAAACAAAATTACTTGAACATTTCGAAGAGAAGCATTTGGATGTTCTGCTACTTTGCGAATTATATCGACTTTTTTTGCCCCTTTAATAATTGTCGAAAGAACATCATCAGATATATCTCTAGTAAGCAATTCATCAATTATTGCTTCATCACTAGGATCATCTTTAAAGAAAATAGCATTAACAATCGTTTTATATAGTTCATTATCTATACCTGGAAAAGTTAAAGCTCTTCTAATAACTTCTTCTGTATTGTGTTTTCTAACTAATCTACATATAATTTCTGAGGTAATACCAGGTGTACTAAAAATATTATCAATATCCTCAGATGATAAAAGTTTTTTCTTTAGAACTAATTCAACTTTAATACTTAAATCAGCTAAAGGACTATCCAAGATTTTATTTATTACCCTAGTAGAATTCGTTTTATTAATAATTTCTAATAAAATATTTTTAGTGCATACTGGATCATCTACTAATTGCATAAATAATTCAGAACATCGTGATGGCTGTTCATGTTTGACAAATAAGTTAATTAATTCAAGAGCAACTGATTCATCAAAACCAGGTGATCCCATTATAACATCACTCCAACTCCAAATACTATAATTTACCATATTGCATGCGTATCTTAAAGCAAGTGGTGTCATTTTTTCACATTCAATAATAGCGCGAATCATTCTTTCACTCGCATCACTTCTCGTTTTTTTAATCAAATATATAAGGGTATCTTCATCAAGAACATTGCATTTCAAAATAGCATAACGAACCATAGCAGTATTATTTTCATCGATAATTACTTTTAATACATTTGGCGTTACACCTGGATCATTAATAATATCAATTAATTCATCAGCATCAATAAAAGGATCATCTCTAATAGTCTTTATTAATTCTTTTTCTCTCATAAAAAACACCACCTATTATTACTATTATACTTATAATATATCATCTCACTATTGCAATTTCAATCTAATGGATATGAAAAAAAGATACGTTGACGTATCTATTCTTCGTTATTTGAAACATATTCATCAAGAGATTCTTTCCATTTAGAACCTATTGATGAACCACATGAATATTCTTCACATGCCATACTAACAGCATCAAACATTCTATTAATACCTTTTTTGCTCTTTCTATAGTTTGCGACATTACTTCGACTAATACCAATATTACTTGCTTCACTATAAGAATCAATATCAGCTCCAATATACATGAATTCATAGTTTTTATGACCTTTTATCATTTCTTTAATCTTTTCTTTAGTAAACTCATGTGATGCATTTTCATAACCATCAGTTGTTATTACAAATAATACTTTATCTTTAGTTTCATGATCCATAAAATTAATTGTTTTACCTAGAGCATCTAATAAAGCTGTACAACCTCTAACATAATATTCTTTGTTAGTTAATTCGGCTACATCACTAATATGTTTTGCAGTATATAGTTTTTCATACTTATCATCAAAAAGAATGGTTGTTACTAAATAATCTTTCTTTTTATTCTTTTTAATGTAACTATTAAAACCTCCTATTGTATCAGATTCAGATCCTGACATACTTCCACTTCTATCAAGTAGGAATACAACATGCATTAAATTTCTTTTTTTCATCATTTTTCATCTCTTCCTTTCATGACTACATTTTATTACTTTATAATGATTAATTGGTCTCTTTTAAAGCGACATTTGATATAATTAGTTTGAGGTTATTATGAAAGATGAATTAAGAAAATATATAAAAGAAAATTTAGAAGTTGAAAAAAGATTATTTGGTAATTTTTCATTAAGAAGTAAAGCTTCATTTAATGAAGATATGATGTGTGAATCAGCAGCTCCTAATATCGATAATTATATAAATGAAAATAAAGATTTAAATGATTTTCAAACATTGTTATTTAAATATATTGATGAAAGAAATCTTATTGATAGTGATGTATATAATAAAGTTCATATTGATAGACGTTTATTTTCAAAAATAAGAAGTGATAAAAACTATCATCCAAGTAAAGAAACCGTTATTCTTTTAGGATTATCACTTGAACTAAATGAGGATGAAATAGATAGTTTACTTAGAAGTGCATCATATTCTCTTCCTAAGAATAACTACTATGATTTAATAATAAGATTTTGTTTTATTAACAAAATATATGATATTATTTCAATCAATGATTTATTAAGTGAATATAAATGTAAACTATTTGATTATTAAATGTAAAATAATGTATTGTTAATTATATATATAAATGATATAATATGCCTTGTTTATGGGGGATGTTATGGGTTTATTTAAAACAAATGAAATAAATAGTATAACTGTCTATACCGGTGAAAAAGGTAGTGAGTCTTGTCTATGCAAATGTCCTATATGTTCACAAAAAGGAAGTATGTCAACATACCAAGGTACTAATGAACAAATAGATGAGTTATTTAGAATCTTCCCTAACCTTAAACAAACTTATATTTTAGGAAACCCTGATCCCGCAGTTGATACTAAATATTGTAATAAATTATCTCTAAAAGCTATTGAAAATGGTAGTAATGTTTGCTATTCAACAAGTGGTATTGGTGGTATTAAAACATTAAAGACTCTACTTAAAGATATTAAACCAGAAAATGTTGATTATGTATCATTTAGTATTGATTCCGTTGATAAAATGAAAATGAATTTACTGAAAGGCGTTAACTATCCTTTTGATAAAGCTATCGATGGTATTAAATGGGCACAAGATTCTGGTTACAAAATAAAAATACAACCAACATTATGGTCATGTAATTATCTAGAAGCATATTCTATTGTTAAATATTTTTCACAAATGGATATTCAAGATTTTAGTTTCCATATTGGATCTGTTGAAAAAGGGTGTCTTCCAACACATCAACATTTAACAGAAGAAGAAATAAAAAATGTTCATCTTCAATTAGACAATATTTATAAACAATTTCCTAAAGACCATATTAGTTGTCCTGTTATTTATCCATCACTTGGTATAAAAGATGATACAAGATGGTATTGTATGCATCCAGAAAATAATCGAGCTTGGTTAGTATTCTTAAGACAAAATGGTATATATGGGACTAATATTCCAATTGCAAGTGAAATAGATGAACAAAACATATTTGAGATACAAGAAGGATGCGATGTATACATTAATCCCGTTCCTGAACAAGATTATTGCCCAATATCAAAATATACATCAAATAATCCTAAAACATTATGTCGTTATATTGTAAAAAAATGGAATTAAAAAAGATCTACTTTTTGTAGATCTTTTATTTAGCCATCATACTCTTATTTGTTAACGGTAAAAGAATATATCCTTTACTTCTTAAATCTTTTATTACTTTATCAAGAATTGTATACGTTGAATAATTATAATCATGCATCAATATTACCATAATATCCCCTTTGCAGGTTTTATTATACCAATACCAGGTGTCATGTTGTCTTAATTGTTCATCAGAACCATCACCTGTTATACATGTCCATTCAACATATTTATATCCATTTTTATGTAACTCGTTAATAATACTATTTTTTAATTTTCCTGCTGTATTTACTCCACCAGGGAATCTTACTAAGGTTGTTTTATAACCTGTATTATCATATATCAATTTTTCTAATTGCTTTACTTGTGATATAAAGTTATTAGTACTTTTATATAATCCTTTCCATATATTATGATAATATGTATGATTTGCAAGTACATGATCTTCATTTAGAATTCTTTTATAGGTTTTAATATAATCTCTTTTTCCTAATGTAAAAAATGTTGCTCGAACATCATTCTTTTTTAAAACATCAAGAAACTTATCAGTTAAATCATATGGTCCATCATCAAAAGTTAAATAAGCGATTTTAACTTTAGTTTCTTTATTCTTAACTTTTTGTTCTAACTTTGCAATATTATCTGTATATTCTTCATATTTTAAATTGATTTGATTATCAATATCTTTATAGAAATTTATTTTTTCTTCAATATCTTTATAATTTTCTTCTTGAATATCTAATTTTTTTATAGGAGTTTTAGATATAAACAATATAATATAGAAAAGGATAGATAATTCAATAGAAACAATTATTCTAAGTAAGAGGTAATTTCTTCGTTCCATTTCTCTATTTTTTGATACCTTTCAATTTTATCTTTATTTTGTTCAATAAGATTATCTAATTCTCTTTGTTTTTCTTCTCTTTTTTTATTTTTCTCTTCTCGATCTTCTTTTATTTCTTGATTAATTATTTTATTATCTTGATATCTTCGATATAAAACAAAAGATAAAGAAACAATTACTATAAAAAGAAAAATACTAGTTCCTATTAATAACCTTTTCATATATACTCCTACTTTATAAGTATATCATAAAGACATAAAAAAATATCCACAATAAAGTGGATATTTATTATATTATTTTACCTTGTCTTGCAGCGATTCTTTTTCTTTCATCGGCATTTAAGATTTTCTTTCTTAATCTAAAACTATGTGGTGTAACTTCAACTAGTTCATCATTATTGATATATTCAAGACATACTTCTAGACTCATATATCTTGGTCTTTTTAAAACAACTGTATGATCAGAACCAGCTGCACGAGTATTTGTTAATTGTTTTCCTTTAACAACATTAACTGCTAAGTCATTTTCATGATTATGTTCACCAACAATCATACCTTCATATACATCTTCACCTGGTTCAATAAACATTGTACCACGTTCTTCAAGTTGTCCTAAGGCATATGCTGTTGACTTACCATTTTCCATTGATACAAGTACACCAACTTTTCTTTCTCCAACTGTATCTCCTGCCATCTTACGATATTCAAGGAATGCATGGTTCATAATTCCATAACCTTTTGTTAATGTCATGAATTCAGTCATAAATCCAATTAAACCACGAGAAGGTATTACATAACTTAATCTTGTTTGATCAATATGATTATTCATACTAACCATTTCGGCTTCACGAGAACCAAGGGCTTCAATAACACCACCAACACTGTCTTGTGGAACATCCATTTGTAATTCTTCATATGGTTCACATTTAACACCATCTATTTCTTTAACAATAACAGTTGGTTTTGATACTTGAAGTTCAAATCCTTCTCTTCGCATATTCTCTATTAAAATAGACAAATGTAATTCACCACGCCCTGATACAACAAAACTTTCTTGATCAAATGGTTCTACTTTTAAAGATACATCACGTTCTGTTTCTTTATATAAACGTTCTTCTATTTTTCTTACAGTTAATAATTTACCTTCACGACCTGCGAATGGACTTGTATTAACACCAAAGGTCATTTGTAGAGTTGGTTCATCAATTCTAAGATGAGGTAGTGCTTCTTCTTTTCCTACTTCACAAAGAGTTTCACCAACGTTAATATCAGATAATCCTGCGATAGCTACAATATCACCTTGATGAGCTTCTTCTAGTTCAATATGTTTAAGTCCAAGATATCCAAACATCTTTTGTAATCTAAATTGTTTAATAGAACCATCAAGTCTTACACAAGATACCATTTGTCCTACTTTAACACTACCACGTTTAATAACACCAATACCAATTCTTCCTACATAATCATTATAATCAAGTAGTGCTGGTTGAAATTGGAATGATCCTTCACTAACTTTAGGAGCTGGGATATTCTCAATAATGGAATCTAAGATATAATCCATTGTAGGTTCTTGCGTACTAATATCTGGTGATAAACTACTAGTTCCATTAATTGCACTAGAATATATTACTGGAAAATCTAATTGTTCAATATCAGCACCTAATTCAATAAATAAATCCATAACTTCATCTACTACTTGAGATGGTCTAGCACTTGGTTTATCTATTTTATTAACTACTACTATTGGCGTTACTCCTGCTGCTAGTGCTTTCTTTAAAACAAATCTTGTTTGAGGCATTGTTCCTTCATATGCATCAACAACAAGTAGTACTCCATCTACCATATTCATAATACGTTCTACTTCACCACCAAAATCAGCGTGTCCTGGAGTATCAAGTATATTAATACGATATCCTTTATAATTAATCGCTGTTGGTTTAGCTAAGATAGTAATTCCTCTTTCATGTTCTATCGCATTAGAGTCCATACTACCTACTTCTTCATTATCACGGAATGTTCCACTCATTTGTAACATTTTATCAACAAGTGTTGTTTTACCGTGATCGACATGGGCAATAATAGCAATATTTCTTATATTTTCCATAATTACACTT
This sequence comes from uncultured Clostridia bacterium, assembly GCA_946409545.1. Classification (GTDB taxonomy): domain Bacteria; phylum Bacillota_I; class Bacilli_A; order RF39; family UBA660; genus RUG12783. The sequence continues at coordinate 104,956 of CAMJWT010000002.1, read as the reverse complement.
CCCTTTTTTTGTACCTAGGTATTTTAGCACAAATAATAATATTTAGTCAATAAAAAACTCGAGTTAAACTCGAGCCTTTTTTATTATTTTGTAGCGCATCCTCTTCCGAAGTTTTCTACTTCTTTAAAGATATCGTTATTAATTGTATCGTAAATCCATACATCGATTTGTCCAACTTGGAATGCTAATACTTCAAGTTCGTTCTTTAAGCAATTAGTATCTAATACAAGGTCTGGTCTTACTACCATTTGACCTGCGTTCCATTTTTCTTGAACAAAGTATTGATATATTTCATTTGGTGTGTAATGAGATTGAATGTAATCATAAATTAATTGTCTAATTCCATTACCATAGATATTTAATCCAAACCATCTTCCACCAACTGTAGCTCCACGAAGGTTACCATTTTCAACACCATAATTTAAATCTAATAACATTTGGAATAAATTATTATAATGTTCATTTAAAATTAATGTTCCTTTTTCACCTTCCATACCTGTTACATAAGCATTAAAGTATGTATCATGAATTGTTTTTAATAAGCTTGCATCATGCTCGTCATAGCAAAGTTTTGATGCATCAATTAATTCACGTGAATGACCTTCTTTAATTGCAGCTTGATTATATTTACTAATTAAGTTAATTAAGTTATATGCATATCCAAATAATTCCATACCTTGATATGTTTCAAAATCAACTTTAAATACAATTCCTTTTGCAACTAATTCATCTTTAACTTCTTGTGGAATTAAAGTAATGTTAATTAAGAATTCTAAACATTGATTATCTGAATATAAGTGATCATATGGAATAAAACCACCATCTGGATCAGCATTTTTAGCATTCTTTTCAGCAACACCACCTAAATATGCAGCATCTTCATCACATTCAAGAGCATATTCTTCAATTGTCATTGGATTTGCTTCTACTTCTTGTTGAACAAGTGTATGACCACCATAAGTATAAGTTTCAGCAGAAGCACCTTTTGTATTTAATGCTGCTCCTGTTAATTCCATTACTACTGCTAAAGCAATAGCCATACCTTTTTTAGTTATTTCTTTAATAGTTAAATTTTTCATTTTTATTCCCCCTAATTATTTTCCTGATTCTTCATTAATGGCTCTCTTGTTTCCTGTTAATTTATAACCATCATTTAATAATGATTCGTCATGATTATCAGTACTCCATTCAATTAATACTTCTCCGCCATCACAAGTTCTAGTAGCATAACGATAATATGTTACTTTAACTTCTTTCATTACTTTTCTAGTACATTTTTTACCAATTAATGTATATCCTTCTGGACAACTATAAGTAATTGTTCCATGATCTGCAGGTTTTCTATCAACTGTTGTTGTTGTCTTTTTACAAGTTAATCCTTCTTTTACATATCCATCTGGACAAACATATCCACCTGGTACTTTCTTAGCATCTTTACGATCAATAGTAGTTGTTGTAACTACACATTTTTTACCTTCAAGTCTTGATCCAGGATATTTATCACAGTTATATGTTGTTGGATTAGCTGTTGCATCTTCAGTATATGTTGTAGTAGTTGTCTTAGAACATTTAGATCCACTTAATGTGTATCCATTTGGACAACTATATTTAAATGAAGCATCAATAGTTTCTGTATAAGAAGTTGTTTTCTTACACTTTGTTCCATCTAATGTATATCCACTTGGGCAACTATATACTTTTGTTGCATCAATTGAACTTGTTGTTGATTTTTTACATTTTGTACCATCTAATGTATATCCACTTGGACAACTATAATTCTTAGTTGCATCAATTGAACTTGTAGTTGATTTATTACATTTTGTTCCACTTAATGTATATCCACTTGGACATGTATATCCTGTAACATATTGTTCAGTTTTATAACATGTTTTTGGAACATTCTTACAACTTGTTACTGGTTTATTTCCACAACCAGTGTTATCACAAGAGAATACTGTTTCTGTAGTACATTCTTGTTTATAACATGTATATGATACTTGTCTACTTCCATATGTTGGAGTAGCGTCAACACTTGATGTTGTTGTCTTCTTACATTTTGTTCCACTTAGTGTATATCCACTTGGACATGAGTAAGACACTGTAGCGTCAATTGTATCTGTTGTAGTCTTCTTACATTTTGTTCCACTTAATGTATATCCACTTGGACATTTATAAGATAATGAAGCATCAATTGTATCTGTTGTTGTAACTGTTTTTGTACATTTTGTACCTTTTAATGTATATCCACTTGGACAACTATAAACTTTTGTAGCATCAATTGTATCTGTTGTTGTAACAGTCTTAACACATTTTTTACCACTTAGTGTGTATCCAGGATATTTATCACAATTATATGTTGTTGGGTTTGGTGTTGCATCATAACGAGTTTCTGTTACGATCTTCTTTTCACATACTTTACCAACTAATGTATAACCAGGATAATCTTCACATGTATAAGAGTATTCACTTGGTGTTGCTGGTTTAGTATCAACAATAGTTGTTCTCTTAACACATTCTTTACCTTCTAACTTATAACCAGGATATTTATCACAGTTATATGTTGTTGGGCTTGGTGTAGCATCCTTTGTTTCTACAACTTCTTGAGTCTTAGTTTCTGTCTTAGTTTCTTCTTTCTTATTGCTGTTTGTAGCTTCACGTTTTGTCTTCCATTCGCCCCAATCAGACCAATCAGACATTGTACATGAAACTTCTTTCTTGTATTCGTATTCATATCTTACTTTGTCTTCACAAATTTTTCCATCACAGAAATCATAGCATCCAATATGAATAACAATGTAGTCTTCCATATCATCACATGATAAGTGAATCTTCATTACGTATTCGTCTTCTTCTTTAGTAACTTCTACGTATGAATTTTCTGTACTACATTTTTTACCAGTACTATCATAGATATCTAATACTAATTTTTTCTTTTGCATTTCTTTTAATGTAAGTTTAATTGAATCACCAACATTCTTTGGCATTCTTTCAACTGTGAAATAACTTACTGCTGCTTCTTTAATTGTACGAAGATTGTTTGTAAACTTTTCTTCTTTAGAAGCATTAGCACAAGTAGTATCAGAACCATTACCACTATATGTTTGAACGGTACTAGTTTTTGTTGTTCTACTTCTTCCCATCACAAGTACTATTAACAATATAGCTAAGACAGCAATTCCTATACTTGCTAATAGCGCTGTTGATGCAAACGCATTTTTCTTTTTCTTGCGTTTAATAATGTTAAATTCATCCATCATAAAAATCATTCCCCCATCAGTTTGCATATTATACTATATATGTCCAAAAATGTCAACCAAAATATAATATAATTGGATACAGGTTAATTATTATAATTGGATAGATATAAAAAAGCAATAAAAAAGACTGTAAACTATACAATCTTCTTTCAAAATTAACTTTCTATTCTTATTTTATTAGTCAAATCTACAACAATTGCATTCTTACTAGATGCTCTTGTGTAATATGTTGGAATGCTACTATTAAAGTTACTGCGACAAGCATTTATCTTAGAATTAGTAACAATGATATATTTAGGATTTAATCTTGCTGCTTTTTCAGAATTAAGAGAACATGTTGCATAACCATGATGAGGTAACTTTAAAACATCAACTGACCCTATTTTACTAATTATTTCGCCCATAATAGAACCATTATATGAATCTCCTGGTAAAAATACTTTATAATTATTTATCATTACTAATTCCATTACTGAATTATTATTTTCATTGCCATGTAAAAATCTTTTTTCATTCATTCTTTGAACAGTGTTATATAACTTTATATTCATACTTCCAAATTGAATTGCACTACCATCTCTAAATGATTGATCAATATAAGTTATAGGAACATTTTTACTTTTCATAGCATTAATAGCATTTTTATACAATTTAGAATTAGTTCCACTATTACCATCTTTACCAATATATGTCTTTATATAAAATCTATTTATTTTAATACCACTATTAACTAGTGATACAACACCACCTATATGATCATCATGACAATGGGTTATTAAAATAAATTCTAATTCTTTAACACCAACACTTTTTAAATAGTTATATACAAAAGTATTATCTCCTGTTGTATTAAGACCTGTATCAACCATTGCAAATTTGCCATCTGATTCAATTAGAATAGCATCTCCAGCATCAGCTTTTACAACACTTTGTTTAATAAAGTGAATTTTTTGACTCTTTGGTGTTACTGTAACATTGATACTTTTAGTAACTTGTTTAGTACTATCACTTACTGTTATTGTAACACTACCTTGTTTAATAGCTTTAATAACTCCTTTAGATACTGTTGCAATACTTGGGTCACTACTTTCCCATATAAGAGTTTTATCTGTGGCATTAGATGGACTAATCGATGGTTTAATAGTAATGCTATCACCAATTTTTAATTCGTAACTATCTTTTTCAATAGTTATTTCCTCTACAGGTATAACTTTATCTTTTATTAAAATATTACATGTATCTTTAATACCGTTACTAGCAATAACACGAATACTTAAGACACCACTTTTAATTGCAGTTAATTTTCCATTATCAAATGAAACTAAACTATTATCACTAACTTCCCATCTTACTTCTTTATTTGTTACATTTTCAGGAAGTAAAGTATAACTAAACTCATATGTATCATCAACGGTTAATTCTAATAAATTAGTATCTAATTTGATACTTTCTGGTTCTATTTCATTAACAATAACATTAACACTTGTAGATACATCATAGTCTTTTATTTTAACGGTTATTAAAGAACTTCCTTTATTAACAGCTCTTATAGTTCCATCTATAACGGTTGCAACATTATTATTACTACTTGTCCATTCTAATGTATAATTATCAAGATTTTCTACAATAGGTTTTAATGTTTCTTCTTCCCCTATTTTTAAAATAATTGTTCCTCTATTAAGAGTAATAGTAGGATTAGGCTTTATAATACTATCTTTGCCTAAGAGTAAATATAAAGATAAACCGACACATAATGTTGCAAGAATTGCAATTATGACATTTAATTTATTCTTCATATCTTCCTCCTTTTTATAAAGTTTTCATCCATGAATAAATATATGGTGAAATAACATTATAACCTGCTCTATTTAAATGAATTCCATCTGATATATATGTATTTGTACTAACTTTTAATAAATCACTATATTTTACACCACTAGAATTTTTACCTGAATATAGATCAATATATTTAATATTCCATTTTTTACATACTTTTTTAATTATTGAATAATACTCTGATGAAATAGGATCAACAGCTTTATCTGCTGGCGTACGATAATTAATAATATAACCAATTTTAGCATTAGGCCATTGTTTCTTAACAGTATAAATATATGTTTCAAGACCACCTATAAAGGTATTGATATTATAATTACCACTAAAATCATTATCTTTATAACTACCTTTTGGTTCTCCTCTTTTAGCAACTAATGCAATATCATTAATACCACCATGCATAATAACATAATCATAACTTGTTCCTTTATATTTTTTAACAACATCTACAAGCCATAATTCACCTCTAAAGGTTGAGAAAACACCACCAGATAAGCCTGCATTTACGGTTTTCTTTAAATCGTAATGTTCACCTATATAATTAGCCCATGAATAATGGCCATCTTTTCCATAAGTGATAGAGTCACCCACAAATAGAGCTGTTTTATTTTTGGTAATAGATGTATTATTTTTCTTCCAATGAGCATAAATTGTTACATTACTATTAATTATGGTATTTGAACTTACTTTTGTTCCACCATCCTTCTCTGTATACCATCCATTAAAAGTATAGCCACTTCTTGTTGGTGTTGGTAATGTTCCATATTTACTACCCTTATTTAGCGTTTTACTAGCAGGAGTTACCTTACCACCATTAGCATTATAAGTTAAAGTATATTTAGTAGTTGGAGATGATGCTTTTTTCCAATGAGCGTAAATTATTACATTACTATTAATTATGGTATTTGAACTTACTTTTGTTCCACCATTCTTCTCTGTATACCATCCTTCAAAAGTATAGCCACTTCTTACTGGTGTTGGAAGGGTACCATACTTATCTCCTTTATTTAATGTTTTACTAGAAGGATTTACACTACCACCATTAGCATTATAAGATAACTTATATTTTGTAGTTGGAGAACTTGATGTTTTTTTAGATACTGTTACCATACAATTAGCACTAACATTACTTGCTGATCTAACAGTTATATATGCGGTTCCTGTACCAATTGCTTTAACATTACCATTATTATCAACAGTTACTACTTTTTCATTACTTGTTGACCAATATAATTTTTTTTCTGTGGCATTACTTGGTAATATTGCTACTTTTAATCTTTCTGACTCGCCAACATATAAACTTAATTTTGTTGGACTTATGGAAACACTTTTAACATTAATAACATTAGTTGGTGAATATACTTCAATGGTACATCTATCTAATTCTTTATCATCAAGATAAGCTGTAATAACAGCAGTTCCATCACTAACTCCTGTTATATAACCAGTATTTTCATTTACTTTTACAATATTAGAGTTACTACTTTTATATTTAACTCTACCATCATTACTTGTTAAAACTAATTGATAACTAGAATCTTTTTTTAATCTAATAGATTTTTCTTTAAAAGTAATATCATTGCTTATATTATTTTTACTAAATGGACTTGGTATAACATTAAAAGCAAATAAGCTAACGATAATTATTATGACTATTAATGCTATTGGTATAATACTTGATAATCTATTTGAATTATTATTATCCATAATAATCACCTATCACTTTTTCATCTCTTAAAACATTAACACCAATATCATAATAATTATAATTATCATTAAACTTCTTATATTCATAAATATATGATAGTCCATTATAATCTCTAATTCGATATTTATTATTAAAACGATCTACTAAATATAATTCATCTTCATTATATATTTTATTTAAATTTGTTTTTAAGCACATAACTTCTCGATAACTAGAAACGATTACTTCAACATTTGGTTTCTTATTATAACGTTTTATATAACCATTAATAATATTTTCAATTTGTTTACTTGAAAGTTCTACTGATAACGTTACTCTTTTAGCACTTAATGAATGAAGTAGCGCCAAAGTATATGAATTAGTTACATTAAAAGAATAATCACAAGAGAAATTCTTAATATAATTTATTGCTCCTAATTCACCTACTAAGTATTCTTTATTATTATCATATTCTTGATAATTATTAATAACTTTTGGTAGTTTTCTAATACCACTATCATCACTTTCAGAATAGATAATATCATATTTATAATTATCATTTTTACTTACCAAAACACTTCTTAATTCTTCATGTGGATAATCTACTAGAGAAATACTATATTCATTTTTTTGATAATTGGATTTATATAAACGACATTTATCTAATTCCATAAATAATTGATGTCTTAAATCATTTAAATCTTTATATGATAAAAACACATTTTCATCAAGATTAATTTTTAAATTATCATAACAATATATCGTGTCATTAATCTTATTCATTTTACTTAATATATCTTCATATAATATAGGTCTATTTTTAGATTCTTCAATAGTCTTTCCATATACATAAAGACAATTATTATAATCTGTAATAAACATTGTTAAGGGTTCATTCTTTTTGATATTAACAATACATGTTACTGGTACTTTTCTTTCATGTTTTTTGATTATATCATCAATTGTCTTTACTAATTTAGAATCTTTAGTTAGTAGTACTTTACTATTAATAGGAATCTTTTTATTTACTTTAAATGATATCGTATCAGAAGAATGAGCTTCTTTAACTAATTTTTTATTGATGTAAAATTCATTTAATATTAAACCGTAGTCTTCATCATCAAGAACAATTCTTAAGCCATCATTAATTGATACATCACTAGCTAGTTTTAAACTAACAAAATTATTACTGTAATTAACTATTTTACCAATATATATACCTTGATGATTAGGTCTTTGGGTATTTAAAATATTATCTATTTTTTCATTAAATAAATATCCTTTAGTAAAACCTCTACTAAATAGTTTTTGTAAGTTATTTAGTTCCTTTTTATCAATAAAGACTTCTTTTTTTTCATAATAACTATCAATAGCTTCTCGATATAACTTTGTTACAGTATAAACATATTCAGGACTTTTCATTCTTCCCTCAATCTTTAAACTAGTTACACCAGCTTCGATTAGTTCCCCTACATACTCTAAGGTATTTAAGTCTTTCATACTTAATGGATAATCACCATCATTTAATTTTTTATTATCTTTATTAACTATTTTATATGGTAATCTACAACTTCCAACACAACTTCCTCTATTACCACTTCTATTACCTATTAAACTAGAGAACAAGCATTGTCCTGAATAACTAACACATAATGCCCCATGCGCAAATATTTCTATATCAACATTAGTCTTTTCAATAATTTCTTTTACAACTTCAATTGGTGTTTCACGAGCAAGTACTACTCTTTTACATCCTAGTTTATTTGCCATTATAACACCATCTAGATTATGAATATGCATTTGGGTTGATGCATGACATTCTAAATTAGGATATGTTTTATGAACTAAATCTAACATTCCAAGATCTTGAATAAGAACGGCATCAACATTATTTTTATGTAAGAAATCAATATATTCCATAAAATGATCTACTTCATGTTCATATATTAAAATATTAGTTGTTACATATACTTTAACTCCATAAGAATGACAATATTTAATAGCTTCAACTAATTCATCATTATTAAAATTACCTGCAAAAGCACGAGCTCCAAAAAGAGTCCCTCCAAGGTATACAGCATCACATCCTGCTTCTACGGCAGCAATTAAACTTTCCATATTACCAGCGGGACTAAGTAATTCGATTTTTTTCATAAATCACCTACTATAAAAAGTATATCATATTTTATAAAAAAACGAGTATTTCTACTCGTTATAATATTTATATACACAATCTTTTATAAATTGATAGATCGTTTTTGAAGTACTTTCATAATAATGAACACCATCTCCTGATCCAAAGCCATTCTTCTTTAAATATGAATAACTATCACAATATGTTACATTAGAATAGTTTTGTAAACTACTCTTTAGTTTACTATTAAATGATTCAATTCTCGTATTCATATTTGCTCTTGAACCACTTGTTGGATTAACTGAAAGAATAAAGACATGATAGTTCTTCCAATCACCTGTTACCATTTCACGATATTTATCGATATATTTATCAATATTATCTAAATCATTAACACCTAAATTAGTAACTATATTTTTCTTTTTAGATGAACTTAATCGATTAACTTCAGGAATAGCGGTATCACGTAACCATTTAAATCCCATAGCACCTTTAGATACACATGTTCCACCTTCATTTTTATACCATTTATATTTACATAATCCAACCATTCTAGAGTCACCAATAATTGTTATTTCTTTTGGATTAACATTAACAATATGTTTATTAACGGTTACATTTACTTCACGACTTACAACACCTTTACTATCGGTTGCTTTAATCGTTGCATTTCCTTTTTTAATACCTTTTAGAAGACCATTATCTACTGTTACTATACTTTTATCACTACTTGACCATGTTAATGTTTTATCTGTTGCGTTATCAGGGATTATTGTTGCATTAATCTTTAAGGTATCACCAACATACAAACTATAAGAATCTTTATCAAATTTAATTTCTTGAACAAAGACTTCTTTACTTTTTACTATAACATCACATGTATCAACATAACCATTACTTGTTCTAATCGTTATTCTTGCTTCTCCTGGTGCTAAAGCACGTACTACATCATTTGTAATACTAATAACTTCTTGGTTACTAACTTCCCATTTTATTTCTTTATTGGTTGCATTATCAGGCATAATTGTATAAGTTAGCCTTGCTTCTTCACCTTCGATTAATTCCAATTTATTACTACTTAAAGTTATACTTGTTGGTTCAATATCATTAACAATAACAACCATCGTTGCTGATAAATCATAGCCATCAAGTTTCGCAGTTATACTAGAATTTCCCTTTGATATAGCATTAACTATTCCTTTATTAACCGTTGCAACATTATTATTAGAACTAGTCCAGGTAACTGTATAATTATCAAGATTTGTAACCACTGGTTTTAATTCTTTACTCTCTCCAACTTTTAACACAACCGCTCCACCGTTAAAACTAATTGTAGGTGGATTATTAACAATTGGATTATCATTACCCATAAATAAAAATACTATTATAACAATACATAGTACTATAAGAATTCCTATAATAATATTAAATTTATCTTTCATATCTTACTCCAATACGATTATAACATGATTTGACGAAAAAGTTATTCTTTTATATAATTAATAAATCAAGGAGAAAGAATGAACAATAAAAATTGGGTTATTAAAGCTTTTATACTAACTTTTTTTCTAGCTTTAATTATTAGTGGTATATCAAATATTATTGTTGAAAAAGCTGGTTTTATCGTATTATTACTAATAACAATTGTTATTATATTTGTTGGTATCATTGCTGATATTATAGGAACAGCTGTCTTAACCGCTAATGAAGCAACTTTTCATGCTAAAGCTTCTAATAAAATAAGTGGTTCCAAAGAAAGTATTAAATTAATAAAGAATTCTAGTAATATTGCCAACTTCTGTAATGATATTATTGGGGATATATGTGGTATTGTATCTGGTAGTATGGGAACCATGATTGCTATTTATACAGCAACTAGATTAACCGTAAATAATACTCTTACAACTCTTCTTATTTCATCAATCATCTCAAGTATCATGGTTGGTGGAAAAGCTATTGGTAAAAATATCGCTGTAAAAAGAAGTGATGAGATTATTTTCTTTGTAGGAAATATATTAAGTAAGTTTAATAAAAAGTAAAGAATTAAATTCTTTACTTTTTTTATATTAAATCATCAATTTTTTTATTTAAGAAGTTCTTTGTTTCCATAACTAAACCTCTTATATTCTCTTTTGTTGTTAAATAATCTTTATCTAAATTATAAGATAGTCGATCATTAATTTCATAAAAGATATCTAAATATTCTTTACCAATATCTGCTTCACTTGAAGATATTAACATTGATCTATTATATAAATCACTTTCAATTGGTTGTTCATCACCCATTACTTGAATATTGTAATTAACCTCTTTAGTTGAAGTAACAATAATACATTCATAATAACTATCATCAATCTTTTTTACTCTTTTAAGAGATATATCTTCATAGTCACTTGATAATGATAATTTATCAAATAATACTTGACTATTCTTTTTATCAATAGCATTTATTTTTATAGAAGTATAAATAACTTTTAAATCATATACTTCATTTAAAACATCAAATAATAATTGTATATTTTCATTAATCATTAATAATAATTCATCATTATCAACGTTAGATACATCAATTGATAAATTACAATTAATTAATGATAACGTAAAGAAATATTTATTATCTTTACTTTTAGCTTGAATACGTGGAATATCAATATTTTTTCTAATAGGAATATCATTATATAAAAAACTTGTATCAAGAATACTTTTTAAACTATTTTCTAATTCATTTACTTTTTCTTGTGGCATAAAGTCTAATTCTTTAAACCATAAACTAATATTAACATTATTTATTTTCATAAACCCTCCAAAAAAAGTACGTTACCGTACTTAATTGTTAATAACTTTAACAACATTTAAATTCTTTGGTAAAGAATCTAATGTTGATAAATCTCTTTCATAGTTTGTTTTAACAACAACACCGTTATAATCTTTATCATCAATTCTCAAAATTATTTTCGTTCCAATATCTAATTTATTTCCATTAGCAAGGAAAATATAAGATTTTTTACCAATTAAAACATTTATAACTTCTTCATGCTTACTTGCAGCTTTAATAGGATTAATAGAAACAGTATAATCAACTTTCTTAGGTGTTGCTTTTTCTTTAACAACATCATAATCATCTTCTCGATAAGAGAAGTTTGATAAAAAGTCATCAATTGAATCAAATTCTGTAGATGTTCCATATCTTTCAGGAATTGTTATATAATCATCATAATCTTCATAATCGGAAAGAGTTTCATCTTCTTCATCAAATTCATTATCAGTAGCATAATCATATTCTTTATCAACATTTTCACGATCTTTTTTGTTTTTATGGACGACAAAAAGCCAGATAAATAAACCTAGCAGTGAAAATATAACGGTATAAATTATAATCATTTTTATTTCAAAACTCATACACTACCAACACCTAATATAATTATATCAAAAAATCAAGATATGTAACAAAAAAAATAACTTAAAATATAAGTTATTTTCTATATTCGAAATTATAATCTAAGATTTTAACTAAATCTCCTTCTTTTGCACCCATTTTTTCAAGTTCATCATCAATTCCCATTTTACGTAAATGTCTCGCAAAACGAAGGATACTCTCTTCAGATTCAAACTTTGTCATTCTAAATAATTTTTCAATTTCTTCACCATGAATAACAAAGTAATCATTAACTTTCTCAATAGTATATGGTTGTTCTTTTTCAAATTTATATAATACATGAGATAAGTATTTATCTTCTTCATATAATTCATCATCTGTACTTTGATCAATCAAATCAGCGATTTTAATAAGAGCTTGATTAAGATTTTCTCCATTAATAGCACTTATAGGATATATATCACATTTAACTTTCTTCTTGAAAGCTTTTAAATTTTCTTCAAAGTCTGGCATATCCATTTTATTAGCTAGAACAATCATTGGTTTTTTAATTAATTTTTTACTATAATTTTCTAATTCTTTATTAATTAAAACATAATCTTCATAAGGATCTCTTCCTTCAGTTGCTCCCATATCAATAATATGAACAATTACTTTACATCTTTCAATATGTTTTAAGAACTTATCACCAAGACCTAAGCCTTCACTTGCGCCTTCAATAAGACCAGGTAAATCCGCAATAACAAAACTTCGATTATCACTTGTTTTACATACTCCCAAATTAGGACTTAAGGTTGTAAAGTGATAATCCGCAATCTTTGGCTTAGCTGCTGTTACTTTTGATAAGAAGGTACTTTTACCAACACTAGGTAATCCAACTAAACCAGCATCTGCTAACATTTTTAATTCTACTTTTAATAATTTTTCTTCACCTGGTTCACCATTTTCGGAGAATGTTGGACAAGGATTAGAAAGTGTTTTAAAAGCTGTATTACCACGGCCACCACGACCACCTTGAGCAACAACAACAGAGTCATCTTTTTCTTTTAAATCAGCGATGATTAATCCTGTATCCAAATCCGTTATAACTGTTCCTTGTGGTACTTTTATAACAACATCTTCACTACTTTTACCAGTTTGATTTTTTCCAAGACCATTTTCACCTTTTTTACCTTTAACAGTTTTCATATAATGAAGGTCTACTAATGTATGAAGTCCTGTATCAACACTAAAAACAATGTTTGAGCCATGTCCACCATTTCCACCAAATGGTCCTCCCATTGGAACAAATTTTTCACGACGAAAAGCAGTACAACCATCACCACCATTTCCAGCGATAACTTTAATTTTTACTTCATCAATAAACATTTTACCACCTCTTTATTTTTTTAATTAAACGACTTACGGAAGGTGTTATTCCTTCACAAACCGTCTTTAATGCCTCTTTACCCCATGGCATTGTATACCCATGATAATCTTTAATCATTTGAAAATCATTATAATTATCACCAATGGTAAAGACATTATCTTTATCAATATCTAGAATATCTCTTAAATCTTCTATCATTGTTGATTTTGTAATTTTATCATGTCTTAAGAACATAAAACGTTCCATAAAGACTGCTAATTGAAGACCAAATAATCTTGCAAATAAATTTAATTCATCAACTATTTTACTCTTATCATTATAAACACTAAATACTATTTTAGGATCTTTACGATATATTTCATATTCAAGTAAATAATTATCATGCTTCCATTCAGTTAATTTATAACTATCAAATCTTGAAATAAATCTTTGAATAGCTTCTTGTACTGTCATAGGAGCAAGATATACTTTACCATCAACAATATTATAATTTAAATAATATTTATCTGCAATATTAGGATTACTTGCAAATGTCTCTTGAGATAAAATAATATTGCCTCCTTCTATCGTATAATCTATTTTCTTTGTATTAAATGTTGTTACTAAATATTCATAATTATAAAGAGGATTAGTAATATCATACATTTTTAGTAAACGATCTTTATTATCAAGAAGTAATGTTCCATCATTACATGCCAAATAACTATAAGGGATATTGTTTTTGATAATCTCATCTTTAATACTATCAAAAGCACGTCCTGTATTAAGCATAAAAACATTGCCTTCACTAAGAAACTTTTTTATAGCTTTTACATTAATCTTCATTAATAAATCATTTTTAAAATCATAATTAACTTTTAATGTTTTATCATAATCACTAACTAATAACTTTCTCATAGTCCCCTCCAAGTTGAATTATTATAACATATAAAAACAATAAATCAAAAGATTTATTGTTAATTTATAATTCCTGGAAAAAATAAAAGAATAATTACAAAAATAATCAATATTGTAAAAATAGCCATTAAAATATTAATGAATACTAAAGAATGTTTTTTTGTTCTTTTAACTTTTTTTTCGACTAATCGATCATCAATATATTCTTTTTCTTCTACTTTACCTTTATAATCTTTATAAAAATCATCACTTTTTAAAATAGCTTCTTCTTCTAAAACTTTTTCATTCTTTTCTTTATTTTTTTTCTTTTTATCCTCTTTTAAATAACCATCATAATTCATTTAGAACCCACTTAATAGTTAAAAGTATGATTAGTATTAATATAATTATTAATATAGTCTAGTAAGCGATTATTACCAGTATCATAATCTTTACTTGCAAAAGAATAATGATATAAACCATTATCTTTTATAATATCTAAAAATAATATTTGATAACTATCACCATGGAAAACAATATTTATATTGAAATCAACAATATAATCTGAAATAATATTGCTTTTAACTTGGTTATTTAAATACATTAAGAAGTTATCAAAATAATTAACAAGATTATTTATATCTTCTTTATTATCAATATTATAATAACGTTTATTACATTCTTTATCTTCAAATTGTTTATAACAATATTTATTATCATAATTAATTTGTTTTTGATATTCACTTATGAAATATTCTTCAGCTTTTGCTAAATAATTTGTTGTCATTCGATAAGCTTTTTTATCACAAAGACCCATTTTACTATAATATCCTTGTACACATTCATAAGTTTGCCATACTTCAAATTCAAGATTGGTATTTTTAATTCTTAATACAAGTTTATCTTCAGAACGACTAACTATATCATAATGTCCTTTTAGATTTACTCTTTCTCCCCTTATCGATTCTAAATTGTTAACATACTCTAACATGTCTTCTTCTGAATACAATGTTTTATCTTCTTCAGGAGTTAGCCCACAACCTACTAATAGTAAAACAAATGTTAATACTATAATAATCTTTTTCATAAATATCACCTTTTTCATTATATCATATAAAAAAGAACTAAAAATTAGTTCTTTTAATATTCTCTTCGATTAACACTTATCATTGTAATTTCTTTTGTTAAGAATTTAATTCTTTGAATAATTCGACCGGCTTTTACTTTATTATCTGAACTCTTAGTAATCATTAAATGATTTTCAAGTTCATCAAGAGTTAAATTAGATGTAAAAAATGTTGGTAACTTTTCTTCCATTCGATATTGAAGAATTGTTTGTAAAACTTCATCTCGAGCCCATTCTGATAAACTTTCAGCTCCAATATCATCAATTAATAATAGTTCTGCATATTTAACACGATCAAATTGGTAATTATAAACATCACTATTATCAAAATTAGCTTTTAAACTACGTAAAAATTCAGGGAAATATGTTATAACACTTTGATATCCTAATTTTGCTAGTTCATTAAATAAAGCGGCAACTAGATATGTTTTACCACATCCAAATGATCCATTTAAATATAATCCTTTGATATTTTTATCTTTTTGATAATTATCATAAAAACTTTTTAATTCTTTAATTGTTTCTAAACGATTTGAATCATCTTTATAAATGTTTTTAAAACTAGCTTCTCTAATCTCTAGTGGGATTTTATTAGCATAAACATTTTTTTGATATTCATTATCATTATCATTTTTTTCTTTAAAAGGACATTTTTTATAAGCAAATTTAATAACATCATTTTCTACATAAGCATATTTAATTAAACCTTTAATATCATATGGACAATTATCTAGTCCTTTACATTTTGTACATGTCTCTATATTATCAGCTAGTTCTAATAGAGATGTCGTATAGTGAGATTTAACTTCATCAGAAACATCTAACTTATTAACGATTTTAACAAACTCTTTGTTCTTTAAAGCTTTAATATAATTATCTTCTAATTTATCTTTATTTTTTTTACCAAAGACCATTTTTTGCATAAGACACCTCTATCTAATTTTATCAAATTGAATTACTATTTACAAGGTAGGTAAACACTACAAAAAAAAGAATATTTAAAATATTCTTCTTTAATTCTTATTTCTTCTTTTTAGTATCTTTATCTTTGTTCTTAAATAATAATGCAATTATTACAACAATTAATATTAATAAAATTACTAATGTTGCATATAAAATATAATTTGCAGTTATGATACTATTCAAATCTTTATCAGAAATACCATCACATTTAGATGATGTTTCACTAGTAGTAGTCGGAACGTTATCTTTTACTTCGTCATTAGCGTTTTCATCAAGAGCTTCTACTCCATCAATAGCGAAAACATCTGTAATTGTTTCATCATATCTTGTACTATCTACTAAAGTAATAGAAAGAACTGCCTTTTCATTAGTAATTTGATAAGTAACACCTTGAACATTTTCTTTAACATTGATGTCACTAACAATAGCAACAATTTCACTTAAATTCTTGTCTTTTACTTCAATGTCAATAGTACCACTTGCCTCATCTGCGCTTACATTAAAACCCCATAGCATAACAACTGCTAAAAATCCTAAAAATAGTTTTTTCATCTTATTCCTCTCTTTCATAGTTTAATGGTTTTAACTCATCAATTACAAATAAACCGTCTTTTCTAATCAATCTATTATCGAAGTAAATCTCTCCACCACCATAATCTTTTCTTTGAATTAGGACCAAATCCCAATGTACTTGTGAATAGTTACCATTATCACATTCATTATAACATGTACCTGGAGTAAAGTGAATACTTCCACATATTTTTTCATCGTAAAGAATGTCACCCATTGGCTCTTTTATATTAGGATTTAAACCAAGAGAAAATTCACCTACATATCTTGCGCCTTCATCACTATCAAAAATGTCGTTCATTAAATCGGTATGATTACTTGTTGCTTCAACTATTTTACCATTTTGAAATACTAATCTAATGTTTTCATATACATTACCACGATAAGGACTTGGAGTATTATATGTTATTACACCATTGACACTTTCTTTAACAGGTGCCGTAAAACATTCACCATCAGGAATATTACATTTACCAGCACAAATAATAGCAGGTAGTCCTTTAATACTAAAACTTATATCAGTACCTGGACCTACTATTCTTACCATATCTGTTTTTTCCATTAATTCTTTAAGGGGAAACATGTCATTATACATTTTTCCATAATCAACGGTCATACAAGACATAGCAAAATTATAAAAATCATCAGGATTCATTTTGGCTTTATTACTATCAACTAAACTTGGATAGTTAAGTAAAACCCAACGTCTTTCATTAACTTGAATATCTTTATACGGTTTCATACTTGAAAGTAATTTCTTTTTCCAATTAGTATCAACATTTTTATCATAATAATCACTTTCACAATAACATATTCTTATAAAACAGTCATAATTCTCTACTTCATATTTTATTTTATTCGTTTTAACTTGTATTAAATTATCATTTAAATAATGATCAGCATAACTATCAAGATCCTCATCTAAAAAGCGATAGTCAACTACTCCACCTACTTTATTTATTTCATCAATTAAATATTTAACTAAACTTTTACTTTTGCCTTCATACGTTATTAAAACTTTTTCATTTTCTTTTACTTTTAAACTATGATTTACAATTATTTTTGCTAACTCTTTTTCCATCATTACCTCCTTTTAAATTATAACATTTTTATTTTTAAATAAAATAGAAGAATTTTGTAATTCTTCTATTCTATTTTATATTTTTTTAGTCTTTCCTTTTATCAAATATAGAGTGATATATAATAATGCGCCAAGTGAAATAAAGAATGAAATCAAAGAGTATATAATATTATCACCTGTTTTAGGAACATTATGGAATTCTTCCTCTTTTGGTTCATCACCAGGTTCATTACTTGGATTATTTTCAGGATCAATATGAGGAACTTCTTTCAAAGTATTTTTAATTGTTATTGTCTTTACTTCATTATTTGAAGCTAGAACTTCATTACCATTATCTACTTCATAACCAATTGTATTATTAATTTCTTCTTGTACAGAGTAAGTTATTTTATTCTTGTTTTCATATACTGGTAAATGTTCCCATTTAATAACAATTCCGTCATTTAATGGAACACTAACTAAATAACTACTTCCACTTACTTTAGTTGGTTCTTCTCCATTAACTGATTTATATAATTGAACTTTTGCATTTAAATCTTTTCTTTTGTCTTCTTTATTATTGTTATCATTCCATACTTTTTTAACTTCAACTGTTGTTTCTTCAGATGAATAACTATTAGTAACTGTAATCTTTTTTAATGTATCAACTTCTGCCAAAACTGGATTAGAAGTACTAGCGATGTATCCAATACCTGTATCATATTCTTCTTCAATAGAATATGTAATCTTATTACCATTTTCATATACAGGTAAATGATCCCATTTAACTACTGTACCATTTTGTGTTGGAACATCAACTAAATAATCATCTCCACTTACTTTAGTTGGTTCTTCTCCATCAACTGATTTATATAATTGAACTTTAGCATTTACTAATTCTCTCTTACCATCTTTATTGTTATCATCATTCCATGTTTTTTCTACTTCAATACTTGTTTCTCCTCCATAGTTTTGGAAGATGATTTCATCACTATTACCACCACTTGTCATGATAACAGCTTTTTCAATTACATAAGAGTTATTATATTCAGCAACTTGTACCATTACTGTATATACTTTATCATCATATTCAATATTTTGTTCATTTTCATCTACTTCTGAGATTCTATAGAAGTGTACTCCTGACTCACGGTATTTAATTGTTCCAAAGACAATATTACCTTCTTCATCATTTTCTGCTACTATATTAGTTCCGTTAGAAAGAGTTTGTCCTAAAATATCTACTTCTTGTAAATTAAATTTAAATCTTTTTGAAGATAATTCACCATTGTAATATTTTTTAGCATAAATAGAATATAGAGTTAACTGTTTAGATAATACTGTTCCTCCTAAATATCTTGTAAATATTGATGGTACATTATCGGATTCTGCATGAATTACTTCTTCTTTTACTTGTAATTTTACATAATTTTTCAAACCATCCGTTGTTGTACATGTTGTATCAAATTTTATATATATGATACTTGTATCTTTAGGTTTTAGAAGTTCTACTTTAATAGTATTATTCTCGTATTCAAATTTATAATCTTCATTTTCTACTAATAATCTATTACTATTACCATTAGAATCATTTGCTCTTTCATATACTTTTAATGATCCATCAACGTATTTTAAGGTATCAAATAATTCATCACTTATTATTACTGTGTCATCATTGTTTATTTTACCTTCGTAATCTACATTTAAATTAATGTTAATATCCCATGAAAGCAAAGCTTTATTATTGTTTATACCAAAAAATTTGTACTTCTTTTTTAATGTAGATTCTACCATTGATGTACCGATTGCTGTTTTTCTATAACTTTCTTCTCCTGATGATATTAATGCGTTATTTGTAATCCTTAATTCAATATCTGTATCTTTTTCATCAGCTCTATATTTTTCTTCGTCTACCGTAAGTTCATAATCAATAATTAACTTATTATCTTTTTCTAACTTATCAATATTGATTATAAATTCATATTCACCATTTTTATTAAATTCTAATTCTTCCCCATTCTTATCTTTTAGTGTTATTCCTGTACCAATATTATTTATATTATTCTTATAATCATAAATAACGGTTTCTTCAGTATTAACTATCTTTTTAATAACCATATTAGATAAAGATAAGTATGTACCAAATTCAGTACCTAAATTCATTGTATCTGTAATTACAATGTTCTTCTTCTCTAAGTTTTCCGCAAATACTTCTATTTGCCACTTAGATATCGCTAGATTATTTCCATTACCTATAAATTCCTTTTTTGTTACTAATGGATAATCAAACTCTATTTTCTTTGAACTTTTTGTTATAGAATTTGTTAATTCTCCTCGCTCAATGGAAGCTTCATTCGATAGAGAAAAACTTCCTAAAGATAAACTTGATTTTTCATAGAAAGAAATTGGATCAAATATTGTTGTATATTTAATTTCTACATCTGATGAATCTGAATTAAAGGCTTCATCTGTAAACTCAAATGTTATATTTAATCCATCTTTGGTAATTGTTATGTAATTTCCATAAGAATCTTTAAATGCATTATTTTGATATACTATTACATCATCTATTTTTATAATAATGTCTTTTATTGAAATACTATTTTCTATGTCATTAATTAGAGAGTTATCAGTACTTGATCCATTACTAATATTAGCTTTTACATGGTCAACAATTTTAATATGTCTATTTGTATTTGTATTAATTGTCCATGTTTGTTCAAAATCAGATGAATATGATACTGATTTTTGAATATTTGGATTTAAATCTGCGAATGTTATTTTACCTGATGACGCAGTTGCAACAGGATGTAATAATTCGATAAAAATTTTATTTTCTTCAGAAATACTAAATCCAATATTTGTTTCTTTAATCTTTAAATTATTATCTAATAAATTATTTTGAATTGCTTCAGCAATAAAATCTACTTTATTTAAATTGACATCATACTTGATTGTTGCCATTTGATCATATTGCTCTTGTTCACCAGATATTTGTAATACTACTACTGAATCACTTTTACTTATATTAAAGCTACCTGTTAAATTTGATGAATTGAATTCAATGTTTCCTCCATCATACGGTATTACAGCTTCATTTACATATATTTCATTATTATTGGTATCATAAATTCTCATATTAGAAACAGTTGTATGCTTCAATAATAATGCGTTAAAATCTGCTCTCATTTCTTCTGGAATAGAATCTAATTTATATGTGAACGTATCAATATAATTGAATGATGGTTTTACTGACTTACCAGCAGATCCTGCACTACGAGAGATAACATACTCATGTGAATCAATTTCACTTGTTGAATGATCATTAGTGATTTTAATAACATTAGATGGTTTTAAATATGATCCTTTTACATCTTCATCTAAGAAACAATGTACCTTTCCATTATCTCTATCAATATAATTTTTATTATTACTTGTAATTGTATCTTCTATTGATGCAAATGAATCATAGTAAGGAATTATTACTTCAACATCTGTATCAATTGTTGCAAGGCTTCCTAAATACAAGTCATTATTACGATAGGTATCTAGTCCTTCTACATTTTCATAGTTATCGATATCAAAGATTACCTTATAATCTATCTGGAAAAATGAATATGCAGGAATATCTCCATCATCTTTTACTAAATGAAGCGTATATAAACCATTATCAGTTTTATCAAATGATATAGTCGAATTGCTCCATCCATCTATGAATTCTCCATTCCTATAGATATATACCCCATTATCATTTTCTCGATTTGGATCTTTATAAGTTATTATTAAATCATTTACCTTTAAATATTTATTGAATGTTAACAATTCTTCATTTGTTGGATTCTCTTTTTCCATTAACCCTGTTAATATATCTTTTAAATCCAAATATGAAACACTATTTTGACCAATAGATACATTTACTCTATAGCCATTTGTATCTGATGTTAAATATGTTTTCATTCCACCAATACTTGTAGAATTCTTTTTTTCTACTGCTAATGCTGCTACATATTTACGAATAAAAAATGCTTCTGTTTCTTTATACTTATTATCCCTACTTAAATATGGTTCCATATAGCTCCATGCATTTTTGTATATGTAATTATATGTTTTTATATCACTATTCAAGTCAGTTATCTCATTTAGTGCTGCTAAATCATCTGTTATTGTTTCATAATCTACTTCTACACCACTATCATTACTAAGTCCGGTTACCATCAAGCTAAAACCATTATCCATTTTTGTTAATTTAGTTAAATAGTCTTCACCATAAAAGTCAGTTAAACATTGGAAATGTCCACTACTTCCACGAGGTGCAATATTACATAAAGTTGCGGGATATGATATATATAGACATATACCATTAACACATTTTTTGTTGTTGAGTTGATTTAACTCATCTTGAGACATTTTAATGTTACTCTTAACTTGACCATTTTCATCTATAACTCTAACATTAACACTTTTTAAAGTTGTATACTTTGCTAAAACGCCATCCATTTTATCATAGAACTGAACGTTTCCATTAAAATATTCTTTTGATTTTCGAGGGCAATTATATGGTAAATCAGCATTTTTTGAATAACAAGATGTCTTATCATTATGATTAATAGAAATATAGCTAAGGTTCCATTTAGCCGTTGTTGTTGTTCCGTTAGAATTTGTACTAATCAGTGATTTATTACCATCATTAAAAGGATTTACATATGCATTTGATACATATATTACATTTCTTTCAGAACTACCAGTTTTAGTAATGGCACTTTGTCCATAATAATCAAATTCTAATTGAAGCCAACTTGGTTGATACTGTTGATTTCTTTTTGTAAAATATATTAAACAAAATTTAGTACCTAAATCCCTACCACCTGTTTCGCCATAAGAATTAACATTAGGTAGTGTATAAGAATTATTTGACTGAGTGAAATATAAGGAAGAAATAACATTATAATTTCCTTCACATTTTTTTGTCACAGAATTATAATTTCCTTTAAAAAGCAAACCAGGTACCAAAAAGTCAACCCCTATTGATTGCCTAGGTGTACTCTCATTTATCATTCTATTATCTAAAATTGAATAGACGTCATTGTTGTACTCAGGAACAATATCATTTGAATATAGATTAAATGAAACATACGAGTATGAATTTAATAATGATTTCATCTCACTAGTATCAATCACTGTCTCCCATTTTATATAATCATTATTTAAATACTCACCATGAGTTGTCATATATCTTTTAGAGTAAAAAGATAAATCTATATTTTTCTTTTCAGTAGTATATGAATAATCATACTTTACTTTTGATTCTATTTTATAATCAGCAGGATAAATAACATAATTATTATTTGTTCCTGAATGACTATTATCATTTCTAATAACTCTTCCTAATTTATAATCGAAATTAACACTAACGCTTCGATTAGAAACATTAAACAAATAAAATTTTATTGGCTTTGTACTACCTATTACTTGATTATCATAGCCAAGTGAATATTCATATCGGCCATTATCTGATGCGTCAATAATATTTTCAAACGTATCATATGAAAGAACATAGTAGTAATAATCTCCATCACTATTAGTCGACTCACTTTTCCAAATATGATTAAGGTTTTTTGTTCTTTCAAAATCTGAACCCAGCACTTCTTTTATTTGCATATAAACCGTAGGATCATAATCTAAAATATAATCAAAGTTATTCACCCTAAAATTAACAAACATATCGTCAATATATAACATTTTATTATTCGAACATCGTGAACCAATTGTCCCCATAGAAAGACAAGAAGCATTCACAAAGTACTGAAAAATATCTTGGTTTTGCGTTATAGAATCACTTGTTGTAATTTCAAGATAATTTGATGGGTTAGTTGACATATTTAATTGATGCGTAAAACTTAATGGAACCCCATTTGAATCCGTATTATAATTTTGTAATTCTGGTTCTATAGATAAATATGTGTGTACATCTTCAACTACAACGTTGGTATTAACATTTTTATTTTCTAAATTATCTATATAACTTGCTTCATTTATATGATTTCTTACTTGAGTAGTTGTTAGTTTTTCATCAAAGACAATTTTTATCTCATGAATACCTGTAGCATTCTGATTACCATTTTGACCAGTAATTATAAAGTCGAACGTATTAAATGAACAAGAAAAAGAATTATCTGTACATTCTTTACCAGTATTAACATCACCAGTTGCTGTTACTTCTATGTGAATTTTTTCATTTTCAAAATAAATTGTTTTAGATGAAATTGGATTTTTAGATAATGATATTCCATCAATATATATTTTCATTCTAGCTAAATAATCCGTATTTTTATAACTATTATATCCAAAATCATTTCCAAGATTTATAGTTAATTTACCATTAAGAGATCTATCACTTTCTTTTCTATCATCAGTTAATGTTGTTGTTAATACATAAATATCACTTGATGTTCCTTTTTGTGTTGCTGTTTGTTCTATTTTATAGTAACTATCGGGAACTTCATCATTTTTCATATAAAGTGATAAATCACCAATATCTTCTATACTAAGGATTTTTAATTCCTCATTTTGTTCTAAAATTGAAGCATCTAATTTAAAAGAAAGTTGATATGAAAAATCTAATAAATATGAATCTTCTATATTTTCAAATCTTATTTTCAATCGATATTTATTATTCTCATGATATACTCCCCCATAACCTTGTACTTTTCCTAAATTAAATAATTTATATTCAGTTTCACCATTAGTTACAAGTTGACTTGAATCGGGAATAATATAATTTGGAAGATCTATATAATAATATGAACCTATTGATATTTGCTTATCTAAGTTTTCATTTTCAATCTCTTCAGCATCAAAATATAAATACAAATTATCTTCCATTGTTATATATCTTGATGAAGAAGTTGCTAAATATTTACTATCTACTTCTTTACTAGAATCTGTTGTCGAAATAATCTTTCCATTTTCATCCATTAAACTTGCATATATATTGGGAAAGATATCAATTAATTTTTTTTCTTCAGCTTGCGTATCTTCTGATGCTAATGAAAATGGAAGGACTGCAATTATTGCTAATAATCCCAAAAACATGAAAAGTATTAGACGAAATCCTATTCTTTTATTCTTTTTATAAAGTAACGTATCAGTCATTATAACTCTCCTATATTATCATTATATTATAATATATATATTTATTTCAATAAATTGGTAATAAATAATTGTGAATTTTTTTTAAAAGTTAGTAATAAAAAAAGAAGAATTTTTTCTAATTCTTCTTTCTTTTATTAAATAGTTTTCTTTTTATTTTTACTTAAATAAACAAGTAAATAAATGAAAACACCAATTGATATAAAGAATGCTATAAATGAATAAATGATATTATCATTTGTCTTAGGAATATTCTGGATTTCTTCTGTATGTGGTTTATTTGGCTCAACCGGATCTGGTTTATCAGATTCAATTGGATTATCAGGTTCATCAGGTTCAATTGGATTTTGTGGTTCAACAATTGGATCTTTTTCTATAGTTTTATTATAGAAATTAATTTCTTCCCCTTCATAATTTAATATTTCTACTTTTTCAATTACATATGAATTATTATACTCTGCTACCTTAATTTTTAGCATATAATTACTTTGGTCATAAATGAAATCCTTATTTTCATTAATCTCACTAATTTTATAATAATATGTACCAGTTTTTGAATAAATAATTGGACCAAATGTAATTTTACCTTCTTGATCATTTTGAACAGTTAATTTTAAACCATCATCCAAAATATTTCCTTCATAATCAACTTCTTCTAATTTAAATTTAAATATTGTAGAAGATAATTCATTATCTAAATATTTGTTAGCATAAATTGTATAAAATTTTGATTGACGTGAAGTTACTATTCCTCCAATATATTTAAGAAATAATGGAACAACTTCCTCGGTATTGGCATGAATTTCTTCATTTTTAACCGATAATGTTACATAGTTTTTTAAACCTTCAGTTGATACTGCATCTGTGTTAAATTCTATCAAAATATTTGAATTTTCTACAGGATTCAATATTCGAACTTTAATGGTATTATCTACATATTCAAAATTATAATCAACATCTTTTTGAAGTTTAGTTTTAGAATAATCAGTTCCATTAAATACCTTTCGATAAACTTCTAAAGAATTATCAACATATTTCAAACTAGCATATAATTCATCTTTAATTTCTACTATATCATCTTCTTTAATTTTACCATCATAATCAACATCTAAATTAATATCAACCGTCCAGTTAATTAAGGCAATACCATCATTAACAGATAATATACGATATTTCTTATATAGTATGCTATCAACGATATTATTTCCTGTTTTGTTAACTTCATATTCCTCATTGCCTGATAAAACACGTAAATTATTAAATATTTGTAATAAAACATCAGTAGGCTTATTATCATTTCTATACTTATCAGTATCAATCTTAATTTCATATTCGATTACTATTTTATTATTAGCTTTAAGTTCATCGATCCCAAAGATAAATTCACATTCACCATTTTTATTAAATTCAAGTTCACTAACTAATTTATCCTTAAGAACATAGCTGTTTGATAACTTATTAATACCATTCTTATAATCGAATAATACTTCCTCGTTTTCATCAACCAATGTAATTACCATATTTGCTAAAGATAAATAATCTTTAAATGAATCACTTAAGGTAACTGAATCATTCACAGTTATATTTTTCTTAGTAATATTTGGGCTTGAAATTTCAATTTTCCAAAATGTTGAAGTAGAATTTTCTTCTCTATTTTCATTAAATTTATTAACTTCTAATGGATACTCATAAGTTATATTCTTTGAAGTTGCTGTATTACTTCCTATTAAATTATCTCTCTCAATCATTGCATTATTTTTTATTGAATAACTTGCATTATTTTTTCCTGTAAGATCATAGTACTTCTGTGGATCAAATTTCGTATTATAAATTATTTCAATATCATATCCATGTCCTAAAATATCAGCAATATCACTATTTTTAAATGTAAAATCAAGATTTAACTTATCAATATTTATACTAATGGCATCTTGATATCCATCTTTAAATTCATTATTTTCATATACTATTTCATTATTTATTTTAATGATTAAATTATCTACAACGATTGATTGTGCAATATCATTATTACCATTAACACTAGTTAAATCAGTGATATCGACTGGTAAAACAGTCATAATATCTTCAATATTAATTGGCGAATCAGTATATCCAGTATTCGTTTTAAGGGTCCAGGTTTGTTCAAGTGATGATGGATATGAAACAGTTTTTTTAACAATTGGGCTTAACGCTTTAAGAGAAATATACCCACTTTGTACAGTAGATTCGTTTCCTTCAAATAAACTATTTTTTACAGAATTTTTAAATCTTGGTTGATATTGAATATTAGTACCAGTAATAATATAATTAATATCAATTAAATCTTCCTCCATTGCGGCCTGCATAAAACTAATCAAATATGTTTCTGTATCATATCTAATTTTAAAGGTATCATCATATTTACCTAAATCACCTAGAATCGAAATAAATATTCCTTTTGGTATTGTATTTGTTGTCTTATTAACGGAAAATGAACCGTTAATGTTTTCATTGTTAAAAGGTTCATCATTAATGTCAACATCAATTTCATCTTTTTCATAAACAACATTATTATTTTTATCATATATTTTAAAATTAATAATTTTCGTTTTTTCAAGTAATATTTCATTCAATCGATTTACTTTTTGGTTGTTTTCAGTAGTTGCGTTACTTCCTGACAAAGCAAAATCAACAAACATTAAATCCTCTAAATTATATTTGGGTCTATCTTCCTTGCCAGAAGAATAACTGTAGTAATTTATTTGATAACTATTTTTAAATGTATTTAAAATACTATCAAAATTTGTTACAACAGATTTTGTAACTGCTGGATTATTTAAATAAATTGCTGATGAAGCAGCGCCAGATGTGAAACAATAAAGTTCATTATTCTCATAATCTACATAATTTCTATTATTCGAAGAAAGAACACTATTATTATCAATGTCATCACTTCCATATGGCCTTACAGCATATGCATCAGTAATTAATTGTATAGTCTTATTACTATAACTATCACTATTACGATAAGAAGTGCCATTTTCATCTGAATAATTATCCATATCTAAAATTAAATCATATGAAATATTGATATTTGATAGGCTATCAAGAAGATGATTATTATTTTTTAAATATAATGAATATAAATTTATACTTTTATCATCACTGTTATATGATAAATCAGAACTATTTAATTTGATAGTAGAATTAGACCACTCATTTGTAAACTGGCCATTTTGGTATACGATTTCTTCATTCCCAAAATTATCTTTATATTTTATAAGTAAATTTTCAATAATTAAATTATCTCTTAAATTTGTTAATGTATTTTCGTCATTTAACAATTCAACATTTCTTACACCAGTAATTCGATCAACTATTTTTAAATATTCTACTGGACTATATCCAGAAACGACATTTACCTTTATATTTTTAATGGAGTCATTAGTTATATATTTTTTACTACTAACGCCAGGCATTATTTTTTCAATTGATAAACTAGCATTCATTCTTTTACTAAAAGAAACTTGAGATATAAAATCTGATGCATTAGTACTGACATTATATTTAGTATCTTGCCAATTATTTCTAACAATAGTATTAGTTGTGGTATAACCTGATTGAGATAATGGACCATTATAATTATTGATAAACTCTTGACTATCACTCCATGTATCATAATCAACTGTAATACTTTCACCATCATTAATACCAGTTACAAGAAGGGCAAATCCATTAGACATCTTTTTTAATTTTGATAAATAGTTTGTACCATAATTGGCAATGATGCATTCTTCATTTCTTGAACTAAAACGGCAATAATAAGTCGGATAAAAAGTAACATTGATACATACTCCATCAGAATTACACTTTTTATTTTCAATATCAACAAATTCGTCTTTATTCATTGAAATTGTTGTATTAGATGTATGTCCTTTTATATGAACATCAATCTTATCAAGATATGTATAATCAGCAACTCCATTATACATGCTATCAGAAAAGGTAAACATTCCATTATAATATGCCTTATTACATGTACACATAAAAGGTAATGAACCATCACCCGATTGATCATAACAAATATCCTTGTCACTAGTTAAATCAGCAACATATTTCCATTTAATAATATCGTTTTCATCATCAATTAATTCTATACTTTTACTACCTTTGTCAGTACGATTTATCGCACCTTCTGCTTCATATTTTATTGCAACAGTAGGTTGACCAATATGAAATCTTCCACCATTAATTAAATTAAATTCTACTTTGACCTTATCATCTCCACTTGTTAAATCACTTTTGGTAAAAAAGACTAAGCATACTTTATCATTATATATATTATTTTTAAAAATATCATTAAATCCAGTAGCCGCATAAACATCATCAAGTGAATTGGCAAACAAACTATCTTCTTTATAACTATTTATTGTTGTCCAGCTAGAAAAAGTAGTAAATAGATTATCGCATTTTTTGGTAACTGGATTATATTTTCCAATATGAATTGGATACATCTGTAAATAATCCCTATATGCCTTCCCATTTTGTGGAACTTTATTATCAATTCTATCTTCATTAATTAAATAAACAGAATTTCTATCAAATGTCTGAGTAGACGGAAGATTCACATAAATCATATTGTAATAACCAGAATCATTATATAAATTAATTTCTCTAGCATCAATTACAACATTCCACTTAATGAAATTATTAGCAAATGCTTCTCCATTAACGGTCATATACTTATTGTAATTTGTTGATTTTTCAACTTTGTCGCTAACTCTTGAATTATTGTAATAATTATAATCGTTAATAACATTAGTAGTTAATGATAAATATTTTCCACTATTTTGATTATTAATTTCCGTTCTTGTTATTTGAGATAACAAATAGTCAAACGAAAGTCTAATTTTTTTATTAGATATATTAAATAAATACATTGTAACTTTTGGAGTCCCCTTAAATTCAAATGCACTATCTTTTTTTTGAGCAGTGAAATTAGCATATTCTCCTCTTCCCATTTTAAGTGATTTATTCGCTGTATCATATGTTTCATATGACCATAAAATATAATAATATTCGCCATCAGCATTCACTGTTTCACTTCTTAAAATCGAATTATTATATGGTAAAGAAGTATTAATGGTACTTCCAAAATTATTAATTTCATCACCTAATATTTCTTTCATTTGCAATAGTGCAGGTCCATCAGGTGGTTGTATTTGACCACTCGTTAATGAACGAAAATGATCAATTTGTATGCCAGTCAAAAAATTAACTTTGGTATCATCAATAAAAATTGTTGGTGTTACGCATGAAGGATAGGCTCCTTGATTTATGCATCCAGCATTAATGAAATATTGAAAAGTGTTTACATCTAAATTAAGTAGTTCGTTATCTATATCAATTTTAACGAAATTAGATGGACTTTTCGAAATATCAATATTATAAGTTAATTCAGATGGAATATAGCGATCTGCAGCATATTTTTCTTTTTCAATTGATGTAGATATTTTTATATTAGAACTTTCATCATTAACATCAACAGCTGTATTTATTATTTTATTATTATCTAAATAATCTTCGTAACTTGCAGAATTACTATGGTCACCAAGTTTTGTTGTAGTAACTTTTTCTGGTATTACTATTTTTATTTCGTTAATGCCAATTGCATTACCACCTTCATTATTTTCAATAATAACCTCGAAACGATTCACTAAGTAACTATAACCACTTACAAATATATTTTGATTGTGTTCTAATGATTTTATAGTAATTTTTACATTATCATTTATATATTGTGATTCAAATACACCTATAGGTCCCCCATATTCATTTAATAATGGTGATAACATTTCCCCATTAACATAAACCCTTATGCTATTTAAATACGATTTAGATTGAATATTATTATATTTAGAATAACTACTAAAACCAAAATCCGTACCTAAGTCAATAAATAATCGACCTTTAGTAATTTGATTATCCCCATCTCTTGTATCAACTAGAGTGGTTGTTAAATCATATAAATCTTCTGAATTATAATTATTATCAAGAGTTTGAGTTAATTTATATTTAGATTTCTCTATAGATTTTAGATAAAAATTTAAATTACCAATATCATTAATTGTAAGTTTCTTTAAATCACTTATTTGCTCAAATATAGAGTCATTAAAAGAAAATAATATTTTATATGACAATTTAAGTTGATATATATCATCAATATCATTAAAGCGTACCTTAAGTCGATAGTTATTATTATCATCTACATAAATTCCACCAAAAGCTTGTGTTTTTCCAAGTTTTAAAAGTTCTAATTCATCATCTCTACCATGAACAATTAAACTATCATCAGGAATTATTTGAGTAGGTAAATCGAGATTATAATATACATTTTCTAAAACATTAATTTTTTCATTTTGATTAGTTTCAACAGTTGCATCTATTACTAAATATAATTTATCATCATTTGTTAAAAATTCTGATGGTGAATTATTATCAGTATATTTATATAAATCATCAATTTCTTTATTAGGATCAGTTGTCGATACTATTTTCCCATTTTGATCCATTAATGTTGCATAAATGTTTGGAAAAATTGTAGACAATTTCTTTTCTTCGGCTTGGGTATCCTCAGACGCTAATGAAAATGGAAGGACTGCAACTATTGCTAATAATCCCAAAAACATGAAAAGTAATAAGCGAAATCCTATTCTTTTATTCTTTTTATAAAGTAACGTATCAGTCATTATTACACTCCTATATTATCATTATATTATAATATCTTTACACTTTTCAAGAATTAAAAAATGAATGAATAAAAAAAATAATTAAGAAATCTTAATTATTTTCTAAATTATCTAATAATTCATCAACATAGCCAATAACAATACTTATTTTTTCTTCTAATAAATCACATACTGGAGCAACTTTTAAATTTTTATGTTTACTCCAAGCTTCACTAGTACGTTTATCTAAGTCAATTGCTTCACTAGCCTCTTCAAAACGCGCTTTATTACTTGCATTAGAATATTTATTCTCTGTTTCAGCAGCTACTGTTGTCATATGAATAACTAAATCATATTCATTTAATAGTTCTTTATTATTTAGATGATTTTCTTTTAACATACGTTTATAATTCTCTTCACCTAAATAAGCTTTGATATCAACGGTACCACGATCATATAAAATAATTACTTTTGTATCATCATCATATCTTGATATAAAATCTTTATATCTTTTTTCTTTAAATAATTGCAAATTTAGTATTTCATTTTCGAAATCATAAACACTTGATTTATAATCACCAAAAGGACGAATACCACCTTTAATTATTTCGGTTGCACATTCATTTAAAACCAAAACATGATATCCTCTTTCTACTAAATGCTCTTCAAGTTTTGTAATTGTTGTTGTTTTACCTGCACAAGGACCACCAGTTAAAACAATCTTAGCAACTAACTTACCCATAAAAATAATCCTCACTAATCAATATTATTATAAACTTATTTAAATTATTGTCAATAAAACTATTAATATATATCTTTTTCTAATAATACTTCACAATTAATATTTAAATTATTAAATACTTCTTGTTTTATATTATCAATTAGTTTATCAAAAAAAGCTAATTGTTTTTTATGTAGTTCTATAAATTCATCACCATCAAGATTAATTAAATTCTTTCCATAATATATTTTTAATACTAAAGAATCATTATTAACAGCATTTTTCGGAACCGTAGTTCCATAAAAAACTTTATATTTTTCATTACAATATTCATTATTTTTAAAATTATCATAAATAACTTCTTTATATGTTCTAGATATAATATTAATTACTTCATCATTAATATTATCTTTATCAAATTTATTTAGAAGAATATCTATATCTTGTATTGATAGTTTTTCAACATATAATTCATTAATTAAAAATATATAATCCAGTTTTAAATAGTCATTAATTCCTTTATATTTATTATTAACCCCAATATATAGATTACTATTCTTAATCATTTCATCATACTTAGATAAATTAACTTTAGAAGAAATATAATATTCTAATAAATATTTGTATTTTTTTACTAAATTATCATATTTATCGGAATTATTATTAATAACAAGCCCTTTAATTATGGCTTCTTGTACATTATTTCTTTTCATTCTTAATTATCCTTTCTTCCCGTAAATACTTTTTTGTGAGGTAATGAACGTAACTGTTCAATGATATTAGAAGTTCCTTTAAAAATATATTTTTGTCCCCATGATGAAACAATTTTATCGCCAGATTCTGTATAGCCTGTAACAATCATTGCGTGACCTTCACCATTACCATAATACAAGGTATTATCCATACTGTATAGTGAATAGCCTTCTTCTCCAAGATAAATATAATCATTTGGTAAATTATCTAAGGAAACACCATATTTTCTTTTTAAATAGTCTTCCATTTCATTTCTAGAAAATATACTTGTTCCTTTAGCAGACCTAGTAGCATCTCTAATATTATTTCTTTTATGACCATTTGAAAACAAATCTAATATTACTGGTTCATAATTATAATCGATAGTTAAACTTCCATTTGACATTCTTATATCATACATAGAATAACCAAAAGTATTATAAAAATCTTTTTCTCTTCCTTCAAATTTTTTAAATACTAAATTAGCGAAAGCTGTATTACCACAACCAGTATTAGCGATTGAATCAAGATAAGCTAACTTTTCTTCGTAAGATGCACCTGGATAATATTGTTCTAATAAAGCTTGAATCTCCATATCATTAAGAAGATCTAGGGAATTTGGCGCCTCAAACGCACATTGATTACCACCATACTGATTAGAATCTATATTATAATCACCAAATATATCAAGAGGATTTCCATTTAAATCTTTAATAATCATTCTACCATCACTATCATAAGTAACATTAAAAGTTTCCCCACCAAAATTTAATTTAAGATTATCCCCTTGCGTACCAACTAATACTCCTCTTTTATTAAAATACCAAATATTACCATCTTCATCTGTAAACGAATCAGATGGAATTACATTTAAATATAGCATATTAAAATTAGTATCAGCTTTATATTCTAGAATAGAATCATTATCTCTATCTTCGACACTACCTTTTAGCATCTCTTTAAAATTTCTACCTAAATTTGATTCATTATCTTCAAATAAACTATCTATTAGTACTTCAAGTTTATCTTTAAGTCCTTCATCACACGTTTGATAAGACAACAAAGAATAATTAGTCATTTCTTTTAATGAGTCAACAAATTGAATATTAGTAATAATACTACCAAACACTTCTTTAACATTGCTGATATCATATGAATCAGGGAGATTACTAAGATTTGTACTAATTTTATTCTTTTTATCAGATAGTACTGTATCATATGTATTATGAATATCTACAAATGTTTTTAAAATTTTATCATATGATTCTTCATCATATTCGATATGATTTATCATTGAATAAGAACTTTTACCATTTGCTGTTTTGGTTTGTCTTCCAGTTGCATAATCATTCGTATATGTGGTTCCATCACTAGTTTCAAGTTCTAATAATAATCCTCTTCCATTTCGTTTAATGATATCACCATTTTCTGAATGACATATAAAATTTCCCGTTGCATCTTTTTCCCATGTACCACGTACAGTAGGTACACCATAAAGAATGAAATCACCATTTGGATAAGTAACAAAATTTTCATGTTTTTCTGTTTTATAACTTGTCTTTCCATCAGGATAGATATGTTTATACTCTTTTCCCTCAGAATCGAAAAATATTGTGTTGCCTCCTTTTTCTTCGGTATAACTTCCATCTATATCATATCGATATACTGTAATACTACCATCAGGATTATGAATAAAAGAAGTATCAATTTTTCGATTATTGATAAAATATATATTTCCTTCAGAATCTATAACTTTTTGAAAATTAGTTATATCCCTATAATCTATTTCATTATATGTAATGATATTTCTGCCATCTTCTAAAGTGAATGATGTAACACCACTAGGATATATATGATATACTTCTTGGCCATTTTCATTATAAGCAATATATCCGTTTTCTTCAGAATAGACTATTTCATAGTGACTTGCTCTATCAAAAATTGTTGTAGTTCCATCTGAATTACTACGTTGAAAAAATCTCTTTTGTGTCGTTTGGGGAAGCGGTTTATCATCGTCTGTAGTATTTTGAGGTGGTGGTGTCGGTGTTGGCGTTGGAGCTGGTGTAGGAGTTGGCGTTGGGGTTGGAATTGGTGTTCCATTTGTTAATGCTTCATCATTCACTTCTCTTCACCTTCACTCTCTTCATTGCTCTTTTGTCTTAATAATTCTTGATTTCTTACCCAGTCATCATAATGACGATGATGTTCTTCAATTTTTTCATTAATAAAGGTATCGATATTACCTTTTTCTAATAATAAATTGTTATTATCTGTATCTAAATCAAGACATAATTTTTCTAATTTAGTTTTAAGTTTATTTCCTAAATAATCATCCGGTATAAATAATTCTTTTAATGTTGTAGAAGTTTCACTTATTTGGGTTGTAAC
The DNA here is from genome assembly GCA_946409545.1 of uncultured Clostridia bacterium. Classification (GTDB taxonomy): domain Bacteria; phylum Bacillota_I; class Bacilli_A; order RF39; family UBA660; genus RUG12783. Next base: position 69,005 of record CAMJWT010000002.1, on the reverse strand, counting down.
TTCATCAATTGCAGAATCGATACTACTTTTTTCAGTAGGATATTCATTTGAATATATATATTTACATCCTTCATTTTTATTACAACTCATTTTTTAACTCCTCATACTCATCTAATAATTCTTCATATTTACTGTTAATTTGACTATTAGTATCACTATATCCTTCTTTAGCATCTATTAAATATGAAGCGATTTTAGTTAAATTATTATTTATCTTCTGAATCATTTTTATTTTAGAATTATATTCCGTTATATAAGCTTGATAACCTGGCCCATTCCATACAAAATTACTTGTCGCTTTTGATAGTTCATTTATCTTTTCATTAATATCATTTTTAGAATAATTAACTAATCTAGTTCCTTCTTCTTCTAGTTCATCTAAATATACTTTTGGCATCTTATTCACCACCATTAACAGAATTTGAAAACTTATTATATGAATCTGCATATATATCTTTAATATCATCTATAGAATCAATATAAGGCTTCATACTATTATTTAAATATTTAACACCCATTTCTAAATACAATGATCCCATTTCTCGATACAAAGTTGCACTTTCAGTATCATATACGTTTTTGGTATCTTCAATCATGTTTTTAAAAGTATTAAACATCTCTAGCAATTCACTATATTTACTTTCCATTATTTTCTTTGTTGTATCAAGACTAGCAATATCAACATTTAAATTAACTTTACCCATATTAACACCTAACTTATTTTCACTAAAAATATTATAACATATTAAAAACAAAAGAAAAATCAACCGACATTATTTAATAAAAAAAAGGAATGATAAAATCATTCCTTTTTAACTATCTACCACACATATTATTATTAAATTCTAACTTATAATCACCTAAATAAACATCTCGATTACTAGCATCATCAGGCTTAATTCTATTACACATTATAATCGTTAAATCATATTTTTCAGAACGATAAATATTAGTACCACCATCACGTACAGTTGATTCATGTTCCATTAAATCTGTTATACTTTTAAGACTATCATCCATTGTTTGATATGTTTTAGAAATATAATCTTTTAAAGTTTCACCTTTATAATTAACTTCTTTTAAATTACTAGATAAATATATAATTCTACCATCTCTTTCTAAATAAATATTATATTTATTGGTATCTTGTACATCTGGTTTAGTAACTTCAATTATCTTCTCACTCTTTTTACATGCTACACAAAATAAACTAAAAATTATTAATAAACTTACAAATATTCTCTTCATAAAAACTCCTATAAATATTTTAATATATCAGTTGGTTTTAAGCAGGCTTTTTCTTCATTAACTAATACTTTATTATCCCAACATGCAGGGATAAAATCACAATTACTATTTTTAGCAAATTCCATATCGGACTTACTATCACCAATATATATTACTTCATCGCTAGTACAATTCATTTTATTACATAAATAAGTCATACTATCATTATTAGGTTTTGGTGAATCAACTAAATCTGATGTAACAACAATTTTAATATAATCTTTAATATCTTCTAATTCATTATCAAGTTCATGATATTCGATATCCCTTCTTGATGTAATAATTCCAATAATATAACCTTTATTAGATAAATCTTTTATTATTTCTTTTAACCCTGGAAAACATTTTGTTTCATATTTTCGATAAGTGTTTTCCCATTCTTTATTTATTAAATCAACATTTTCCCCCTCAATATGCAAAAGTTTAAAATATTGATTACTTGGTAGAGATGTTAAACTTCTTAATTCATCTATATCTATTTTTATTCCTAGAACATTTTCAATTGCTTCTTGCAAACTAAGGGATACGGCATCACAACTATCTACTAGTGTCCTGTCTGCATCAAAAATAATGTATTTTTTCATAAAAACCTCAACAAAATTATAACATATAAAAACAGGTTTTAACCTGTTATTTTACTAATGTTCATGATGATGATTACAAGGATGACCTTCTATTCCATATTTTTTCGTAATGGGATCTTTGAATAAAAAGTTCTTAGGGGCATGATAAGTTAAAAAGAAATATAAAAATAATTCAATAATAATTAAAGTAATACTAATATATACAAATATTTTATTGAAATTAATTAAATTAATAATATAGCGATAAACTAATTGTGAACAAGTAACTGTTATATAAAAACATATTACATCAATAAAAAGAATGGATTTTTTAGTAAAAATTGTATAACTATAAAAAAATATTGGTATTAATAATATAATAGTTAATAATGACATAGCTTTAGCAAAAATAAAATTACCACTAAATCCCACTTCACTAATTTCATAAATACTCCATAATAAGGTTGGTGTCATACATATCTTAATATGTTCCCATGTACTTTCATTAACAGCTGAAAAAATTCCAACTATTTTATTATGATGTGATAATTCATAAGTAAAATGAAGTAAGGTTCCAACAACACATATAATAATAATTCCTACAATAAACATTTTATTCCTTCTTCCTACTATATATTATATAACATTTATGTATAAAAAAATATCCACAAAATTGTGGATACTTTTCTTTAATTATCTAGTTTTATATGGTAAATCAAATCTTCCTAAATGATTAAACAAAGTAAGTCCCTCATTTTTATCTTTTAAAGAATTATTATAAGCTTTAATTAAGAACATATTTATAAATTTCTTAACTTCATCCAATTCTCTAAATTTTAATTTTTTATCACGTGAATAATAGAAAAGGACATCGGTATAATTAATGAACTTATATATATCTTCTTTTGATGCATACTTTTGAAGTTCTGTAACGAAACCCTTTAAATCTGATCTAAAATAGAAAGATTGTAGTTTTTCTTCTCCAACGATTTTTTCAAGAGTCTTAGCAATCATTTGTTCTTCTTCGTAAATACTATAAGCAGGTGTTAACTCATGATTAGGATCAAAGAATTTATTAGCATAATATTGAGTTAATCCTTCATTAATACCAATACCATATACTTCATTCTTCTTTTCATCTTCTTTATTGATAAACATTTGAGATAAACCAGAGTAAATAACACCATTTTCTTTATCTACCCTTGTTGTTGCTGCATGTAATAATTCATGACAAATTGAATTTATTACTTTGGATAAAACCATTGTCTCTAAATCAATAGTATTATTTTTTAAATTATATGTACCACCAATAATTTGACCTTTTCTTAAGTACTTTAACATATAATCTGTAGGTGTTTTTTCTTCTTTTAAAGTTTTGAAGTTACGATAATAATTATCTAAATCTTCTCTAGGTATTTTAGATTCTATTACTTCACAAAATTGATTATATATTTTCTTATATACTTCATTTTCTTTAACATCAAGATCATTACCTTCATATAATTCATCAGGTAAATCAACTACTTTAACCATATCTGTATTAGAATACTTAATTAATTCCATTTTTAATTTATTTGGACGAATAATGTATTTTTTAATAGAACTAATTCCAACTTTAGTAGCTAGTAATATTAATAATACATTAACAAAACTCATTAGTAACTCCTACTAAGCTAATAAACTCTTCTACTTCGTCCCAATCTTCTTTATTAGTTATTTTTTCTAATCCTTTACTTTTATCATTTGGATAATATATAAAAGAATAAACATTTAAAGTATCATTATTATATGTATTATCAGTACAAATTAAATAATAATTTCTTGTACTATGAGATTTAAAAGTATATAAGACATCACATTCTTTTTCAACGTCATTAATGCTAATTTTCAACTTTTTCATACTTCCCCCCAAAAAACGGCTATATTATACCACAAAACAACAAAAAAATAAAGAAAAACATCTACAACAGTGTAGATGTTTATTTAATAATATCTAAAAATTCTTTTGGTATTTCTAATTGAAAGACCATTTTTTTATTATTAAGTGGATTAATAAATTCAAGATAATTAGCGTATAAACATAATCTTCTTAATGGATCTGTTTTAATACCACCATATTTTTTATCTCCTAAGATAGGACAACCTAAATCATTCATGTGAACTCTTATTTGATTCTTTCGACCTGTTTTAAGATTTATTTTAACTAAAGTATATTTCTTATTATGACTAATTTCTTGATAATCAGTTATTGCAAGATCACCGCTTTTATCATTAGTACTATAAACTAATAACGTTTTTGTCTCCTTTAAATATGATTTAACAGTACCTCTTTCTTTAGGTAAATGATTATTAAGTACAGCAACATAACCTCTTCTTGTCTTTTCCCAATTATTTTGAAGTTTTCTTTTTAAAATTTCACTTTTAGCAAAAACAACTAAACCACTAGTATCTTTATCTAGTCGATGAACAATAAATACTTTATTATTTTTATTTTTTCTTTTTTCATATAACATTACTTGATGAAATAATGTTTTTTCTTTTTCATTATCCGTACTAATAGTAAGTAAGTGAGCTGGTTTATTAATAACAATTAAATCTTTGTCTTCATAGACAATATCCATCTTTTTAGTTTTCATTCATGTGCTCCACGGCATTTATTACTGCCAAACGTCCATATGTATAAGTTAAAGATCCTTGTTGATAAGCGATATAAGGTTCTCTTATTGGTCCATCACAACTTATTTCAATAGAACTACCTTGAGTGAAACTACCACTTGCCATAATAACTTGATCTGTATAACCTGGCATATCAGTTGGAATTGGTCTTGCGTTAGAATCAATGGCACTCATCTCTTGAATACCTTCTACATATTTTATTAATTTATCTTTATCGTTAAAAATAATATTTTGAACAATATCACAACGATTATCATTATATTTAGGCTCAACATTTAATCCTAACTTTTCAAGTAAACATGACGTAAAGATTGCCGTTTTAATACTACTACAAACTACACTAGGTGCTAAATAAAGTCCTAATAATATTTGTTTATTAATACCTAAACTAGGTCCAACTTCTGCTCCTTGACCAGGTACAGTTAGACGTTCTGCAACAAGATCAACTAAATTAGATTTACCTGCTACATAAGCTCCATTAGGTGCCATACCAGCTCCCAAATTCTTGATTAATGATCCTACCATAATATCACAGCCAACAGATGTTGGTGTTTTCTCTTCTACCATTTCACAGTAACAATTATCAACCATAATAATAACATCTTTATTAATTGATTTAATTAATTTTGTTACTTTCTCTATCTTATCAATTGTGATACTACTTCTTGTTGAATAACCTTTACTTCTTTGTATTTCAATAACTTTTACTTTATTGTTAGAAAGATATTCTTTAATCTTTTCATAATCAAAATCATTATTAACTAAATCAATTTGATCATACTTAATACCAAATGATTTTAAAGAACTAGGATTATCAATAAAACCAATTACTTCATCTAATGTATCATATGGTTTACCACTAATAGATAATAATAAATCACCTGGTCGAAGTAGTCCAAAGAAAGTAACTGTAAGAGCATGTGTACCTGATATAAATTGACTACGAACAAGAGCTTTTTCAGAGTCTAATACTTCGGCAAAGATATTATCTATTTTATCTCTTCCTAAATCATTATAACCATAACCTGTTGTTCCATAAAAATCTGTTTCTGATAAATTATTATTTCGAAAAGCATTTAATACCTTTTTACTATAATATGTTTCTATTATATTTGCTTTATCAATTTGATCTTTAATTAATAAATCAACTTCTTTTATTAATTCATCATTCATTTATATCACCATCTATTCTTATTATACTACCACTAACTACTTCATTGTTAAGAACATCATCGATAACCTCTACGATTTTTTCTTTTTTAATTAATTTAACTTGATTAATTCTTTTCATTTCCTTAGTTAGATACTCTTGATTCATTTCATGAATACTTTCAGTATCTACCCAATTAGGACATATTGTAATTATTTTTGGTTCAATAACTCTTGATAGAGTCTCTGTCATATTATTAATGCCGGCTTTTGAAACATTATAATTAATACTTAATATACTTCCTGTATCAATACCATCTGTGCTTGAAATATTAAAAATATAAGAATCTTTATTCATTAATTTAGACATGTATTTAATCATTAAAAATGTACCAACAGTGTTAACTTCTAATACTTTCATGAAATCTTCTTTAGTTAGATTGTCAATATCATTATCGATAGATAAAGCTGCATTGTTAATAAGAATATCAAGGTGTCCATATTCTTCTTTAATACTCTTATATAACTCTTTAATATCTTCTTCATTTGACAAGTCTAAATGATAATTAGATACCTTTACATGGTAGACATCCTCTAATTCTCTCTTGACTTTTTTTGACAATTCTAAACTATTATTATAAGTCATTATAATATTTGCTTTCTTACTTGCAAAAAAAGTAATTAAAGCCCTACCAATTCCTTTACTTGCTCCTGTTACTAGAACAACTTTATTTTCATAATTCATCTTATCACTTCCTAAAAAATAAAAGTGAATAACTTCACTTTTATTTGTAACATTTTATAAATGAGCAACTATTACCTTTCGTAAGTTTACGCGATTCACAAAAACTTAATTCTTTTGATGCATTAAATCTTTTATGAACATCATTAAAACTTGCTACTAAAATATTACTAAAACCATTAGTACTTATTACTCTTGCATCATTATTCTTTAATACTTCTTTAATATATATTAATGAATTATATCTTTTTACTTCATCAAGTTCTAATGTAAAAGATTCATCATTCATAAAATATCTTGTTAATTCTTCTTGTGTAAAACCATCTGGTAATTTAAGTAAAAGATAATAGATGTCATCAACTTTTTCTTTTCTATCAACAATTTGATTATCTTGATTAAAGTAAACATGGTTATTAGTAATATAAGTATCTATATTAATAGATAATTTATTACAAATACTTACTAGCTCCTCATGTGATAAATTAGTATTTAATACTTCATTTAATCCATAAATAGTTACCGCTTGTAACATTTTATCAGAATCAACATGATAACCTTTTACTATACCTCTATTATAAAAACCTTCTAGTACATAACCCTGAATATTTAATTCCTTAAAGAATAATAAACCTGCTTCTAGGACAGGTTTAACATTATAAAAAGGCTTTATTGGTCTTTTACTAACACCAATTTGTAATTGATCATAACTATCAATAAAATCTCTTCTAATTATATATTTATCTAAATTTCCTTCAATAAAGGAATCGACGACTCCTGGAATTTTAGCATCAATCATTTTCATATTATTTTACATATGTATTATATTAAGTAAAAATATAAACATTATTGTTAATCTTTCACGCCATTTATATGCACCACATTCTAATATTGCGCATGATTTATCAACATTTGTAACAATCCAACTTTCTTTACAATTTGGTTTAACATTTCCTAATGGGTACATGTGTGAAAGAATAATATTCTCCTCTTTCTTATTTATTATAAAATCTTTCTTAGCATTTGATAATGCATATGATGGATGAGCTTTACTTCTTTTAATTTGACCTTTTAAATTATGATATTCATAATCATTAAAATAGTCATGTAACAATGCTCCTCTTGTTGCTGAAACATAATCTAGATGCATTCTTTTAGAAATCTTATATGTTCTTTTAGCAACATGCATTATATGGTTATATCTAGTAGTTCCATGATGTGGTTCATTCTTTAAAGATTGAAACTTAGGACTACTAATAATATCTTTTGCAATATATTCAAACTCTGACATGAGTTTTCATCTCCTTAAACTTCCCAATTATAGCATATTGAAATAATTAATGCAAATTTTACTTTTTAATAAAACTATTAATAACATAACTTGTTATTAATAATCCTGCTACACTTGGAACATAAGAAATAGAACCTACTTTTCCTTTATATGGAGTTGGTTGTTCAGTAGAATATAAAACCATTGTATCTAATAATTCTTTATTATCTTTTAATAAAAATCTCATTTTTTTAGCAAGGGGATCATATTCTGTTTTTTTAAGTCTATCTATTTTAAATAATTCAGGATGAAACTTATTACCAGTACCCATACTAGAAATAATAGGAATATTTCTTTCTTTACATTCTTTTATTAATAATAATTTACTATTTACACTATCACAGCAATCAATAACATAGTCTATCTTTTGATTAAAAATAACATCTTTACATTTTTCATCATAGAAAATATCAAAAGTATCAACAAGGCAATCAGGATTAATATCTAATAATCTTTCTTTAAATGCATCTACTTTTTTCTTTCCAATATTAGAATGTAGCGCAATTATTTGTCTATTAATGTTACTTATGTCAACAGTATCAAAGTCTACTAGTATCAAGTGTCCAATAGAAGCTCTTGCCATTGATTCAGTAACATAGCCTCCTACACCACCTACACCTACAATTAATACTGTTTTATTCTTTAATTCATTAATTTGATTACCAATTAATAATTCTTCTCTCTCAAACATCTTTGCCATTCCTTATTCTATTTTCTACTTTAATTAAATGTTTACGATAACTTTTAAAGTTTTTTGGATAACATACACATAAATCTGCAACTTGAAATCTCTTAGTTACCAAGAAAACTGCTGTATCAATTTCATTTAATAATTTCTTTATTGATTTTTTATCTACTTCATATTTAATCCTATCACATTCAGGATCAAAATCAATTAATTTAATTTGATTATTACTAAAAACAAAGTTACCTGGGTTAGCATCAAAATATAAAACGTTATTTTCAACTAATTCTTCTAAGATATTTACCATATCATTAAATAATAAGAAAAGGTTATGTAACATATCATCATCATGATAATAATAATTCGCTAAATTTAATAAATTACGTGTAAGAGCAATATTATATAAAGTTGGAGAATCAGGATAATAAGGAATAACGGTTCCTTTAATAACACCATCTTCCATATAATAACTTGTAGGTAAATCTGTTAATTTAACTTTCTTTTGAAGTTCTATAAATCTTTTTAACATATACATTACTTTTTCATCATTAAAATGATAAGTAGCATATTTAATAATTAATTCTGGATTATTAAGAAGTTTATAAAATTTACTTGATTCTTCTGGTTTCTTTTTATCAAAATCTCTTTCAAATATTATTTCTTCACCTTTATCATGTTCATCATAATAAAAAATACCGTTATTATCGATTTTCATACCATACCCCTAAAACTTTGTACATTATACCATAAAATGGCTAGAAAGTAAAGAAAAGGCGCCTTTTAGCGCCTTTTTTAATTATTATGTCTAAATTTGAAATAGAAGAATCCTATTAAATTTAATGCAATAAAGATTAATGCTACAACAATTAAGTTAGATGATTTATCAGTTATAGGTACAGGAATTACTTTTTCTCTAAAGGAAACTTGAATTAAGTAATCTTCTTTAACTCCTTTTAAGTTTTCTAGAGTTTGCTTATCTCTACTTATAAGACCAACTTCTTTACCATTTACTGATAATGATTCAATTTCATAACCATCACCAGGGGTAATAACAATATAGTCTTTTGTTGAATCATCACCGTAGTAAACAATTTCTTCTCCTGTAATCTCTCCTACACCACCACTTACTTGAACTTCAATATTATATTTAAGTTTTTCATATTCATAGAACACTTCTTGAGTATCTTCCTTAAATGTAATTTTATTAGATTCAGGTGATTTAATAAGTTTATAACCTTCAAATTCTTTTGGTTCATGTGTATATTCTTGTGTTACTAATCCTTCACCAATAATATCATCTGTTAATCTTCTATCAGTACCAGATTCTATATAATGAACAACAATTCTACCTGGTTTTAATGTGTAATAATATGTTATTTCTATACTATCTTCTAAGATATTACCTGTTATTTTAGAACCAGTTTGTTCACCATTACCAGTATTAATAACGTTTTTATATGTATAATTAGCATCACTAAGATTTAGACAAGAATCTACTTCATATGAATCAGTATATTTAAGATCTAATACTTTATCATCACATAATTTAGTAGTTGTATCTTCAATATAATGATGAACAGTTATTTGAGCTGGTCTTAGATTATAGAAATATGTTAATTCATATTCATCTTTATTAATAGTACTAGTTATATCATCACCAGAATGAACTTCATTATATATGTATAAACCTTTATATAATAAATTTAAATCTAATGTTTCATAATAATTTGTAGTATAAGTTTCTCCATAATGAGTATGAATTATATCATCAGGATGAACTTCTGTAGTTGTATCTAGAATATAATGATGAACAGTTACTTTAGCAGGTCTTAATTCATAGTAATAAGTTACAACATAACTATCTTTATTTATAATACCTGCTGAATCATCACCACCATGAACATCATTATAGTAATAATTACTATCAGTTAATTCATTTGGCTCATAATAATTAGTTTCATATTGAGCACCATAAATAGTATTTATAACATCATCATCATGTAATTTTGTTTCTGTTCCTTTAATATAATGATGAACCGTAACAATAGAAGTTTTTGCTTCATAATAATATATTATTTCATAACTATCTTTATTAACAGTACCACTTATACTATCACCAGAATGATTATTATTATATTTATAATTATTTTTATAATCACCATCTAATTCACTATCTTCATAATAATTAGTTTGATAATTTTCTGTATAAAGTTTATTAATTATATCATCATCATGAACCTTAGTTTCTGTATCTTTAACATAATGATGAACAGTGATTGTTGCTGGTTTTAATTCATAGTAATAAATTACTTCATAAGTATCTTTACTAACAGTTCCAGATACTGCATCTCCATCTGATCTCTTATACTTATAATTATTTTTATAATTACCATCTAATTCATTAGATGCATAATAGTTTGTTTCATAAGGTTGCGTATATAGTTTATTATATGTATCATCATTATGAACTTTAGTTGTGGTTCCATCGATATAGTGATGAACAGTAACTGTCGCTGGCTTTAATTCATAGTAATAAATTACTTCATATGTATCTTTATTAACTGTACCACTAGCAGCATCACCAGATTTACTCTTATATTTATAATTATTTTTATAATTACCTTCTAACTCATCAGAACTATAATAATTTGTTTCATAAGGTTGAGTATATAGTTTATTATATGTATCATCATTATGAACCTTAGTGGTTGTTCCATCGATATAGTGATGAACAGTAATTGTTGCTGGCTTTAATTCATAATAGTAAATTACTTCATATGTATCTTTACTAACAGTTCCAGATATTGCATCTCCATCTGCTCTCTTATACTTATAATTGTTTTTATAATTACCATCTAATTCATTAGATGCATAATAATTAGTTTCATAAGGTTGAGTATACAGTTTATTATATGTATCATCATTATGAACTTTGGTTGTTGTTCCATCGATATAATGATGAACCGTAACAGTAGCTGGCTTTAATTCATAGTAATAGATAATTTCATAAGTATCTTTACTAACAGTACCACTAGCAGCATCACCAGATTTACTCTTATATTTATAATTATTTTTATAATTACCTTCTAACTCATCAGAACTATAATAATTTGTTTCATAAGGTTGAGTATATAGTTTATTATATGTATCATCATTATGAACCTTAGTGGTTGTTCCATCGATATAGTGATGAACCGTAATAGTTGCTGGTTTTAATTCATAGTAATAGATAATTTCATAAGTATCTTTACTAACAGTTCCAGATACTGGATCACCATCTGCTCTTTTGTATCGATAATTATTTTTATAATTACCACTTAATTCATTTGATTGATAATAATTAGTTTCATATGGTTCTGTATAATTTTTATTAATTGTATTATCATCATGTACTTTAGTTGTTGTTCCTTCAACATAATGATGAACTGTAATAACTGATGTCTTTAATCGATAATAATAGATTACTTCAATAGCATCTTTATTAACGGTTCCTGATACAGGATCACCATCAACACCTGCTTCAACATAACTAGAAAGCGTTAATCTTTCTGTATTATATGGATCACCATAATGAAGTGATTGCGTTACATCATCATGTACTTTAGTTGTTGTTCCAACTAAATAGTGATGAGCGATTACTTGACCAGGTCTTTGTTCATAATAATAGATAACTTCAACAGTTTCACTATTAACAGTTCCTGATACAGGTGCACCGCCTGTTGTTGACGTAACTTTATATTTATTAGCATATTCATCATATAAATCACCAGTAGCGATTGATGTAGTTGAATAATTACTATTAAAATAAGTATTTTCCGTAACGTCATCATGTACTTTAGTTGTTGTTCCAACTAAATAGTGATGAGTAATTACTTGAGCTTGTTCATATTGAATACCAACATTTCTATTTTGTGCCCAAATTATCGCTGCTGTTGGATTTTGACTAAATTCTTGAATAATATCACTCTTACCAGTGCTTTTATTAATAACACTTGAAACGTTAGAAGCTCCAACATTCTTATCAATAAATTCCATATGAGAACTTAGTTCGTATTGTATATAGTAACTACCTCTATCAAAATGAGAAGACTCATAATATCCATTTTCATCAGTAGTCATTTCTCTAACTACATTATTCTCAGAATCATACATTTTAACAGTTTTATTAGATAATAATTCATCAGTATTACTATCATATTTTCCATTATGATTCTTATCTAAGAAGACAATACCACTTATTTTACGATCAATTACTGAAACTTGTTTTATTTCAGAAGATATAGCATTTTCTAAGTTATCACTTGAACCAATTAATTGGAAATAATATACATCTGCATATGTATTTCCGTTAGGAATAAATTTAAGTTTATAATTTATATCTGATTGAGCTGCAACTTCTGGTACCAATGACGCAATAGCAGTTGCATTACTTGGAATAGTATCACCAGCGTGTATTTCAATCCAACGAGAATCATTCTCTAAATCAACAGTTTGAATATGTGGTTTACCAACAGAATCAGTTGTTAATCCAATATTATCTATACTATTAGTTGTATAGAACATCTTTTGTGTATCTGCAAGTGAAATAACTTCTAATGTGTAACTGCCACTATAATGAGTTCCTAAATTATCACCATTCTTTGGCAATATTTCAACCGTTTTAAAATTAATTAAACGAGATTGAGCAATATTATATAAATAATCCGTTATATCAACTATTTCATTTCTTTCTACTTTATCTTTACTTAATATTTTTCTTAAAGATGAACCCGCTAAATTTGTAATGGTATATGATGTTAATGAATTCTTTTTTGAGCCAAGAACAGATGGACTTGAAATATATGCATATACAACCTTTGAAACATTGTTTGCAGTATATGGAGATATTTCTAATTGATAATTAATCACAGGTAATTTATCAGCTAAATTCCAATCATTAAATTCCCATACAACAGTTGAAACACCGCTTGAATTTGTTGTTACACTAGTTGGTTCAAAATTAGAACTGCCAGGTATATATGACAAATCCTTTGGTATTGATGCCTCTACAATAAATGTGGCATTTCCCGTCATTTCATCAATACCTGCTGAAAAAGATGGATTTATTGACATATTTATTATTTCTTCTTCAACGTTATAGTTTAGTTTTCTAGTATTTCCAATCACATCTGTATTAGTTGTTGATACACTAATTGTTATACCAGTTATTATAAAGGTTTGACCTATGCCAGTTGGAGATGGATAAGTAGATAATCCTGTTCCTTGTTCATTAACAACTGCACTAATATAATCTATTTCATCACCAATCTTATAAACTTGTGTTCTTGCTTCATCCGCATAAACCCAGGCCCAAAATCTAATAATACCGGTTTTTCCAACATTTGATAAATCTTCTTTTGGTCTTAGGTATATATCGTAAATATAGGAACTACAATTGTATCCTCGCCAATCTGGTTCATCCGTTCTAACAGCTGTTATTACACCGTTCTCCATTGCTTCTTGATATGTATCATACCAAATGAAATCATCAAATTTTGAAGCATTTACTTGATCATCGGAAGTAATACCATGCGAAATATCATTTTTATACAAACCAAACTGCATTTTAGCATTGACTTTACTTGGGACATTAAATGGTCCACTATTGCTGTAATAAATACTTGGATGGGATGAATCAGGTACAAAATCTACATATTTTGAATTCCATACCTCAAGTTTTTCAAGACCTCCCTCATATGGTCCATCAGTTACGTTTACATACGAATCAAAATATTTTTTATTTCCCATAGGCAATTCTGTAGTATCTGAAAAAACAGTACTACCACTTCTTAAATCGTACGAAAAATTGCCGGTTAAATGATTATAAAAATATATTTTAATGCTTTTATTAGGTGTAGTATTATATTCTTCACCATACTGATCTTCTACAGTTAAACTTGTATCTGTTATTGTTATTTCATATTGATATCTTCCTGGAGTTGGTTCATACCATGGAACAAAAATTTCAAAGCCTTGAGCAGCCAGTGTTTTATAGGTATTAGAAGTATATGAATTATTTGTATAAAAACCTGTATTACTAAAATCTATATTTACTCCATCATCGCTTTGTATAGCACTCATTACACCAGAGTCATAATTATATGCATAAGTAAGGGAACTTGAACCAACTCCACCACTTGTATAACTGGCACAAAAACCTGTTGCAAGACTTGCAATTGAATTTCCATCACTATTGGGCCAATAGCCCTCTGTTGGTTCACAAGGTCTACCGTAAGAATAAAGAATTGTATTGTTTATTGGATGAACACCATCTATTGTTGCCAAATCAACCCAATCTGTGTTTTCATCCAAATTTTTATATCGATATTGAATTTTTAAAGATGAAGATAATTTATTAACAGGATCATCATACCCTTTTCCAGACGGAGAATATTCTCTCGTAAAGAAATTTATAAATTGTCCTCGAACCCCATTATATTCTGCCTTTGCGTTAACTTTTCCCTCCCTAATATCTAGTCTAGCGTCAACTCTTCCGGTTATAGTTAATGGGGTAGTATCTTGCCTTGTTACACTATTTACTAGTGAGTTTTCATTATCTGGTTTATTACCCTCCATCCATACTTCAAAAATAGGCATTTGATCACTTGTTAATACCTTTTCGTGTCCAATAGCAACCAATGTAAATGATAACTGCTGTGTTCCACCAATTGGAATTTTATCTGCAGGAATAATATAAGTTGCCGTTAAATTTGTAAACGGATTGGCATTACTATATGATTGCATCCAACTATCTTTTAAAAAATGTATATAATATTTACCTTCTTGATCTGGCGGTATTGTAGCTTTTACTTTTATTTTTCCACCTTTCAGAACTTCTGTTGGGGTTGTTGTATTTTCATTTCTTTCAATACCAACTTCCACAATATAAGTGATACTATCTGACGTTCTAACATAATTGTCAGTTTCACTTGCATCATGACCATCCATATCGGATACACTATCAAAGGTAGGTAAACCGGTCTTTCTTTCCTTAACATTAACGTATGAAATCTTCATCTTATCATAATTAGGATCTACATCAGGAGCTACCATTTCTTCTTTGTATGACTTAATTTCATTGTTCTTATAAATAAGAAGTGATCCTCCTATTAATAATAAAACTAGATTCAATATTAAAAGGTATTTGTTGCCAATTAATTTTTTCATAAATACTCTCCACTACTATACATAATCATTTTAGCATAAAAAAAGGCATATAAATATGCCTTTTTTAATGTTTTTGACCTGATAAACTTAATAATTTATCTTTTTTTATTTTTAACATTGGTTCAATAACTTCTACTAACTTATCAAAATCAGGGTTATCACTTGCAAATAGTAGTGCTAATTCTTCGATTCTTTGGTAGTTTCCTAGTAAATATTCTTCAAAGAATTTATATTCACTATGATCGGCTCCCATTGAATGAATAACTTGGAATACTCCATAATATGCACTTTGTTTTGATAAACCATATTTCTTTTCTAAGAAGTCTTTTACAACTTGTGATGGTTCAAATTTAATTAAACCTGTTCGATAATATGGATTATTACTATATCGATATGGAACAAAATGAATTGTTCCTCTTCCTCTTAATATATTATTATTAACATATTCAACAAAGTCTTTATCATCTCCACTTTCCGTTGATTTGCGAAGACGGGTCATACCATTACGGCCAGATCCTTTCTTTAAATCACGAGATGATTTCATTTCAAGAGCTTCTATTGCTCCAATAAATTCTCTTTGATGACCTTCATCTGATAGGTCAATATCATCTTCTAAACAAAATACTAAATTATCAGTATTTTCTTTTTCGTCTATAACTTCATCACTTTCATGATAATAAGAAGTCATTTCTTTTTTCCATTTTTTGATTTCACTTTTAAACCTTGTTACAATATCATCTAATTCTTTATCATAATAATCATCAAAATCTAAATCTTCATGTTTCAATTCGATTGCAATTGGTAAATACTCATTATTTATTGTTTTGATATAGTCCTCAATAATTTTTGTTTCTTCATATATTCTATTTTGATCTTTATAAGTGTTTCTAATAAAACTAATTATATTTTTAAAGTCTTCTATAATTCTATATAGATCGCTTATTATTGTTTCTCTTACGATACGAAGAGTGTTTTTATTATATAAATCGATTATTAGTTTAAATATTTTAATTACATCTTTATTATCATAAATATGTTGCAATAATGTTTTAACATCTAAAAGTAAATCACTTATTGTTGCTTTTTGATAATCATTAAGACGAGATTCATAACTTATATTCTCTCCAAATGGAGCTTTAGTATCTTTTATATTTTCATCTTCATATATTTCTCTTAATTCTTCAATGATAGCTTGCTCTTCAGTAGTAAAATTAGATAAGTCTAAATTAGAAAAAGTAACTTCTTCAACAACTGTTTCTAATTTTACTTGATCTTCTCTAATATTTTTTAATATTTCTAAACAAGTAGAATCATCAAACATTGTTTTAATTAAAACTAGAAATTCATCTAATTCTTCTTTTGATTCAAAAACAGTTAATAAACTTGATTTACTAAACATATAAGAAAACTTTTCAATTAATGCTATTTTTTTATCATATTCTTCTTCAGTTTTTTCAAAATCAAGATCTTGATATTCTTTTTCATTAACTACTTCAATAGAATCAATTATATGGGAAGCAAGAGTATAACATATTGAACTAATATATGTTTTTATACTATAGTTATCACGACCATCAGTCGGTTCATTTAAAAAGAATTTATTATACTTTTCTACAGCACTTCTTTCAAAAGAGAAATCATTTAAAGAATGAATAAGTTTAACAATATCATCCAATACTTCACGTGGTGGAATATTATACATAAAACAACTTGCTCTTATTTCTTGTTCTAATTCAGTTAAATTAATACTTTTAATTTGACCTCTTTCTATTATTTTTTTATATGAAATAAACTTTTTTAATAAATCAAATTCTTTAGCATTATTAGGAAAATAATTTCTTAGTTTCTCTACCTTACTATAATCTGGATCAATAACTCCACTTTCTCTAAATTTACTAATGATACTCTTAATTTTTTTATAATCATCAAGTTTCAATCTTAAGACTCTTTTTTCTTCATATAAAGCTTTTATTTCTTCAATTAAAGTATTTTTTAAAACTTCGTATCTTTCCATATTACCACTATCTTTCCATATTTTATTATACATTAAGATAAGAAAAAAAGACATATCATATGTCTTTAATATATTAACAAATACTTTAATAATGTAAATAAAATGTCATTTAATGAATTCTCTTTTGTAAACTATTTGGTTTAACCATATTTAAAATAAATTCAATATATTGACCAATATTAGGATGTTCTCCTTCAAATCTATTAGTATTAACAACTTCTTTAATATTATTCAATTCGCATTTAGCATGAATAATTTCACTATCTTCTAATAATTTATCTGCCATGGAATCAAAAAGATTATAATCATTAATGACTATACAATAGGCAGTAATTATACATAGAACAGTTGATAAAGATTCAAACTTTTGTTTATCGCCTTTACAAATATCATATTCTATTTTTTCGCAATATGAATTAAATTTATTCAATAAAAATCTATTATTAAAATCATCCCTTAATAATTCTTTTAATATATACTCCCAATTTTCTTCATGACTAGTTTTAAAAAAACTATCATTAGGTGATAACCATGAAACATTGTGATTTGAATAAAAAATTATCATTGCAGAATAATAATATACTGCTTCATTAATATCTGATGAACATCCTTTTTCTATAATTTTTTGAGCTTTTTCCCAAATAGTTTTTTTATTTTCAAGATGAAAATCAACTGATTCAAAGAAAATATACATTATATATAAATCACTAAATAAATGTTTATTATTATCATTAATTATTTGATGTAAAAACCTACTTATTATCTCCTCATTATTATCATATTCTTCTAGATGCTTGCGATCTTTAATACATTTAATTAAATCTCTTAACTTACAAAAAACATTAAAAGTAGTATCATCAAATCTATAATTTTTAATACATAAAAGTCCCATATATCCCCCAAGAACTTTATTATGATAACATATTTAACCATAAATAAAAAGACATATTTCTATGTCTTTATATTCTTTCTACATTAAGAGTTACTTCAAGTCCATTTAAATTATAAAGTTCACCATCATGTTTTTCTTTAATAATTTCTTTACATAATGTTTCTTTCTTAATAAATGAAATATGTTTCTTTAATCTCTTTTCAAGATCTACTTCACCAGAATAGTAAATATTAATACGATCAGTAATATTAAAGTCTTTTGTCTTACGTAGATTTTGTACTTTACTTATTAATTCACGTACAATACCTTCATCTATTAATTCATCCGTTAAATTTGTATTTAATACAATGAAGTTATTATTTTCATGAGCGGCATCAAAACCTTCCTTAGAACTAATACGAACTTCTACCATATCTTTATTAATAGATACATTCTTACCACCAATTTCCATAGAAATTGATTCGCCATTAGATAAACTTGTTATTTCAGAATCAGTTAAACTCATTAATTTAGATTGGAATTCTTTAATAGATGGTCCAAAAAGTTTTCCTACTTCTTTAAAGTTAGGTTTAACTTCAAAAGTCATATATGTTGATAAATCATTAGTGAAATGAACTTCATGAACATTTAATTCTTCTTTAATTAAATCAGTTAAGTCACCAATAACTTTTTCATTCTTACCATCAAGAATTACTTCACTAATTGGTTGACGTACTTTAATTTTTACATCTTCTCTTGCTTGTCTACCTAGAGAGATTAGATCACGTACTAAATCCATCTTTGTTTCAATCTTTTCATTGATTAATTTCTTATTAGCTTGTGGATAATCTGTTAAGTGGACACTTTCATTATTAGTTAATCCACGATAGATTTCTTCACTTAAGAATGGACAAATAGGAGCAATTAAACGAGATAAGCCTTCAAGTACTTCAAATGTTGTTAAATAAACACTCTTCTTAGAATCATTTAAGTCTGATCCCCAGAATCGATCTCTATTACGTCTTATGTACCAGTTAGATAAATCTTCAGATACAAAGTCTGCTAAGAAGTGTACTACTTTATTAATGTCATACTCTAAGAATGATTCATTAACATCTTTAACTAAACGATTATATTTAGATAATAACCATTTATCAATTTCTTCTCTATTTTTATAATCTACTTTAAAGTTTTCTTTTACATCTTCTTGAGTAACACCATCAATATTAGCATACATTGCAAAGAATGAATATGTATTCTTTAAAGGATTAAAGAACTTAGAATATACTTCTTTTAATCCATCAAAATTAAATTTTAATGGTGTCCAAACTGGACTAACATATGGTAAATAGAATCTAACAGTATCAGCTCCATAATCTTTAATAGCTGTAAATGGTTCAACAATATTACCACGTGATTTACTCATCTTCTTGCCTTCAGCGTCAAGAAGTAAATCATTAACTAAAACACTCTTAAATGGTGATTTACCTGTTAAGAAAGTTGAAATAACTAAAAGTGTATAAAACCAACCTCTTGTTTGATCAATACCTTCAGCGATAAAGTCAGCTGGGAATTGTTCTTCAAATAATTCTTTATTTTCAAATGGATAATGATATTGCGCAAATGGCATAGAACCACTATCAAACCAACAGTCTAGTACATCAGGAATTCTTGTCATTTCTTTACCACAACTAGGGCATTTTAAATGTACATTATCAATATATGGTTTATGTAAATCAAAATCATCAGGAATATCTTCAATTGCTCTTTCTTTAAGTTCTTCAATTGAACCTAACATTTCGGCATGTCCACATTCGCAAGTAAAGTATGGAATAGGACTTCCCCAATATCTACTTCTTGATACATTCCAGTCTTTAGCGTTTTCAAGCCAGTTAGCAAATCTTTTTTCACCAACATAATCTGGATACCATTTAACTTCTTTATTAGCTTTTACTAAATCATCACGCATTTCTGATACTTTGATATAGTAACTTGGCATTGAATAATAAATAAGTGGTGTATGACATCTCCAACAATGTGGGTAATCATGTTTAATTCTTTGTTTTTTGAATAACTTATCATTTTCTTTTAAATATTTAATTACTTCTAAGTTAGCATCAAAAACAAACATTCCTTTCCAAGGACCTTCAGTATAACATCCATCTTTACCTACTGGATTAATACCATTGATACCATACTTATTACATACTTCAGCATCATCAGCACCAAAAGCAGGAGCAATATGAACGATACCTGTACCATCTTCCATTGTTACATAATTATCACATGTAACAAAGAATGCTTTTCCATCAGCTTCAACTTCAGGAATTAATTGTTCATATTCCATGAATTCTAAGTCTTTACCTCTAAAGTCATCTAGTATTTCAACATCATCACCAAGAACCTTATTAACTAATTCTTTACCCATAATGAATGTATATCCTTGAGATTTAACTTTAGAATATATTGCATCTGGATTAACACAAAGAGCAACATTCGCAATTAATGTCCATGGTGTTGTTGTCCACGCCAAGAAATATTCATCTTTATCTTTTACTTTAAATGGAACGATAACCGTATCTGTATCATCTTCTTGATAGTCTTGAGCTACTTCATGAGATGCAAGTCCTGTACCACAATGAGGACAATATGGAACAACTCTTGTTCCTTCATAGAAATATCCTTTTTCAAAGAATTTCTTTAAAATCCACCATTCTGTTTCTATATATTCATTCTTAAAAGTTAGATAAGGATGATCAGTATCAATAAATTGACCCATCTTTGCTGTTAAATCAGTGAATGCTGCTTCATTTTCACGAACACTTTTACGGCACGCTTCATTGAACTTATCAACACCCATTTCTTCGATATCTTTTTTAGATGTAATACCAAGCATCTTCTCTACATGGTTCTCTACTGGTAATCCATGAGTATCCCATCCTACTTTACGAACGACTCTATTACCAGTCATAACACGATACTTACATAATGCATCTTTTAAGTTTTTAGCAACCATATGATGAAGTCCTGGGAAACCATTAGCAAAAGCTGGTCCATCATAGAATACAAAGTTCTTACTATTTTTTCTTAATTCATTTTGTTTTTTAGTAATTTCGTTTATGCCACCCCAACTCTTTAAGATTTCTTCTTCTACTACATTAACGGGTGCTTTACTTAATTCTTTAAACTTCATAACTTCCTCCTACAAATAAAAAAATCTATAAAATAAGGACGAAACACCGTGGTACCACCTTAATTTATAGATTTACTATACACTCTAAACTATAACGCGTAACCGTATTTATCTTATCCATAAATCACATTTGAAAGTGATCTTAATTAATCTTTGTTTCTCTATTTTCACCAACCATAGATTCTCTCTAAACGCTAATTAATTACGTCTTTCGCATTTGCTTTTATAAAGTAGATATTAGCACAATTAATATTTAAATTCAAGTGAAATATTACTTTTTTATTTTATTATAGGATTACTTTTAGTACATCCCTCTATTATTCTTTTAATATAAGCTTCTTCTATACATTTATCTTTATTAGGATTATTTAACTCACGAAAAGCATCTAACTGTTCAACATTATTAAAAACATAATCTAAAACTTTAGGGAATAAACTAATATCATATTTATCTTTATAATAATATGCAATAACATTTTCGATATAATTACCAAATCTTGATACACGTTTAAAATCATTACTATCTTTTATTCTAATACCTGCATGATACTCTCTATACATATCTAATATTTTTATAAAATCGGGATCTAGTACATCAAAGTCTTTTTCATCAATGCATTCATAACCATTATTTTTCTTATATACATACTCTGTTACTATTTCTCCTAATAATTCATGATAACGATAATTTTCTTCATCATAAGCTTCTTTTGGAGCAAAGAAAACTTTTAAATATGTTAATAAGTCTAACCATCTTTTGGAACTTAAATCAAAGATTAATTTACAAGCAGGATATACTTGACTTTCTCTTTTATCCTTAACAATTCTCATAAATAAATGGGTTAAGTCTCTTACATATTCTGCTCTTGTATCATCGTTTAAATGTTCATTTTTAAAGATTTTAACAGCAACACTTCTTTTTAATTCACTTTCTAGTCCTATAATTATTTTATATAGTAATTCATGTAATGACCCAATAGAAGGATCATAATATTTTTTCTCTAAACACAAATAATATATTTCTAAAAATATATCTTTAATATTCTTATTCATAATATCTCCTACTTTATTACGGGAATTGGTTTTGTACAAATATCAATTATTCTACTAATATAAACATCTTCAAAACTATGCTTAAACTTAGGATCATTTAACCTACGGAATTCATCTAAATCTTCAGCATGATTAAAAACATATTCCATGGCTTTTGGAAAAATATTAATATCATATTTATTTTTATAAAAGTAATTAACTAGGACATTCATATATCCAACAAATTTTGTTTTATGATCAACATCATCTATACTTTTAGGATTAATATTATCTCGATATTTTTTTAGAGAATCCAAAATTGTTCTTAAATCATTAGGTAGAACACGAAAGTACTTAGAATCAATATCCGTTTCATAAGTATAACTTGATATTATATCCATAATTATAGTGTGATATCGATAACTATCTTCTTCATTAGCTTCTTTTGGATAGAAGAATGATTTTAGTGCAAAAGGTAATTTTGACCAACCACTACCTATTTGTAAAAACATATTACAAACATCTAAGACTTCATCTTGTTTATTATCATTAACTATTTTAGGGAATAAATCCACTAATTCTTTAACAAATTCACATCTTGGATCCCAAATTACATCATATTCTTCATCTACTCTTGGATTGAAAACTAAATCAGGAGGATTCATACAAGTTTTATCATGCCTTCCCTTATGGAAAAATGTAACATCATGATTTCCCATAGAGCAAAATGTACTATCATGACTTCCAGAAATAAAATACTTATCATAATCTTTATTTTGAATATACTTTTCAAAACTAAGAACTAATCGATATAATAATTCAAGTAATGGTTCAAAAGATGCATTATAATACTTTTTTTGTAAACATTCTTTATATATTGTTAGATATTTAATTTTTTGGGTTCTTTTCATATTAATACCCCTCTTTTTAACGGTACATATTATAACAAAAAAGAATTTTTTATACAAGAAAAACCACTAAGTGGTTTATAGTTTGTATACTTTTTCCATCTTGGTGGTTGGTTTTCTTCTAGATAAATAATGATTTGTAAATGATTTTAAATTATTACATTCATTTATATTTGTTATTATTAATTCTCTTTCTTTATCTGTTATATCAAAACTCCTATTAATAAACTTTTTGTATTTTAAAGGATTAACGCCTATTATTTTTCTAAATGTTTCTGAATAATATTCAATGGAATTAAAACCATTTTTAAGAGCAATACTTAATATATAATTATCATATTTATAATAATCAAGACTATTTAATATTCTTATTATATTAATGTAATCATGAATTGATTTACCAATCTCTCTTTTAAATCTTTTCATAATATATGTTTTATCAAAATAAAATCTATTTGACAGTTCAATAATTATTATTTCATCATTAATATTTTTATTTATATACTCTAATAGATTACATACTAATTCATTTGAAAACATATAATCACCAATCTCATTATATCACAAAAGCCATTTTTGTTTAACTTATTCTTTTTCTCTATGATAAAATGAAATTACGAAAGGAGATGATACTATGTCTTACGCTAGATGGGCAACAAAAGACGAAGTATTAAATAATGCAACTAGAATTACAAGAGACTCTGAAGTAAAGAAATCAGGGGTTACAGTTATGTATGATGACGATAGCATTTATGTTAATGATTCAGAAGTACATAATCTAATTATAGGAGGAACAGGTTCTGGAAAAACACAGGCAACAATCATGCCACAAATATATTTATCAATAAAAGCTGGTGAATCATTCATTACTAATGATCACGCTGGTGAATTATTTGATAAATTTAGTGGTATGGCTAAAGAGAATGGTTATAAAGTACAAGTTATTAATTTCCGTGATATGACTAAAGGTAATAACTATAATCCTTTATATATACCATACAAACTATATAAACAAGGTAATATCGATGACGCTATTGAATTAGTTGAAAATGTTGGTTATAATCTATTATCTGATTTTAATCAAACAGATGCTGATCCTTTCTGGGAAAATTCAGCTATCAACTTATTTACAGGTTTAACTCTATATTTATTTGATAGAGCAAACCTTGAAGAAATCAATATTAATAGTGTTGTTAACCTAAGTTATAAATTAGATGAAATCAAAAATGAAATAACTGATAAATCATCTATTGTTTATACTTACTTATCACCTATTGTTGATGCACCAAATGAAACAAGAGGTTCAATAATCTCTGTATTTAAACAAAAAATAGCTATTGTTACTTCTCGTGATGCTATTACTAAACTATTATGTAACAATAATATTGATTTAGAAAATGTTAAAAAAGAAAAAACAGCAATCTTTGTTATAAGTGATGGTAAATATTCAAGTATTATTATGCCAATGATTTTAAACCAAGTATATAACCTTATTAGAATCAATCATGATGTAACTAGAAGATTAAATTTCATCCTTGATGAATTTGGAACTATTAAACCCATAAAGAACTTTTTAGATATCCTTACTTATTCAAGAAGTTTAAATATTAAATTAACTCTTGTAGTTCAAAGTATTTTACATCTTGAAAATGTATATGGTGCTAAAAATACCGAATTCATTAGAATGGCTATAGGTAACATCGTATATTTAATTGCTTATGATGCGCATACTTTAGATGTTATATCCAAAGAATGTGGAAGAATAGACGAAAACAATCTATTAATTAATATCGAAGAATTAAAAGTACTAAAACCTTTTGAAGCTATCATATTAACAAATAGAATGTATCCAATAAGAACAAAGTTACTTCCATATTATCAATTTGGAATCGAAAATGTTAAACCAATAGAATTAAGCCCTCTTGAATATAACGAAGTAAAAATATATCAATAAAAATAAAAACTGTTTCATTTGAAACAGTTTTTTAATATATTAATTATTTCTTCTAATACTTGATTTTTATTATCAATTCGACTTTCATGTTTTAAAACAATTGTTTTAGGATAATAGATATCATTATCTTTATCATAAATAGATATATAAACCGTACTATCATCCCCATATGGATTATTAGGATCCGGTTTATTCATTTTACCTGTTACTCCTATTCCATAATTAGAATTAGTATATGTTGTAATAGCTCGTGACATATCTTTAGCTACTTCACTACTATATACACTGTATTCATCTATTAATTCTTTATTTACTCCTAATTTTATTTTATATTCATTGGAATAAGTTACTGCTCCAAAAGAAAAGATATTACTTGCACCAGGAATATTGGTAATGGCATTAGAAACAAAGCCACCTGTGCATGATTCCATAACACTAATTGTTTTATTAATTTGGATTAAACTATCCACGACCTCTTCCATTACTTCTTCCCTCACTAAAATTTGGAGTTCTAACTAAAATTAACTCTTTGATTTTATCAGACATCGCAAGAACACACGCAATCATTGATAGTTCTACTTTACCTTCATCTTCTTCTTTAACTTCTCCATTTTCCATTTGTTCATGTAATTTAGAAAATCTTCTCATTAACTCTTCATTAGAATAAGCAAAATATTCTCTTAAATAATCAACAAAAGTTGGAATTTCTAATAATCTCAAAACATATTCTTTTTCAAGTGATAAAAATATTTGTTCTACCTCTCTAACTGTTTCTTTATCAATTTCTTTATTGCCCATAAATACCTCCAAAAATATTATAGCACAAAAAAATAGAATCAATTGATTCTATTCTGTTTCAGTATTAACTGAACTTTCAGTAGGTACTTCTTGTTTAACTTCCTCTTTCTTAGGTTCTTCTTTTGGTTGTTCTTTAACTTCTTGTTTTACCTCTTCTTTAGGAGTTTCGGTTGTACTTACTTGTGGTGTTTCAACTACATTTTGAGAATTATCTACTTGATTGTTAACTACTTCTGTTGTAACTTTTTCTTCTTTTACAACATTATTTTCCGTTACTGTATTGGTATTCGCGGTAGAATTTGTATTAGCTACATTACCAACAACAGTTTCTTCTTTAACAACTTTCTTTTCTTCTTCTTTTTTTGTAGCATTTTCCACTTTAGCGATAGCCTTAGCATTGATTACTCTTCTTGCTGTAATATAAGGCATCATATTAAGTGGGCTAATTTTCACACCATACTTATATGTAGATTCGTGAATTACTTTTCCATTTCCTATGTAGATAGCCACATGACTGGCTCTACCATGATATCCATAAAATACTAAGTCACCTTTTTGTAAATCACTTTTTCTAATATAACTACCACTTTTTACTTGACTTTGAACTGTTACCCCAAGCTTAACACCAAATTCACGGAAAATTAAACTGGTGAAACCGGAGCAATCTGTACCAGTAGCTAAACTTCTTCCTGCATGAACATAACGTAGTCCAATATATCTTTTAGCATAACTTACAATTGCATCTCCAGTTACTGAACTATATTTTGCAGGAACATAATTGCCACTACTTTTCTTGCTGCTACTAGTTTTGTTAGAAGATTTAACTTCTGCACGACTAGATACTAAGGTTACTGACTTCTTTTTACCACTACCTTGCAAAGCCTCCTCGGAGAGTGGCTCCAAATCAGTGTCCACGATTTCTCTAGCGTTTGCATGTGTTACTTCATTATCAATTTTTACAGGATAGTATCCATTAAATAATGAACCTGTACAAAGAAGAGTTATTAATAAATTGCTGTAAATAGTAAAGCGTGTCCTCTCCTTTAAAAAACTTTTCATTTAAATTTTACACCTCAATTTGCTTTTATTTTTTATGGACATTGTCTATCATAACAAAAAAAAGATTTGAAGTCAAACCTTTTTTACATTACTTGTTTTTTTGTTGATATATCTACGTTTTAATAATTTGCTAAGTCTTTTTGTAACTGTTCGTAAGCATTATTTTTATCTTGATTATACTTTCCGGCATCACCTAAACATGCGAAATAATCAACGTTTCCTGATTTTAAGATTGACGGATCAATCCATGTATCAACTTTTTTATCAGATCCGTCAGTTGCAGGGTTATAAATCCATACTTCCCCTTTTTTATTAGCAGCTAAAAGAGCCATAAAATGTTTACCATCAGAATATCTTCCTTCCTTACAGTGAATAATTACAGGACCATGTTTTAAGCATTCTCTTATTGTATTAACACGGTTATTGCTGACAGCTACTGGTGATGACATCGAATGACCTAAAGCTTTAGCAACATTGGTCATTGCCGTCCATCCTGAACAACTTTTACTACATTTATATACTTCTTTAACTAAGGAGTAAGGATCATGTATTTTACCTTCTGTGTTCTTATGATTATATTTACTCAACATTGTGGCCATAGAAACTACACTACATCCTGATAAATTAAGAGGTCGACAAGAATTTTCACCTGAGCTTGAACAAAAGATAACCGATGAACTATTATATTTTTTTTGTTGATAGCAAACAAACCCTTTTAAACAGGGTTTGCCATAATTATCGATATAAGCTACAGGATCAGTATCTGTTTTATTTATAGTACATTTTATTTCAGTTTCATTACCTAATTCATCTTTTACCATTACTGATACATTTTCTGCACTCTTTTTCTCATATTTATAAGTAGTATCTGTTATATAACTACTTTGATGACTATCTATTTTATATTTATAACCTGCGATTGGATTAGTTGATGTTGCTGATACAGTTACTGTAACATTATCTCCGACTTTAGCTTCACAAGTTCCCGTTGGTTTTTCTTTACTAATATTATCAACTACAACTTCTTTAGTAATTTCTTTATTTTGAGTATCAATTATTTTAAAGATATAAGTATTATTCTCAGATACTTTATAATAAACATTACGACTTGTTGATTCTGTATTATCTGGAAGAATTGTTTTTTGATAACTCTTTCCTGTTATTTCTAATCTAATTGTTACTTCTTTGTTTGTTTTTTCAGATGGATCTTTTAAAACATTAACTGTAATATCATATCCATTATTAGTTACTGTTACATTACGCCTTGCAAAAGATGTTCTTCCTTGTTCATCTTTAGCTTCATAAGTAACAAGATATGTTCCTTCTGTTAAACTATCAATATTATGATATGTTTTTACTTCAAGATTATGATTACTACTATCAGTAGCTCTTACACCAGGATCACGATATTCCGTTCCTTTATCTAATTTATAATCAGCATCTCCCGATAAAGCGATTTTTGGATATAATTCTTTTTCTTCATCATTTTTTACTACAATTACTTTTCTTTTAGCAGAACCAACTGATATATCATTTTCTATAGCATAATATTCAATATTATATATACCCTCAGAATCATTTACAACACCAAATCGTCTAACATTATTTCCCATGGTATACAAAGGATCATAGAAAGTTACTCCCTCAGGAATTACAATAAAGCTATCTCCATTAATTTGCATTTTTTCATCTTTATTTGCAAAGTTTGATAAGTCACTCTTATAATCTTTACACATCATATTTGGATAATAATTATTATTTAGATATAAAACACCACTCATTTTACTACAAGTTATATTTACTTTTACACCTAACTTTGTACTATCTAAATATGTTTCTTTCTTTATATTATTGGTTGTTACATATTCTTTTGCTTTTTCAACTAATTTCGTTTCTATTTCTTGATCAGTATAATGACGAGTAGTAATAACCTTATAAACGATAAATCCAATGAAAGCGATTACCATGCCAAAAACAATGATATATATGAATATATCACCACTAATTTTCTTCTTTCCTCTATCAGGTTTAGAAGGTTTAATTTCGATTTCATCTTTCTTTTTATCGTTTATATACTCCGAATACATAATAACCTCTTATTTTTTTATAAATCTGTGTTTAACTAGAAAACCTCTAATTCCTTTTTCAATTCTTTCTTCCCTTTTCTTAAATCCTACATAGTTACTATCATTATAACCTATTATTAGGTAGAAAATGGACGGTACAAAGGCAATTCCTACAGCATAAGATTTATTATAATTAAAGGATTTTGCTAACGCAATAGATGTAATAACTTTATAATAAACTAATACTGTAATAGATAATATCTCCCCAAAAATTGGTATTTGTGGGAATAAGAAGATACCGCACAAACATACTGTTACCCAATATGGACTTATTCCTACCATTTCACATATTACCCATTCACGATAAACAGGTACAAAAGCTGCCCATGATGGCTTTTTGGCCTTCATAAACATTTTCCTTAAACCAATCATATTAGCAGCAATTAACTCAATAGCAATTATAATACCAATTATTAAAAGGATTATAAGATTACCTAGAAATCCACCAAAAATATCTTGTAAATAAATTATAAATTCTTCATTACTCATTTTTGCCCCACTCCCAGTTCTTTACTTCAGGTAAATCTTCACCATATTCACTAATATATTCTTTATGTTCAACTAATTTATCTTGACAGAATTGATATAGGAAGGCACCTTTATTTCCAAGTGATGGAACATATTTAATAGCATCCATTATCAAATCGTAACGGTCAATTTTATTTTGTACACGCATATCAAATGGTGTTGTTATTGTACCTTCTTCATTATATCCACGAACATGTAAATTCTTATTTTCACGATTGTATGTTAACTCGTGAATTAAATTTGGATATCCATGGTATGCAAAGACAATTGGTTTATCAAGAGTAAATAAAGCATTATACTCTGAATCACTAAGTCCATGTGGATGGTTATGATTAGATTGTAATTTCATTAAATCAACAACATTGATTACTCTTATTTTTAACTCTGGTATTTCTTTATGTAAAATATCAACAGCAGCAAGTACTTCAAGGGTTGGAGTTTCACCAGCACAAGCATAAACTAAGTCTGGTTCTGCTCCCTTATCATTACTTGCAAACTCCCATATACCAATACCTTGAGTACAATGTTTAATAGCATCATGCATTGATAACCATTGTGGTCTTGGATGTTTTGATGCCACAATAACATTTATATAATTCTTACTTTTAATACAATGATCAAAGCAAGATATTAAACAGTTAGCATCTGGTGGCAAATAAACTCTTGTTATATCTGCTTTCTTTGTTACTAAATGATTAATAAAACCTGGATCTTGATGTGTAAATCCATTATGGTCTTGTTGCCATACATGACTTGCTAAAATATAGTTTAAAGACGCAATTGGTCTACGCCAAGGTAATTCCTTAGTAACTTTTAACCATTTAGCATGTTGACTTGCCATAGAATCGACAATTCTTATAAAGGCTTCATACGAATGCATAAAACCATGTCTTCCCGTTAATAAATAACCTTCTAACATACCTTCACACATATGTTCAGATAAATATGAATCAATTATTCTACCACTTTTAGCAATATATTCATCAGATGGGAAGATAGTTGCATTCCATTGTCTATTAGTCTCTTCAAATGCATAATTAAGTCTATTTGATAAAGCTTCATCTGGTCCAAAGATTCTAAAGTTAGTAGGATTTAGTCTAATAATATCACGAACGTATTTACCTAATTCGATCATATCTTGAGCCATTGTCTTACCTGGCTTTTTAACTTTTACACCATATTCACGAAAATCGGGAGTTCTTAGTTCACGAAGCAATACTCCTCCATTAGCATGAAGATTAGCTCCCATTCTTTTTTTACCTTTTGGAACTAATTCTTTTAATTCGGGAATTAAAGTACCATTTTTATCAAATAATTCTTCTGGATGATATTTTAATAACCATCTTTCTAATTCTTTTAAATTTTCTGGATGATCTTTATTAACAATGATTGGTACTTGATGTGATCTAAAAGAACCTTCACATTGTTTACCATCGGCTGTTTTAGGACCTGTCCAACCTTTTGGTGTTTTAAAAATAATCATTGGCCAACGTGGTCTAATAATATGATTATTTTCACGAGCTTCTCTTTGAATTCTTAATATTTTAAGAATAGCTTTATCCATCGCTCTTGCCATTAATTCTTGAACGAAACTAATGTCATCCCCTTCAACAACGATTGGATCATATCCACAACCTAAGAAATAATCAACAAGTTCTTCTCTTGAAATTCTTGCAAAGATTGTTGGATTAGCAATTTTATATCCATTTAAATGAAGTATTGGTAAAACTGCTCCATCATTTCGGGGATTAATAAATTTATTACCATGCCAACTAGTAGCAAGTGGTCCTGTTTCAGCTTCTCCATCACCAACGACACAAGCAACAATAAGTGATGGATTATCAAGAACTGCTCCATAGGCATGAGATAGACTATATCCTAATTCTCCACCTTCATTAATACTTCCTGGAGTTTCTGGTGCCACATGACTAGAAATACCTCCTGGGAAAGAAAATTGTTTAAATAATTTTTTTAAACCTTCAGCATCTTCCGTAATATTGGGATATATTTCTGAATATGTACCTTCTAAATAAGTATTAGCAACCATAGCTTGACCACCATGACCAGGTCCTGATACATATAGCATATTTAAGTCATATTTTTTGATTACTCTATTTAAATGCATATAAATAAAATTTTGGCCAGGAGTAGTTCCCCAATGACCAACTACATTTGGTTTAACATCACTTAATCTAAGAGGTCTTCTAAGTAAAGGATTATCAAGTAAATATAATTGTCCTACTGACAAATAATTTAAGGCATCAAAATACCTATTCATTTTACTTAATTCATCTCTATTTAATACATTTTCTTCTAACACACTATTCACACCCTATCTTATAATAATTATAGCAATAATATATTTATTTATCTATATATTTAATAAAAAAAAATAACGTTAAACGTCATTTTTTACTTTGTTGACTAATTTCAATTATTTTATTATCAAAATCATCATTAAAGATTAATTCTTCTTCATCTCGTTTAGAAGAATAAATTGATCTACCACGATAAGTCCATATATTTACTTCAACTTCTTGAAAGAAATCTTTTTCTTTTATCAATTTTATGTATTTAATTGCAATCTTTAATACTTTTAATTGAAATTCATTACTATTATCACCAATTTCAACATCTAAAAGTAATTTATCTTTTGAAGCTGAAAGTCTTAATCTTAAACAATTTCTTAAAGCATTCTTTTCATGAAAATAAGTAAAAGGACTTTTTTCATCTTCTTCAGAAAAATATGAAAAATCGTTATTAGCGTATCTTATTAAATTAACGGATGAATGATTATGAGAAGCTAGTCCCCTTCTTTCACATGCTTTAGCCAAACATCTATTAGGTAAAACTAGTATCAATGACCTAAAATCATCATAGAATAATGTTCCTCTTTTACGACTGCAAATATCATCAAAAAATGGCATTAATCCTCTTTTAATCTCATCAATTGATACTGTTTCGTCAAAATCATATATTTTTTCTTTTAATTCATCCATATTAATCTCCACTAAGATTATATCAAAAATGTGTATAATTATTAATTATTAATGACAATAAACCTGTTTTATAGTAAAATGGAGTAAGGAGAATAGCCATGGAAATAGGATTTGATAATAAAAAATATGTAAAAATACAAAGTGAAAAAATTAAAGAAAGAATCAAGATGTTTGATAAATTATATCTTGAAGTTGGCGGTAAACTATTTGATGATACCCACGCTGAACGAATTCTTCCCGGTTTTGACTTAAATGTTAAGATTAAAATGTTCCAAGAATTAAAAGATGATTTGGAAATAATTCTTTGTATTAACGCTAATTCTATCTCTCAAAACAAAAAACGAGAAGAATATAATATTACATATAGTTCAGAAGTATTAAGATTAATAGATAACTTAAGAAAATTAGGTTTTACTGTTAACTCTGTAGTAATTACTTTATATGATAATCAAAATGGTGTTGATAACTTTATTAAAAAGTTAAAAATTAATAATGTAAAATCTTATATTCACAAACCAACTAAAGGCTATCCAGCTGATGTTGATACAATTGTTAGTGATGAAGGTTATGGCGCTAATCCTTATATTAAAACTACGAAGAAATTAATCTTAGTTAATGCACCAGGACCTGGTTCAGGTAAACTAGCAACATGCTTATCACAACTATATCATGAACATAAAATGGGTGTTAACGCAGGATATGCTAAATATGAAACATTCCCAGTATGGGATTTACCACTTAATCATCCAGTTAATGTTGCTTATGAAGCTGCAACCGCAGACTTACATGACATTAATATGATTGATCCTTTCCATCTAGAGAAATACAATATAAAAGCGGTTAACTATAATCGTGATATTGAATTATTCCCTGTACTTCAATCCATCTTACATAAAATAACTGGTAAAGATATTTATTATTCACCTACAGATATGGGTGTTAATAAAATTGGTGAATGTATAACTAATGATGAAGTATTACAAGATGCAGCTAAAAAAGAAATCGTAAGAAGATATTTTAGTGCAATGAAAGATTATAAACTTGGTACTGGTAGTTTAGAAATTGCTACTCGTATTAAAGTATTAATGAATAATTTAAATATTGATGAAGACTATTTTGATATTCGAAAATTAGCACTATCTAAATCTAAAGAAAAAAATAGTCATATTGCAGCTATTAAACTTGATAATGGTCATAAATTAACTGGTAAAGAAACAGAATTATTAAGTCCTGTATCTAGTTGTATTATAAACGCTATTAAAGACCTATCAGGTATTCCTGATAAGATTAAATTATTACCAACAAATATTCTTCAACCAATCAAGAAAATGAAGAAGAATGAGTTACAAGATGGTAATACACGACTTGAATTATCTGAATTATTAATCGCTCTATCAATATGTTCTGTAACTAATCCAAGTGTTGAAAATGCCTTATCACATTTAAGTGACTTAAAAGGAATGGATATGTATATAACATATATATTACCTTTATCAGAAAAAAGAATGATAAAGAAATTAGGTATTAACGTTATATGTGAACCTACATATTATTCTGAAAATACATTTATATATTAAAATCTCTTTAGAGATTTTTTTATTTGTATTATAATAATATAGGAGATAAAAATGAAATATATATTAATTATTATTTTAGTTATTACTTTAACCGGTTGTAAAAACAAAGAATTAAAAAATGGTAAAAAGATTGATAAAATTGAAGAAAAAATCGCAACACCAGAAGAATCAACATATAAGGATGAAAATCCTATTAAAGTAGGTTTATATCAAAATAATAAAAAAGTACATGAAGTAACTTATAAGAAAGCTAATCACGTTGAAATAGGTACTTATAATGCCTTCTATACCGATTTAGAAAAACTTCCTAATGATTCTGTTAAAAACAACTGGTATCGTTATTTCAAGAGTTATAAAAATATTGATGAATATAAAACTGGTTTTTATATATCATTTGAAGTCGATGGTGAAAAGTATGAACAAACAATCCTTGATCCAACTAGTAAACACAAGCATACTCCATATGTCTTAGTTTATCTATATGATAGTTATAACCATAAACCAGGTACTGTATACTCTCATCTTGAGATGAGTGATATGAAAAAAAATACCGTTATTACATCAATCAAACTATATTTAGCAGGTGAAGGAAAGAAAGTATCTTCTCCAATATATCTTGAAGTATTTACTTATAAAGATGGCGATATTAATGAATATGGATACTACCGAGGAAATAGTAAATATAGTATTAAAGTCAATTTAAAATGAGAACTAATTAGTTCCCATTTTTTTTAATAACTTTATCTTGTACTTCAGTTACTTTTTTATCGATATCATTTGGAAGTTCATTTTTAACATAATTATAAGCTTTTAAACCTCCATAGATGATAGCAAAAAGAAATAATAGTGATATAAGATTTTTGATTAATCTTCCAACTTTTCTTCCTGCTTCTCTTTTTTCAATATCATATAAACGATTATTTAATTCGTCAACTTTATTTTCTAATTCAATAATTTTTTCTTCCATAATCTCACCATTTATATTGTAACATTTTATTTAAAAAAAAGAAAATTATGATATAATAACCCTGTGATAAATATGAAAAAGAAATTAAAAGAATTTTTTAGTGAATTTTTAAACAAGAAGTTTTTAATATCTATTTGTTCAATGATGCTTGCAATGGCAATATTTTATTGGGTTGTTAAATTAATTCAATTTAATTATCATTACATATACTCACCTGTTGATAACAAAATACCTTTTATTCCACATTTAGTATATGTATATGATTTATTCTTTCCAACAGTATTATTAACAATGTATTATGTTTTCCGAAAGGATAGAAAACATTATTATAAAGGTATTATGGCTGCAATTATAGGTGATGTAATATCTAGTATCATCTTTGTTCTTTACCCAACAATTATGTTTAGACCATGGGTTGATTATAGTAAACTAGATTTTTTAACAGAATTAGTACTTAAAATAACATATAGTGCTGATACTCCAGCTCTTAATTGTTGTCCATCAATTCATTGTTTATTTTGTTATCAAGCAATCTTTACATTATGTATAAGTAAAAAGATTAAGAAGAGTGTTAAAATACCTCTATCATTATTCTTAATCTTAATAGTATTAACAACAATGTTTATTAAACAACATTATTTCTATGATGCTGTTTATGCCTTTATTATCTTTGCAGTAACTAATATTATTGTTTATGGCTTTAAGTTATATCCAAAGGTAACTAATGTAATTAAAAAGAAATTTAATATCTAAAAAGATCATTTATGATCTTTTTTTAGTGTTTTAAACATATGATATAATATATGTAGAGAGGTCTTTATGAAAAATATTAAAAAACTTGTTGATGATAGTTTAACCCGTTTTAGTTATATTCATGACTTAAATGAAAGAAGTGATGTTGAAAAACTTATTACGGCCCTTGCACCTCACTATGGAGAGTCAATACCATATTTATACCAATATATGAATGGTGATAGAGAATATGACCGTTGGTGTACAAATGGAAAAATGGAATTAAATAGAAACGCTAATATGTTTCTTCACAATAATCGTGAAACTTTAATTGACTTATTTGAAACATTTAAAGATCTACCTCTTAAAGAAGAAGGTCGTTATGGTACATATGTTGATGACGATGACTTCTTTAAAATAATATATGACTTTCTTGAAACAATTAATCCAGAACTTGTTACTTTATTAAAAAGTATTCAAGAAAAAGGTAATCTTATAAGATTAGATAACTATCGTACTGGTGAAGAAATATATGATAAAAAAGAAGATGATATATATATTCTAATTGATAGATGTAACACCGTAGATAGTATGATAGCCCTTATGCATGAGTTAGGTCATGCCTACCCTGATTATCTTTATAAAGAATATCATGAACCATATAATCCAAAAAAAGTATTAAAAATTGAATCACCTTCATCAATACTTGAACTATTATTTGTAAAATATTTAATAGATAATGATTTATATCAAAAGGAAGCTAATAACTATTTAACATATTATAATAACAATATCATTAAAGGAGCTACTTCAATATTAGAAATAATTAGTAACAATAACCGTGAAAATAAGTTCCAAAGAACTTTTAATTATTGTTATGGACAGTTATTAGCATACCATGTAATACTTAATCAAATACCATATAAAGATATTGTAACTTATATCCATGATAATGACATTGAAACGATAATGAGAGAAATAGATATAAATGTTTTAAAAGTACACAATGAAATAAATAAAAGTAAAAATAAAGAAAAAATAAAAAGATCAATTACTTGATCTTTTTTGCTACTTCTTCACCAATATTAACGGTTGTTTCTTTTAATTCTTGCGAATTATTCATAATATCATCATTAATCTTGATGATATTTTTTTTAACTAATAATAGGATGGTTGATCCACCAAAAGAGAAAAAACCTTTTTCATCGCCTCTTTTGAAACTAGTTTTATCATTGTTATTAATTTTACCAATCATCATCGCACCTATTTCC
The DNA here is from genome assembly GCA_946409545.1 of uncultured Clostridia bacterium. GTDB lineage: Bacteria > Bacillota_I > Bacilli_A > RF39 > UBA660 > RUG12783. The sequence goes on along the minus strand of CAMJWT010000002.1, from coordinate 31,341 downwards.
ATATGAATAACATCATCAAAATTATCCGTATGAAGAACCGTCCATTCACGACAATTTTCATGGAAAACTTTAAAATGTTTATATGCAATTGGTTGAACAGTATTTAGTTTACCTTTAATATACTTATATTCATCTCTCGTTCCTGAATCAAGAAAGATATAACGATGATAATTAGTAGCTTCTAGTCGAAATATCATGGCATAACCACCATTATACTCTTTATAAATATCATCTTTTAATATTTCTGATAATGTATATTTAGAACCTTTGATATCAAAACTTGTATTATTATCAATCTTTAATACTAATAATTTAGATTCACAAGGAGCGATAAATACTTTATTATCTTTTACAAAATCTATTTTCTTTAATCTTCTTGTAAAATATGAATTATAACTTAAGTATTTTTTATCCTCATATAAGCTCATATCAACATGATTCTTTTTAATTATTTTGTTTTTATATGGTATTGATAAAAAAGTATTCATAAATATTCTTGATATATTAGCCATAACACGATTATTTAATAGTTTTAAGAAAAATCTACCACTTTTCTTTTCATACATATATTTAACAAATTTAGATGGTTCATATGTATATTCATTTTTTGTTTTACGATCTACTACTTGCATAAAACCTCCTACTTTATTTCTTTGATACTAGCGATTTCCCAATTACGTAAATTTACTTTTTTAACATTACTACCACAGTAACTACAAGATAAATCACCAAGTCCTTTTACAGGAGCTCCACAATTTGGACAATGAACAGAGAATGATTTAGCTTTTTCTTCAAAATGATCTTCATCATATATATAGATAAACTCACATTCAAATTTAGATTCACATCTTAAATCATCATATTTTCTTTCTTTTTTATTAGATGAATATTTATAACTAACTGAACTTGTAGTTGTAATAGTTGCTGTACCATTATTTTTCTTATAACTTTTTAGGGCATGTTGATTAAATTTAAGATCACTATAATTAACTTCAATTTTATCTTCACGCATATCATTTATTTCTTTAATGATTTTACCCTTTATTAAATCTAGCCCTTTATTTAAAAACTTTGTATCTAATTTTGACTTTGCAGATAAAACATTAGTAATACCTGTTTCAATATTAGAATAAAGATGTTTTAAATTAAAATCAGGGAAATCTTTAATAATTAAAGGTTCAAGAATACGTGTCATACCAGATATTGATTTCTCAGTACTATAATTATCACGATCATAATTTTTTACATCATCTATAAAAGAACTTAGATTCTTTACTCCCATTACTCTTTTAAATTTAAAATACAAATAACAAAGAATAAAAAAGATAACAGCAATAACACTAAGTATTGCAATTAATAATATTAATAATGGACCCATAAAATCACCAATATAATTATATCATATTATATTAATAATTAGAGATTATAATATCGTTATGATTGGACAATGTACATAATAAATAAAAAAAATTATAAAATGAAAACGGTGATATTATGACATTTGGTAAATATTTAAAATATAAAAGAAAAATAAATAAGTTAACACAACAAGATTTAGCAGATAAACTTAATGTATCTGATAAAACAATATCAAAATGGGAAAATGATTTATACTTACCTGATATTGATAATATAAAAGCTTTATCAAAAGTACTTAATACTTCTATTTTTGAATTAGTTAATCATGAAGATTATGATAATTATTCTAATAAGGAATTAAATAGTTTAAAAACAAATGAAGTTAATAACAAAAGAATTATTAATAAAATAATAATATTTCTATTACTAATATCTATCTTTTTTAATATATATAATTATTTAAATAATAAAGCGACTATTTATTACATTAAAAACTATAATATAAGTGGTGTTTTCGTAAAAGATAAAATAAGTACATTATATTTATCAAGAATAATTGTTGATGATATTAATTTATCTAATATTAAATATTATAATTTTAAAATTATGCAAGATAATACTATCGTTTATAACTATATTAGTGAAACAAATGATTTATTATCATTTCTTGAAGATTTAAATATTTATATAAAATTAAAGGATAATAGTAAAAACATAAAAATAATTATTGAATTTGATAGTGATATAAATAAAGATATAGAATACGATATTCTTCTTGAAAAAGAATAATTCTCTCTTTTAGAGAGAATTTTTTTATTATTCCTATCCAAATAATTAATAGACTATCCAAATAATGATTCATAAAATGAAATTGAAAGGAGGAAATATGAAAAAGGTTTTATTTACAATATTATTATTTATGTTAATAACAAATGTTAAAGCTTATACGAACAATAATAATATTGAAATAACGGAAGAAGAGTATCTTAATCTATTAAGTGTTGGATTTACTGAGAATGAGATTGATAATCTAAATTATGACTTATATCAAGAGTATAAAGATACAACAGGAATTGGTTTAGTAACAAATGAAAAGTATTATAAAACAACACATATAGAAAAAAATGGTATAACACAATCAACAACAGAAGAAGTTACAGAATTAGAATACTTATATGGAAATGATAATACGATGATTACTGCAACAGGAACTATTTATACAGAATATAAGAAATTAATTACATCTCTTTCTAAAACAAGTGATGATACTGTAACAGGTAAAGTAACACTAGAATGGCGTAAAATACCTAAAAAAAGGAGTTATGATATCATAGGTATCGGTTATGCATCAAATACTGTTAGAAGAAGCTTATCACCTTATTTTCAATTAGATTACACTACATCTAGTAATAACTCATATACTTCAATGACATATAATTGGCATGAAACAGCAAATTATGGTGACACTGCAGTATCTCAATTACCATCAGGATCATTAAATGCTTTATCATCATATATCTTGGTTAAATTGAAAAAGAAAGTACCAAATAGTACCGTAAACCAAATAACTGTATATGGCGATTATGCTCATGCTACAAGTAATATTACTTTAACTAACGCTTTGAAACACGATATGTATTTTACAGGTATCTCTTTACAAAATAGTATTGTAGGTTATTATGATACAACACCAGAATGTGGAGTTACATGGTATGGAACACTATAATCATCAATTAATCCATCATATAGAAAGAAAAAGACAAGGTTTAATTATTTAACCTTGTCTTTTACTAATCTATCAGCAATATCTAAAAAGACATCTAACGATAATGATTCAGAGCGAACATTAAGATTCAAATTATGTTTTTTTAACTCATCTTCAATTATTGACAAATCGTAACTCTTTAAATTATTTCGAATATTTTTTCTTTTATATTGAAAAGCATCACGAATTAGTTTAAAGAATACTTCATCGGATAAAGCTCTACGTCCATCTTTTTTCGTTAAAGTTACAACAACACTATCAACATTAGGTCTTGGAGTAAAATAGTTACGACTTACAATAAATTGTTTTTTAATATCAAAATAGTAATTTAAAAAGACCGTTAATGAACCATAATTACGATTACCAGGCTTACTAGATAATCTATCTCCTACTTCTTTTTGCATCATTAAAGTTATATTATCAAAAGGAATATCAGAATTAATAATTTTTTCAATAATAGGTGTTGTAATATAATATGGAATATTAGCTACAATATATAAATGATCATATTCATATTTACTTATATCATCAACTAAATCACTCTTTAAGAAATCTTTAAAAACAATCGTAACATTATTACAATCAATTAATCTTTCATCAAGAATATCTTCTAATCTATCATCTATCTCATAAGCCAAAACATTCTTACTAACTTTTGATAATTCTTTAGTTAAATTACCACTACCTGGACCTATTTCTATTACTAAACTATTTTCTTTAATATCCGTACACTTAATTATATTATTAATAATTTGTGAATTGTTGATAAAATTTTGTCCAAAGGACTTTTTAAAATGAAAGCCTTCCATTAATAATCACCGTAGTTATTATATAATTATTTTGATTATTTAGCAATGAAAAAAAGAATAGTTAACTATTCTTTTACTTCTTCTTTTTTCTCTAATTTATCAACTGCAGATTTAGCAACTTCTAGAGCTTTTTCACGAACTGATTCAGCAGCATCTTCAAGAACTGGAGTTCCTTTATCTTTTGCTAGATGAACTAATTCATTTGTTTTTTCTTTAATAGCTTTTGCTTTTGCTTTAGCATAATTCAATACTTTTTCTTTATCAAGATCAGCGATATCTTTCTTTAATTCTTCAATCTTAGCTTCGATTTTTTCTTTTACATCACTAAACTTAACATCTTTTGCTTTTTCTTTTAGTTCTTCTAATTTTTGTTTTAACTCCTCTCTTGTTTCTTTACCACTTTTTGGAGCAAATAAAACTCCAAGTCCTGCTCCTACAGCTGCTCCTACTACAGCACCTGCAACAAATTTTCCGGCTCCTTTTCCCATATTAATCTTCCTCCTCTTCTATCTCTCTTTTCTTTTTCTTTCTTCCACTAAATACTTTATTAATTAATCCTGCGATACCATCTACAACACGATCAGATAAAGCAGCAAATGAATCAGCTACATTATCAACTGCACTGAAGATTTTATCAACAGTCTTCATTTTTCTTTCAACACCATCAAGTAAAACATTAATTCTTTCAACTGAGTAAATTAATTTAATTGTTAACACGATTAATGCTACTAATAAAACCGCTCCTAAAACATACAAGATAATAGGTAAAACATCCATATTCTAATCCTCCTTTTTATACATGGAATCAATTAAATCAAATAAATTGTCGTCATCTTTGTCTTTCTTTTTAGTTTCTTCTTTCTTTTTATTTGAATTAACCCTTGACATATCTTTATAATCTTCATTATAAGCTAAACCAAGATCATTATAGTATTCATCAGCATCAGCAATTGTCACACTAGATACACCTGGTTTACCATTATTGACATTTACTTTTTTTCCTTTTACAGGTTCTTCTTTATCTTTTTCTTCTTTTTTATTTTCACCAAAAGCTTTTTTACGAACCTTATCTATTGAACTATCACGATATTCACTTTCAGAAGTTTTATCTTTACGAGTAACGATTTCTTCTTTTTTATAGTTCTTATCAAGAATACCATATATTGGAGAAATAATTGGTGATGGTTTAAATTTTTTTTCTTTAGGTACTTCAGTAGCTACTTTTAAGTAATTACTGTTTTTCATTGATTCAACATAAGTTGACTCTTTTTTACCGTGATATAGAGGTTTTTCATATGGAACATCAATAGGTTCTTCTTCATGTTCCTCTACTTCAGGGAATAAATTATCATCTTCGAAGACTAAAGGTACTCTTGTTGAACGAGATGGGAATTCTTCCTCTTCTTCCTCTTGAATTGGTGCTTCCTCTTTAACTTCTACTGGTTCATATACTTCAGTTTCTTCCTCTTCTTCAACTAAGTTAACTATACGATTTTCTCTTGGAACAGATACTTCTACAGGTTGAACTTCTACTGGTTCACTAGAAGTAGTTTCTTCTTTCTCTTCATCTTCTTCGTCATCATCAACTTTTTTATTCTTAAAACGATCTCTAAAAGAATGTTTTGGAACTTCAACTTTTCTTGCAAGTTGTTCACGTTCTACTACTTCTTCTTGTTCTTCGTCTTCTTCATCGTCTTCATATTCTTCAACGAACCATCCTTTTATTTTATTCAAGACTTTCATATTACACCTTCCTAATCGTTAGTTTCATCAATATCAACAACATCATCATCAATAATGATTGGTTCTTTGTATGTACCATACTCTTCTTCATATTTTAAGAAAGAATCACTTTCTTTTTTAGAATCAAAGATATCAAATGATTCTTCTTGAGATACAGTTCCTTTATTACCAACATATTCTTCAATTACTTTATCATTAAAGTTAATCGTTGATAAAACATAACTCATATTTGTTAAAGCATCATTTAAATAATCTTTTGGAACATAAGACTCAATCTTTGCATAGTTATACATTAATACAACAAAATATCTATCTTCATCTTCTTCAATATCAATATAGCCACTAAGATTGCCATTTTCTAATATTTCAGAGAAGAAATTCTTATTATTTATTGTAAAAGTATTATTTGTCTTATAATGATATGCAATTGTATCAACATATAAATAATAATATGTCTTTTGATCTTTTAATTTTAAATTATATTCATTTTTATCTATAATGGTAACACCTTTAGGTAGATAAAATTTATATCCATTCATATAGGTATTACTTAATTTTTTCTTGCGATATAATACTGTTTCAAAAATATTTTTTAAGCTATCAGTTTCAACTTTTTTAATTGAACACCCAGTAAAAAATGTAAGAGAAACAATTAATATAATTAAACACTTTCTCATTAATCACCTACTGTTAACATAATTATAACATAAATTCATAAAGATTTTCTCTTTTTTTCAAAAATTAACACGTTTTAACATCCTCACAAAATAAATGGGATTATTCTTTAAAATAAACTTCTCTTCATATTCCGTTTTGATATTGGGAAAATCATCTCTTTCAGTTAAATTATAAGAGATATCTTCAGTAGTATAACCTTTATTTTTCATAGTTTCTAAACTGTATTCAAAAAGATCTTTATTATCTGTTTTCATTTCTATAATATTGTTAACTCTAAATAATTTTTCATACTTATCAAGAAAGATAGGACTAGTTAATCTTCTTTTAGCATGACGATCTTTTGGCCATGGATCAGAGAAATTTAAGTAAAGTTTATCAATCTCTTTAAAGAATAATAAATCAATATTACTAGCATCAAAACAAATTAGTTTTAAGTTAGGTAAATCAAGTCCTTCTAACTTCTTAACAGCATAAGTTAGCACACTACCATTTTTCTCTAAACCAATAAAATTAATATTAGGATACGTTTTAGCATTTTCAATAATAAAATTACCTTTACCCATACCAATTTCTAAATAAATAGGATTAGAATTATTAAATACATCTCTCCATTTACCAATATAAGATTCTGGATCTAATATTACATAACTACTATTTTTTAATATTTCATCTTTATTTTTAACATTACGAACTCTCATAAATCACCTACGTGCTTATTTTAACAAATATTATTTCAAAATAAAAGTACACATTACTGTGTACTTATTATTTAATCTAATTGTTCACCTTTAACTACATTAGAATTATTAGATTTTGTAGCAATAATATTATCAATATTAGTTGTTGCACTACTATAGTTAACAGTTATTCCTGAACCAGAAACCATAGCAGCAGAACTAAACGCATTACTATATGATGTTGGATTACTATATATATTCAAAGTAGCTTTAGCATTTACACAATTTAAGAAAATTGAATCAATCGTTCGGGCATATACTTTCAATGTACCAACGCTATTCCATGTTGTTGCGGTTGCTCCTGCCATATAAAACATACTAGACATATTTGTAACATTTGATGTATCCCAATTACTTAGATCCCCTATATTCCATGCTATAGAATTATAGCCGGATTCTCTAAACATTTGTGACATATTTGCAACACTAGATACATCCCAACTACCTATATTTAAACTATATGACTGTGTAATATGTCCGGAATATGCAAACATTGAATACATATTTGTAACACTTGATGTATCCCAATTACTTAAATCTCCTATACTCCAAGATACTGCCTTATATCCAGAAGCTTCAAACATATATGACATATTTGTGACACTAGATACATCCCAATTGCTCAAGTCTCCTATACTCCATGCTGGTGAATTTTGACCAGCAGCACGAAACATTTCTGACATATTTGTTACTTTGGATGTATCCCAGTTACTTAAATTTCCTATATTCCAAGTTGTAGCACTATTACCTGCACCATAGAACATAGATGACATGTTGGTTACTCTTGAGGTATCCCAATTATCTAAGTTTCCTATATTCCAAGTTGTTGCACTATTGCCTGCACGGGCAAACATATTTGACATATTTGTTACTTTGGATGTATCCCAGTTACTTAAATTTCCTATATTCCATGAAGTAGCTTTATAGCCTGTATTTGAGAACATATAGTTCATATTTGTTACACTTGATGTATTCCAATTACTTATATCTCCTATATTCCATGTTGTAGCATTGCATCCAGCTCTTTCAAACATATAAGACATATCTATTACTTTTGACGTATCCCAGTTACTTAAATTTCCTATATTCCATGTTGTTGCTCTATATCCTGAATGAGCAAACATAGAATTCATATTAGTTACCATCGATATATTCCAATTAATTAAATCTCCTATATTCCATGTTGTTGCACTATATCCTGCATTATTGAACATATTTGACATTGTTGTGACACTAGACACATCCCAAGTACTTATATTTCCAATATTCCAGGTTGTCGCTTTATTTCCTGAATAATAAAACATATATGACATATCTGTAACACTAGACACATCCCAAGTATTTATATTTCCTATATTCCAGGTTGTAGCATTTCCTCCTGCATTATAGAACATATGTGACATCGTTGTAACACTTGAAGTATTCCAATTATCTAATGCTCCAATATTCCAGGTTGTTGCTTTATTTCCTGAATAATAAAACATAGATGCCATATTAGTTACTTTCAAAGTATCCCAATTACTTAAATCTAATTCAAAGCTTGAAGAATTATGACCTGCATATTCAAACATAGAATACATATTAGTTACATTTGATATATTCCAAGTACTTAAATTTCCTATATTCCAAGTCGTTGCTTTTTTCCCTGCATTATTGAACATTGATGACATATCAGTTACTTTTGAAGTATTCCAATTATTTAAATCTAAATTGAATTCTGATGCTTCAAAACCAGCATATTCAAACATAGAATACATATTAGTTACATTTGATATATTCCAAGTACTTAAATTTCCTATATTCCAAGTCGTTGCTTTTTTCCCTGCATTATTGAACATTGATGACATATCAGTTACTTTTGAAGTATTCCAATTATTTAAATCTAAATTGAATTCTGATGCTTCAAAACCTGCATAATAGAACATAGATGCCATATTTGTTACTTTTGAAGTATTCCAATTGTTTAAACTTCCAATATTCCAAGTCGTTGCATTTCTTCCTGCATTATTGAACATTGATGACATATCAGTTACATTCGATGTATCCCAATTACTTATATTTCCTATATTCCATGTTGTGGCATTAAATCCTGAATTATGAAACATATATGCCATATTTTTAACATTTGAAGTATTTAAATTACCTAAATCCATATTAAAAGTAGTTGAAATATATGCAGTATGAGAAAACATTGCTGCCATATTGGTTACTCTTGATGTATCAAAATTCGATAAATCAATAGAATTAACTTTTGAAAAATAATAAAAAGCATAAGAACTATTAGGATTTGCTTTAACTCCATCCTCTTGTCCTATATATAATTCATACATACCATTATTATCAACATCGGTATACCATGCAAGTACTGATCCATTTTGTTCTGCTGATGCATCCCAAAAATCTAATGCCGTAGAAGGTATAGTAATATCGGCAACTGTTGTTATACTTTCAAAACTATTTCTTGAAATATCCTTACCAAAAGTTTTACGAACTATATTGTCATGTTTCATTAATGTTCCATCAAGTTTTACTTTTACAGTTCCATCCATCGTTTTGACTAAATCTTGTTTTGTCCATGTACCTCTTATATGTACATCATGAGGTGGCATTATAAACATATCATCATTTATAAACTTAATATCAATTAAATCATTACTATCTACATACCATCCTTTAAAGATATATCCAGGACAAGTTAAACTATCACTTCTTTTGGTTACTGTTTGATAAACCATATATTCTTCATTTTCTATTGATGGTAATGTACATCCATCTGGGGTATTAGGATTATAAATAACTTCATATACATTTTTAAGAACTGGGGTTAATTCACTCTCTCTTGTTTTTTCTTGTTCATCAGGTAACTTTGATACAATCGTTTCGCTTTTATTTGTTGGATAAAATCCTCTTGTATTATGAAACTCTTCTTTCAATTTAAGATCTATAGTCATCTTAACATTACGACCAGTTACATAGTTATTTCCAAGATCCCATGTTATCTTTTGAACACCATTAACAGTATCTAGAGATACTTCTCCAAAAGGAACTTTAATATCATTAACTGATTCAATATAGAAATATTCATCATTTACATAATCTGTTACCACGAAATTATCATATGCTGTTGGAGTAACTGTTGCATCAAATAAAACATTGTTTAAAGTATCTTGATTTGCAATAAATTGATTATCTGATATTTCAATAATCTCTTTAATTATTTCCTTTCCCATTTCATACTGAATACCATTTATGGTCATATATGGGTATTTCTCTTTTAAAATACCATATGTTGCAACTTGATTAGGAGTGTCTATGTTCGGATAACCATCAGTTAAAAATAATAATAACAAGTCTTTATTGTCACTCTTAACATAATCCCTCATTACCGTTTCAACATTTAATAATCCTGCATTGTAATTTGTACACCCTTTATCATTTAAATTTGTAATATATTCTATCATTTCTTGTTTATTATTGGTAAAACCTGATATTACTTCTGATGTTGAATCAAAGGTTATTAAAGCAACACTATTATGACTATCAGAAAGTAAATAATTAGTTAAATCAATGGCATCTTGCTTTGCCCTATCTAGCTTACTTCCTGACATTGATCCTGATACATCCATAACAAAGATAACATCTTTATAACGAGCATCGGATGTTTTTACTACCGAATTTACATCAAAGGTTACTCTTGCTTTACCAAGTCCAATCCATTCAGCTGATTTATCAATATGCCATGAACCTGGATTGTTATAATCATTTGATTGTATTTCTACACTTTTAATTTCTTGTGTATATGTAAGTGAAAAAGATCTACTTATAAATATAACTAGAATTGGTATTATTAATAATAAAAATAAGTACTTCCTTTTATTCATATTCTAACCTCTATTATAATTATATAATAATAAAATAAAAAACTCTAGATTATCTAGAGTTTTATTTATAGATTGTCGTTCTATCATAGAACCATTTATATTTAGCTCCCTTGCTTGGGAAATTAACGACACTAGTTGGATTTACTAATTTACTTGTGAATGTTGAATATGATGAATATTCTTTAAAGAACCATCCCCTAGCGATTGATAAATGTAAGTGACGTCCTGTTGAACAATGATCCCATGGTGTAAGTGATTTGGTACCACCTGTTTTACCAATTTGGGTATTAACATCAACTTTTTGACCAATTGATACATTTACTTTTGATAAATGGAAATAACCTGATGTATATTTTGTACCACCTACATTATGGTTAATAAATAACATTGTTCCACCACAACTTGTTTTCCAATAAATACCAGCAACAGTTCCAGGTGCTACTGGATATACTTTGTTATCGCTTGAAACCATATCAGTTCCACTATGGAAACTTCCTTTTCTACCACTTATTGGGTCTGTACGATATCCAAATGAACTAGTTATATAACCTTTAGCGGTTGGTCTTAACATCTTACCTGAATAAGCTACCGTACCACAAGTTGTAATATCTTGATTATCTTTACATTTTAAAGTGTTTTGATAATAATTGATTGTTTTCTTTTGAGCTTCAATCTCTTTATCAATTGATACACTTACATCCATTACTTTATCAAGTTGATCTCCTAAAGTAACAAGTTCTCCTTCAAGATTTTTTTGTTCTCTATTTAGATTATTAATTTCATTACGATAATCTACTTGTTTTTGTTTATATTTTTTAATTGTATCATTATATTCTTCAATTAAATCATCATTATAGGTAACCATTTGTTCAGAAACTGAACTACGTATTATTAAATCTTCAAGGGATTCTGATGTGAAAATATATTCCATATAAGAATTTTCACTATTTGATACTTGAATAAATGCAATGAGATTTTTTATTTCTTTTTCTTTGCTTTTAGCTTTAGCTTCAAGAGATGCAATCTCACCAGTTAGTGATACAATCTTTTTTTCACTATCAGATATAATACCTGTTATATTTTCAATTCTATTACTTGCACTTTTAATTTCATTTTGTGTTTTCTTTTTAGCACTATCATTAGCCGCTTTTTTAGCTTCTAATGCTGCAAGTTCATTCTTTAAATCTTTAAGAGTTTTAGCATCAACTTTGATACATAATGAAAAGAAAAATGTCAAAATAAGTAAAGTTTTAAATAGTCTTTTCATATACTCTCCTCATTATAAGGATAGCATAAACGTTACTTTTTCTCAATAAAAACAAGGATTTGTACTGTAAAGTATAGACAAAAAAAAGAGAAGTAAACTTCTCTAATTTTTAATTACTTATCAATTTTAGAAACTGATCCAGCACCAACTGTTCTTCCACCTTCACGGATAGAGAATTTAGTACCTTGTTCAATAGCAATTGGGTGAATTAATTCAACATGCATGTTAACATTATCACCTGGCATAACCATTTCAGTTCCTTCTGGTAATGTAATAACACCAGTTACGTCTGTAGTTCTAAAATAGAATTGAGGACGATAGTTTGTGAAGAATGGAGTATGACGTCCACCTTCTTCTTTAGATAATACATAAACTGCAGCTTCGAAAGTAGTATGAGGTGTAACACTTCCTGGTTTAGCAAGAACTTGTCCACGTTCAACTTCTTCACGAGAGATTCCACGAAGTAATACTCCAGCATTATCTCCAGCTTCAGCATAGTCTAATTGTTTACGGAACATTTCAATTCCAGTAACAACAGTCTTTTGAGTTGGACGAATACCAACGATTTCAACTTCATCATTAAGTTTTAATTGTCCACGTTCAACACGTCCTGTAACAACTGTTCCACGTCCAGTAATAGTGAATACATCTTCAATACTCATTAAGAATGGTTTTGTATTATCACGTTCTGGAGTTGGAATCCATGTATCAACAGCATCCATTAATTTGTCGATAGCTTCTACATACTTAGGATCTCCTTCAAGAGCCTTAAGAGCAGAACCACGAATAATTGGTGTATTATCTCCATCGAATCCATATTCATTTAATAGATCACGAATTTCCATTTCTACTAATTCTAGTAATTCTTCATCATCAACCATATCGCATTTGTTCATGAATACTACCATCTTAGGTACACCAACTTGACGAGCAAGTAGGATATGTTCACGAGTTTGTGCCATAGGTCCATCAGTAGCAGCAATAACTAGAATTGCACCATCCATTTGAGCTGCACCAGTAATCATGTTCTTAACATAGTCAGCATGTCCTGGACAGTCAACGTGAGCATAGTGACGAGTAGCTGTTTGATACTCTACGTGTGCAGTATTAATAGTAATACCACGTGCTCTTTCTTCTGGAGCTTTATCGATATTAGCATAATCTACGAAATCTCCACCAAATTTTTCTGCTTGTCTTTTTGTAATAGCAGCTGTTAAAGTAGTCTTACCATGGTCAACGTGGCCAATTGTACCAATGTTAACATGTGGTTTACTACGATCAAATTTTTCCTTTGCCATATTAAATTTCCTCCTTTTTTTATTTACTACTTTATTTTATCTAAGTTGAATATAATTTTCAACTATTTTTGATAAATAACTTAATAAAAGCAAAATTTTAATTAGTTACCGCTTTTCTTAATAATTTCTTCAGCGATATTCTTAGGTACTTCTTCATAATGATCAAATACCATTTGGAATGTACCACGTCCTTGTGTGTTACTACGAAGTGCAGTAGCATAACCAAACATTTCTGCTAGTGGAACCATTGCACGTAAAGCAATACTATTACCACGAGCTTCTTGAGATACTGGACGACCTCTTCTTGATGGAATATCACCCATTACTGTACCAAAATATTCTTCAGGTACAACAATATCAACTTGCATGATTGGTTCAAGAAGTACTGGTTTACATTTATTCTTAGCTTCTTTTAAAGCAAATGAGGCAGCAATCTTGAATGCCATTTCATTTGAGTCAACTTCATGGTAAGAACCATCAAATAATGTAGCTTTAACATCAATCATAGGATATCCAGCAAGAATACCACCAGCTAAAGCTTCTTGTAATCCTTTATCAACAACTGGAATATATTCACGAGGAACTACACCACCAACAACTTCATCAACGAATTCATATCCTTTATCAGGATTTGGTGTGAATTTAATCCATACGTGACCATATTGTCCACGACCACCAGATTGTTTAATATATTTACCTTCACATTCAGCTTCTTGACGAATTGTTTCACGATATGCAACTTGAGGTTTACCAATGTTAGCTTCAACATTGAATTCTCTTCTCATACGGTCAACTAATACGTCTAAGTGAAGTTCACCCATACCAGCGATAACTGTTTGACCTGTTTCTTGATCAGTATGAACACGGAAAGTTGGATCTTCTTCAGCTAATTTTTGAAGAGCAATAGCCATCTTTTCTTGGTCAGCCTTACTCTTAGGTTCAACAGCAAGTTCAATAACTGGTTCTGGGAAGTTCATACTTTCTAGAATAACTGGATGTTTTTCATCACATAATGTATCACCTGTTGTAGTATTTTTTAAACCTACTGCAGCAGCAATATCACCTGTATATACATCACTAATTTCTGTTCTTGTATTAGCATGCATTAATAAGATACGACCAATTCTTTCCTTTGTATCTTTTGTACTATTTAGTACATAAGAACCACTTGATAAATGACCTGAATATACACGGAAGAATGTTAAACGACCTACGAATGGGTCAGTCATAACTTTGAATGCTAATGAACTAAATGGTTCATCATCTTTTGGATGACGTTCACATTCTTTACCAGCTAAGTCAACACCTTTAATAGATGCAACATCAATAGGACTTGGTAAATAATCAATAACAGCGTCAAGAAGTGGCTTAATACCCATATTTCCTAAAGCTGTACCACACATAACTGGGAAGAATTTAACTTCTAGTGTACCCTTACGGATAGCACGTTTAATCATTTCAACAGTTACTTCTCCACCATCTAAGTATGTCATCATTAATTCATCATCATATTCAGCTACAGCATCAATTAATTCTTCACGTTTTTGTTCTGCTACTTCTTTTAATTCTTCAGGAATTTCAATCTCTTTTTCTACTTCTTCTTGTCCACCATCATATTCATAAGCTTTCATAGTAACAAGATCAATAACTCCACGGAATTCATTTTCTGCACCAATTGGCCATTCAATTGGCTTAGCATTAACACCTAAACGGTCTTTAATACTATTTAGTGAATATTCAAAACTAGCCCCCATTTTATCCATCTTATTAGCGAAGATGATTCTTGGAACCATAAATTCTGTTGCTTGTCTCCAAACTGTTTCAGTTTGAGGTTCAACACCAGCTTGAGCATCTAGTAGGGCAATTGCACCATCTAGTACACGAAGACTACGACTAACTTCAACTGTGAAATCTACGTGTCCTGGAGTATCGATTATATTAAAACGATATTTTTTCCAGTAAGCAGTAGTTGCAGCAGAAGTAATTGTAATACCACGTTCTTGCTCTTGTTCCATCCAGTCCATTTGTGACTCACCATCATGAGTTTCACCAATCTTATGGATTTTCTTTGTTAGGAATAGTACACGTTCAGTACAAGTAGTTTTACCTGCATCGATATGTGCCATAATTCCAAAGTTTCTTGTCATTTCTAATGACGTTTCACGAGCCATAATTTACTTCCTTTCTACCACTTAAAATGTGCATAAGCCTTATTAGCTTCAGCCATTCTATGTGTATCTTCTTTCTTCTTAACAGCATTACCTGTTCCATTACTTGCATCAATAATCTCACTTGCTAAATTATCAGCCATACTCTTACCGCCTCTAAGTCTAGCAAAATTAACTAACCATCTTAAACCTAAAGTTTGACTTCTTGTTTCACTAACTTCTACTGGTACTTGATAGTTAGAACCACCAACACGACGAGATTTAACTTCTAATTGTGGTTTTATATTTTCAAGAGCTTTTTCAAATACAGTTACTGGATCTTCATTTGTTTTTTCTTTAACGATATCAAATGCACCATATAAAATCTTTTCAGCTACACCCTTTTTACCATCTAACATGATTCTATTAATTAATTTAGTAACTACTTTAGATTTAAACACTGGATCTGGTAAAACTTCTCTTTTAACAGCACGTCTTTTACGCATTATATTTTCCTCCCTTCGATTAATAATTCTTATTATTAATTATTACTATTTTTCTTTCTTAGCGCCGTAACGACTACGACCTTGTTTTCTATCTTTAACACCTGCAGTATCTAATGTTCCACGAATTATATGATAACGTACACCGATTAAGTCAGGTACACGTCCACCACGAATTAATACAACACTATGTTCTTGTAGGTTGTGTCCTTCACCTGGAATGTAGCAAGTAACTTCAAGACCATTACTTAACTTAACACGAGCGTATTTACGAAGTGCAGAGTTAGGTTTCTTTGGAGTCATTGTTCCAACACGAACACAAACACCACGTTTTTGAGGTGAATTAACCTTAGTTTGTTTTCTTTTGATGTTATTAACACCAACTAAAAGTACTGGTGATTTTGGTTTTCTAACCTTATTACCTCTTCCTTTTTTTACTAATTGATTAATTGTAGGCATATTGTCTCCTTTCCAACACACACCCTGGTGTATCATTTTTGTTATTAATATTAGGTTTTGCCTTAGACAAAACCCAATTTCACAAACAAATAGTAATATACATTATTCTTGTTTTCATGTCAATATTTAATTTCATTTTTTTATAAAAAAAGGATGATTTCTCATCCTTATCTTTTATTCTGTTTTTGCTTCTTCAGGTTCAGCTGGAGCAGCTGGAGTAATTTCTGGTGTTGTTACAATCTTTGGAACTTCTACTGTTACAGGAGCAACAGGTGTTTCTGTAGCAACTTCAGGAATAGCTGGAGTTTCTGGAACAGGAGCAGGTACTTCTTCTTTAGGAACATCTAAAGTAACAGGACCTTCTTTAACTTCTGTAGCATCACCTACTGGTTTTAATGCAGGTGTTTCTGTTGGATTAACAGGAGTTATAGCACTTGCTTTTTCATCATTAACTTCAGCAATTGGTTGTTCTGCTAATGGTGCAGGTTCAGCTTTTTTCTTAGCTTTTCTTGATACAACAAACATTATAATAAGAATAACTAAAATTAATAAAGCGCCACCAGCAACAATTAATAAATTCATTATATTCCAAGCTTCAAACTTGAATTCAATTGTTGATCCTTCTTTCCAATCCATTAAGTTCCATTCTAGAACTTTTCCATCTTCTGATGTTTTTGTAGCATTACTACTTATAGCCTTAATTGGAACTTCAACACGATAATTAACATTCATCATTTTCTTGATTTGATCTAAAGAGTCATCATCAATAATATTATTTTCATCAGTAGTTGGTGTTTCACCTTCAGTTGGCGTTTCACTTTCAGTTGGTGGAACAGTAGTATCATCTTTTGGAGTTTCACCAGTTGTACCATCAACAGGTGTTTCATCTACTTTTCCGTCTTCTTTTGGAGTTTCTGGCACATTATTGTCATTAACTTCATCAACCATTGTTTCAACTTCAGTTTCTTCAATTAGTTCTTCATCAGGATTAGTAGGTTGTTCTTGACCTTTTTGTTGATTTTCAAGTTCATTCATAATGTCATTATTAACAGATGTTGTGAATTTAGCAGTATAAGTATTCTTTAAGAATCCTTTTTCTACTTTGAAATATTTAGTATTCTCATCAACTTTATCAAGATTTACTACTCTTACTTCTCCTTCATAACTTAAATCATCTAAGTTTCCAAGAGATTTAGTAGCTTTAATACCAGTATATCCATCTTCTTTATAATCTGATACTTTATATCCTTCCTCTTCTAATTTCTTAGAATTACCTTTGAATGAATCAGTACTAGCTCCTTCTTGACCCATCATTTGGTCCATCATTGCCATTACATAGAAGCTTTCTACATCTTTTGTAAGGGATATTTTCATTCCTGTTTCAACTTTAATACAACCTGATGTCATAGCTAAGACAACAAGAAGTATTAATGCTTTTAATTTAAAATTTTTCTTCATATATACCTCTCTATTCTAATAATATTATAAAAACTTTTTTTTAAATCGTCAATATAAAAAAAACTACTAGATAGTAGCTTCTTTTATTTATGCTTAATAACAAAATATTTCTTTTTACCTTTTCTAATAATTGTATAATCACCAATAGCATCTTCTTTTTTGATAACAAATTCTAAATCATTAATTTTATCACCATTAATACTAATAGAATTACTTGATATCATTTCACGAGCTTCACGTTTACTTGTACAAACAGATGCTTCTACTAATAAATCAACAATATTCTTATCTTCAGATACTTCAAAACTTGGAATGTTACTAAAGGCATCATGTAATTCATCTACACTTAATTCTTTAATATTTCCACTAAATAAAGCTTCTGTAATTTTAAGTACTTTTTCATATTCTTCTTTTCCATGAATATCTGTTACTACTTCACGAGCTAAGGCTTTATGAGCTAATCTTAAATGTGGTTCATTCTTATTAGATTCTTCTAATTCTTCAATCTCTTCACGTGATAACATTGTTAATTTCTTTAAATGATCAATAACAATAGCATCATCAGTATTTAGTAAATATTGATATAAATAATATGGACTAGTCTTTTCTTTATCAAGCCATACAGCATTACCTTCACTCTTACCAATCTTATTACCTTGTTCATCTAAAACAAGTGGCATTGTCATACCGTATACTTCTTTACCTAAAGTTCTTCTAATTAACTCAATACCTGAAGTAATATTTCCCCATTGATCAGAACCTGCTACTTGCATAGTAACATTTCTTGTTTCATATAAATGTTTAAAATCTAGTGCTTGTAAAATCATATAAGAAAACTCAGTAAATGATAATCCATTATCTAATTGTTTCTTAACTTTATCTTTATCTAACATATAATTAACTGTGAAATGTTTACCATAATCTCTTAAAAATTCAAGTACATTAATATCTTTAATCCAATCATAGTTATTAACGGTTTCACAACCTGTTATTCTTTCTACTTGAGCTTTTAACTTTAAATAATTTTCATTTATAGTATCAAAACTTTGTAATGTTCTTTCTCCCTTGCCACGTGGGTCCCCAATTAAAGCTGTAGCACCACCTACAAGTAGTATTGCTTTATGACCAGCTTTAACAAGTCGTCTAGCTGTAACAAGTGATGAGTAATGTCCTATATGTAAACTATCCGCTGTTGGATCTGTTCCCCAATAAAATGTTACACACTCATTGTTTAATACTTTCTCTATTTCTGGACTACTTACATCTTGTATTAATCCACGCCACTTTAAATCTTCAAATAATGTCATATTATTCATCTCCTTTTATTTTTGATATAACCTTTCTTGTTTTTGTACTTTCGTATTTCTATCTTCTTTTATTACTTGATCTGTCCATTCACCATATTCACTCCAAGAAGCACATCCACATTTTTCACATGATGTTACATATTCTCTACATGAACGAATAGCTCTTGTACAACGATAAAATTTATCAGGTCTTTCTTTATCTCCTGTATCATTTCCTGAACTACAACTAGTATCATATCGACAATTAGTATATTTTTCATATTCACCAACATAATCACTAGCACTTGTTTTATTATTACAATGACTTCCTGTTGTATGCCATTCAGTATAACTTTTACAACCTGCTTCTTTGCAATTATTACATTTAGTACATGTACTTTTTCGATATAACATTTTCTTAACTAACGTAATACTACATTTACCAGTATTACCTGCTATATCTTTTACATAATAATTAAACTTACCTTCTTTTGCCTCTAATGAATTAACGTTTTTACCAGTAAAATCTTTATTTGTTCCATAATAACTTAATTCATTATTATCAGATTTTGTTATTTCAATAGTTTTATCATTTAATTTTAATGAACATGTTGGTTCAGTTTTATCAATATTAACTTTTACAATAACTTCACTTTTATTATTACTAGAATCAATGGCTTTAATATGAACAATATTAGTTCCATCATTATTAATTAAAATATTGTTATTATTAACTTTCTCTTCTTTATTTTCACTACCTTCAATATAGTAAAATAATTCATAATTGGTTTCATTATCAATATTTATTTTTAAATTAACATCATGATTTACCCAAGTATTTTCATCTATATTACCATCTACTTTAATTACAGGAGCTTCTTTATCATATTCATCAACAATAAAAACTATTTTATTTACGAATTCTTTTTCATTATAAAAATAACTTATTGAAACCTCTGATACTCCTTTAGATAAAGCTTTTACTTTATTATCGTTTAAAGAAATAACGTTATTATTACTTACATTCCATTTTAAAGTAATATTATTACCATTATCTTCAAATTTATAATTAATTGTATATTCATCACCTACAAACAAATTAACAACTTTATTATCGATTGTTAATGTAGGTGGAATCGATACTTTTTCTTTTTTTAACATCAAATAAACAACTAATATAATTGATAAAACAATTATTGTAATTAATATATTAAATATCAATTTCTTATTTTTCATAAGACTTTCCCTTTTTATAACTTAATATTATTTATCATTAATAATATCAATTCCATGGCTAGTACCAATACGAGTAACACCTTCTTTAATAAATTCTTCGGCTTGTTTACTATTTTTAATACCACCACTTGCTTTAACTTCTAATACATCATTTTTATGTTTCATTATTAATTTAACATCTTCTAGTTTAGCTCCTTCTTTATCAAAACCCGTACTTGTTTTAATAAAATGAACAAATGTTTCATTACATATTTCTGTCATTTTAATAATTTCTTCTTCTTCTAATAAACAAGTTTCAATAATTACTTTTAATACTTTACCATCAATTGAATCTCTTATTGTTTCAATTTCATCTTTTACATAATCATAATCTTTATTCTTTAAAGCATTAATATTAATTACCATATCAATTTCTTTAGCTCCGTTATGGATAGCATCGATTGCCTCATATTGTTTGGTTTCAACTGTATTATAACCATTAGGGAAACCAATAACGGTACATACTTCTGTTGTACTACCTTTTAAATATTCACTGGCAGCTTTTACGTAATATGGCGGAATACAAACTGTTGGAAAATGATATTTTTTTGCTTCCTCACATAATTTCATAATATCTTCTGCTGTTGCAACTTTAGATAAATTCGTATGATCAATATAATCACTTAAATTCATAATTACCTCCTAAATAATAAAAAGAATTCTATTATATAGGAACGCTTACCGTGGTACCATCCTACTTTAATAGAATTCTATTACTCAATATCTTAACGCGATTAACGTTTTAACTCCATCATTGTAACTTCCTTATTAAATCTATTAGTTTTCACCAACCACTAACTCTCTTAAATAATTTAATAATTCCTTATGACTTCTTCGTTAAATATATTTGTATGTTAACATAGTTTTTTTGAAAACACAATATTATTAATTATAATATCTTAATTTTCAACAATTCTAAATGATACCGATTTACTTCCTGTATAATTACCTTTACCATTTACTGTTATTGTTCCTGTTCCAGGACCAATATTACTTCCATAACTTAATGAATAATCTGTTCCAATTATTAATGATTTAGTTGTTCCATTAAGGGTCATTTTAACAGTAACATTTGGTCTTATTGCACTTCCTGTAAACGTATATGTAGATGAATAACCTGTAATCGTTGCAGATGACATATTAACAGGACTTATTGTACATGTCTTTGTACTAGTACTACTATGAGATGAATCTGGATTACATCCCACTTGATATGATCCTACATTTACTTGATTTGCATTAGTAACAGATCCACCTGTACATGTCGCAATTGGACTATTAGTTCCATTATATGCTCTATTTTGACATGTAATAGTAGCTGGTGGAGGACTTGTAATAGTAAAACTTACTGTTTTACTTCCCGTATAGTTTCCTATACCATTTACTGTTATTGTTCCTGTTCCAGGACTGGTATTACTTCCATAACTTAATGAATAATCAGTTCCACTCGTTAATGTTCTTGTTGTTCCATTAAGAGTAATTTTTACGCTAACAGTTGGTTTTATTGGCTTTCCTGTATATTGATATGATGTTGGATAGCCAGAAATCGTTGCTGATGATAAACTAGCAGGACTTATTGTACATGTCTTTGTACCAGCACTACTATGAGATGAATCTGGATTACATCCTACTTGATATGATCCTGCATTAACTTGAGATGCATTAGTAACAGATCCTCCTGTACATGTTGCAATTGGCAGACTAGTTCCATTATATGCTCTATTTTGACATGTAATAGTAACCGGTGGAGGACTTGTAATAGTAAAGCTTACTGTTTTGTTTCCTGTATAATTTCCTCTACCAATAACTGTTATTGTTCCTGTTCCAGGACTTGAATTACTTCCATAACTTAATGAATAATCAGTTCCACTTGCTAGCGTTCTTGTTGTTCCATTAAAAGTAATTTTAACTGTAACATTTGGTCTTATTGCACTTCCTGCATATTGATATGAAGATGAATAACCTGAAATCGTTGCTGAAGTTATACTAGCAGGACCTATTGTACATGTTTTTGAACTAGTACTACTATGAGATGAATCTGGATTACATCCTATTTGATATGATCCTACATTTACTTGATTAGCATTGGTAACGGATCCTCCTGTACATGTTGCAATTGGACTATTAGTTCCATCATACGTCCTATTTTTGCATGTAATTGTAACTGGAGTTGGACTATTTATAGTGAAACTTACTGATTTACTTCCCGTATAGTTTCCTTTACCAATAACGGTTATTGTTCCTGTTCCAGGACTGGTATTGCTTCCATAACTAACATTATAATCTGTTCCATTTATTAATGTTTTAGTAGATCCATTAAGAGTAATCTTAACAGTAACATTTGGTCTTATTGCACTTCCTGTATATTGATATGATGTTTGATGTCCTGTTATTGTTGCTGATGATATACTAAGAGGACTTATTGTACATGTCTTTGTACTAGTATTACTATGAGATGAATCTGGATTACATCCAATTTGATATGATCCTGCATTTACTTGATTTGCATTAGTAACAGATCCTCCTGTACATGTTGCAATTGGACTATTAGTTCCATTATATGATCTATTTTGACAGATAATAGAAACTGGTGGGGGACTTGTAATAGTAAAACTTACTGTTTTACTTCCCGCATAATTACCTTTACCAATTACGGTTATTGTTCCTGTTCCAGGACTTGAATTACTTCCATAACTAACATTATAATCAGTTCCACTAATTAATGATCTAGTTGATCCATTAAGCATTATTTTTACACTAACAGTTGGTCTTATTGCACTTCCTGTATATTGATATGTTGATTGATATCCTGAAATATTTGCAGATGATAAACTTACAGTACTAATTTGACAATATTTAGATACTGTTCCTGTATAATTACCTTTTCCCGTACATGTAACATTATGTGATCCTGCATTTACTTGATTTGCTCCTGTCATTGTTCCACCATTACATGTAGCAATTGTTTGTTGTTGGCCATTATATACTTTATTATTACATTCTATTGTTACCGAAATTGGATTAATCGTAAATTGAACTTCTTTTGAACCAATATAATTTCCTTTACCAGTTATTGTTATTGTTGCCTGACCTACATTAGTATTATTAGATATATTATATGTATAATCGGTACCTTTAACTAATGTTCTTCCATTTATTTTAACATCAAAATTAGGATTAATAGGGGATCCTGTATATAATGTAGAAGATATTCCCGAAACAATTGCATTGGAAATATTTATAGCATGTATCATACATGTCTTTGTTTGGGCATCAGAATAATTATTATCTCCATTACAATTTATTTGATATGAACCAACATTTGTTTGATTAGCATTAGTAATATTTCCACCATCACAAGTTGCAATTACTTGAGATTCACCATTATATTCTTTATTTTGACATGTAACTGTTAATGGTTTCTTCATAATTGTTATTGCTAAAGTACAATTAGATTTAGTTGGATTATATAAATCATTTCCATTAGTTTCTACAATTACATAATAATTACCTGTTCCTTTTGGTGCTTCACCAACATTATTAGCATTATTAGTATTCGTCTTGATATTACATTTACTATCACTATAATAAGTTATATTTGTCTTTGAACCACTTTTAGATGTTACTGTGGCACTTAAAGGATTACCTGTATAAACAGCATTTTTTGATCTAATAGTAATTACATCTTCCATCTTTTTAACTGTTATTTTACTTGTTGCTGTCTTACCATTTTCTGTTCTTACGGTAATGATTGCTGTTCCAGGTTTAACAGTTTTTATAATTCCATTATTTATAGTAACAACGCTTGTATTAGAACTTTCCCATGTAACATTAGTACTAGTCGCATTACTTGGTTTAATAACTT
This sequence comes from uncultured Clostridia bacterium, assembly GCA_946409545.1. GTDB lineage: Bacteria > Bacillota_I > Bacilli_A > RF39 > UBA660 > RUG12783. Next base: position 6,811 of record CAMJWT010000002.1, on the reverse strand, counting down.
CTTTTAAGATTATGGTTTCACCAACATCTAATGATACATCTTTTTTATCAATTGATATTTCGGAAATAGGTATAACTGTTGAAGTTACTGTTATTGTTGCTGATACTGTTTTATCATTTATTGTTTTAGCGGTTACTGTTACTTTACCTTCTTTAAGGCCTTTTACAACACCATTATTAACAGTCGCAACACTATTATCACTACTTGTCCAAACAAGAGATTTATCTGTAGCATTACTTGGAGTAATTATTGGGGTTAACGTAACTGTACCGCCAATATTTATTGACTCATTAGTTGCATCCAACTCAATACTATATGGATAAATAACTTTCTTTTTAACATCAACATTAACTTTAGCTTCTTTTCCATTATTAGTTCTTGCTGTAATTGTTGCTCTTCCTTCTTTACGAGCAATAATATATCCGTTTTCAACAATTGCAATAGATTTATTACTACTTTCCCAAGTAACATTTTTACTAGTTGCATTTTTAGGACTAATAGTATATTCAATTGGTGTTGTATCACCTACATATATCTCAACCGTATCTTTATCTAACTTAATACTAGATACTGGTACAACATTAGTATTTGATACCATCTCACATGTCGCAACTAATCCATTTGATGATGTTGCCGTAATAGTAGCATTTCCATTACCAATAGCTGTTACTTTACCATTATTATCTACTGTAACAACCTTATCATCAGAACTTTTCCATACAAGATTTTTATCAGTTGCCTCACGTGGTTCATAAATAACATCTAATTGTACATTTTCACCAACATCTAAAGAAACTTTATTTGTTTCAAAATGTATATCATCTAATTCAATATCTGCTAATTTTTCATCAATAACATATACTTTAACAATCTCTTTGGATTTAGATTCATTAGTAACTGTTATATTTACTTCTCCTAATGCAAGAGCTTTTATATTTCCATCTTCTACAGTTGCAATACTTGGATTATCACTTTCCCATAAAGCATATCCATTTTTCTTTAAATTATATATATAGATTTTTCTTTCTTCACCGACTTTAACATAAATAGATTTTTCTGATAAAACCATTTTATTTCTATTTTCAGCTTTAACAACGAGTTTAATACTATCTTTAACTTTTTTATTACCTTTAACCGTTACGGTAATTGTTACTTCACCAGGAGATATTGCTTTAATAAAACCATTTTCATCAACAGTTAAAATATTATTGTTACTACTTTCATAAATTATGTCATGATTCTTATCAATAGTTTTATCAATCTCTAATTGATATCCCCATCCTACTTCAAGTTCTTTAATATCACTTTTAATTGTAACTATTTCTTTATCTACTTTATCAACACTAATTCCAGCCCATATTGCTACTCCCAAAATTATTAATAAAATGATAATTAGTATTGTCACAATTATCTTTTTGGTCTTACTCATAAACATACTCCCTATTATCAAATTTATTATATCAAACATTTAAATAATGATATATATTTTTTAATAAAAAACCTACTTATTAGTAGGTTTAAATCTTAATCGATAATTACATTTTTGACATAAAGGATTAATAATCTTATTATTTTGAAAATTCTTTTTTAACTCACAATAGGTTTCATTATTTAAAATATCATCCATATTATCATTAAAAATATTACCAAGTGGTATCATACCATTACTATCAAGACAACATGGTACAACTACTCCATTTGAAAGAATAGCAATATGACTTCTTGTTCCATAACATGTTCCAACATTGCTTTTGATTATTTCTCCATCATTTGGCCAAGTGAATTCAATATCTTTATCAACATAAATATTATCTTTAATCTTTATATTTTTATCATTATATATTTTATCAACAATTAAAGTGGATAAATTATAATGATTCTTTATTTTGTCCACAATTATTGTGGATACTTTTTTTAGGTTATCCAAAGTCCATAAACGATAAATAATAGTTATCTTTTTACTTAATTCATCACAAGTATTAAAGACATCATCAAAATATGTCTTAATATTATTTTCCGAATGAAGAGATATATTAATTTGTTTAATTTTATGTTTCAATAATATATCTTTTTTATTCTTTAACAAAGTACCATTAGTTGTTATACAAACTTTAACATTATATTTATCACATATATTTAAAATATCATCAAATTTAGAATGAATAAGAGGTTCTCCCTTAACATGCAAATAAATAGATTCCGTATAATTAGCCACTTTATCTAAAACAGTATTAAATTCATCAAGTGACATTTCTTTTTTTTCACGATTATCAATAGAACAAAAAGAACAATTTAAATTACATTTATTAGTAATCTCAATATATATTTTCTTAAAATTACTCACTTTTCATCTCCAATAAAATATCACGAAGTTCCATAGCTCTTTCAAAGTCGAGAACACTAGCAGCTTTTCGCATTTCATTTTCAATTTGTTCCATCTTAGCAAGACGTTCTTTTTTGCTCATCTTAACTTCTTTTTTATCACTAGTACGATCATCAATGTTACTAATTAAATCGCGAATTTCTTTAATAATTGTTTTAGGAACAATACCATGTTCTTTGTTATATGCTTCTTGAATTTCACGTCTTCTTTTAGTTTCTTCAATAGCTTCATTCATACTATCAGTATAGTGATCAGCATACATTATGACATGGCCATTAGCATTTCTTGCACATCGACCAATTGTTTGTATTAAACTACGATTACTACGTAAGAACCCTTCCTTATCAGCATCAAGAATTGCAATTAAACTAACTTCAGGAATATCAATACCTTCACGTAATAAGTTAATACCAACAACTACGTCATATGTTCCCAATCTTAAATCTCTTATAATCTTTAATCTTTCAAGAGTTTTAACTTCTGTATGTAGATAAGCTACTTTAATATCTAATTGTTTTAAATAATTAGTTAATTCTTCAGCCATATGAATAGTAAGAGTTGTAACAAGAGTTCTTTCATTTTTTTCCATACGTTCTTTGATTTCACCAACTAAATCATCAATTTGACCAGTAGTTTTACGTACTTCAACTGTTGGATCTAATAGTCCTGTGGGTCTAATGATTTGCTCTACCACATGATTATCAACAAGATCTAATTCATAGTCTCCTGGTGTTGCTGATACAAAGATCGTTTGATTAAGTTTCGATTCAAATTCTTCAAATTTTAAAGGACGGTTATCAAGAGCACTTGGTAATCTAAAACCAAAATCAACAAGATTCATTTTTCTTGCTCTATCACCATTATACATACCACGTACTTGAGGAACAGTAACATGACTTTCATCAATCATTAACAAGAAATCATCAGGGAAGAAATCTAATAAACATGTTGGAGCTTCACCAGGCTTTTTACCACTTAAATGTCTTGAATAGTTTTCAACACCACGACAGAACCCAGTTTCAGCAAGCATCTCTAAATCATAATTAGTTCTTTGTTCAATACGTTCTGCTTCAAGAGGTTTATTATTATCTTTAAAGAACTTAATTCTATCTTGTAATTCTTCTTTAATAGTTTCTAGGGCTCTTTCTAATTTATCATCGCTTGTTACAAAGTGACTTGCTGGGAAAATACTAACTGTTTTTTTATTATTTTCAATAGTACCTGTTAGTACATCAATTTCACTTATTCGATCTATTTCATCACCAAAGAATTCAATTCTTAATCCATGTTCATGTTCATTAGATGGTATTATTTCAACAACATCACCTTTAACTCTAAATGTACCACGTTTAAAATCTAAATCATTTCTTTCATACAACATATCAACAAGTTTATGTAATACATCATTACGATCAATGGTTTCACCTACATTTAAAGTTAACATATGGTTTTGATAGTCATCAACTTCACCGATACCATATATACATGATACTGATGCTACTACTATTACGTCACGATAACTAAGTAACATACTTGTTGCGTAATGACGAAGTTCATCTATTTCATCATTAATACTAGCATCTTTTTCAATATACGTGTCACTAGAAGGTACATAAGCTTCTGGTTGATAATAATCATAATAACTTACAAAATAACATACATGATTATTAGGAAATAATTCTTTAAATTCAGAATATAATTGTCCTGCAAGTGTTTTATTATGAGCAAGAACTAAAGTTGGCTTATTAACTTCTTTAATAACATTAGCCATTGTAAAAGTTTTACCTGTTCCTGTTGCTCCTAATAGTACTTGATTCTTTTTACCAGAATTAAGTCCATCTACTAATTCTTTAATAGCTTCTGGTTGATCTCCACTAGGTTCAAATTTACTTACAAGTTCAAACATCTATACCTCCTTTTGTTATTTTATTTTATCAATTGATTAAAAGAAAAACAAGAGAGTTATTCTCTTGTTTTTATTTTCTTCTTGGGGGTCTATTTCGAAGTCTTCTCATTTCTTCTCTTATTAATCTATCTTGTCTTTCGCGTTCTTGTCTTTCCCACATTTCTCTTACATATGGTACAGCCGTATCATAAACAGGAACATGTTGAGTTTTTTGATCTACATATGGAATTATTCTTTCACTTGCCATTTTCTCTTCATCGAATCCTGTAAGTAACATTTTTTCTAAAGCAGCAATACATCCATATCTTGTTTTATGTTTTCTAAAAAATTCTACGGTTTTATCATAAAATTTACTAATCTTCATTGCAAACCTCCCTTTGAACGATGCTAACTACCTTCTCAAGTTTTTCTTTTTCTTCTTCTGTTATTGGTAATATTTCATTATCTTGATATCTACCTAAATAGATATTGGCATCGCCATCTTCATTTATTTTATTATCGGTATAAACAATATAATCTCTATTGTTTTTTTCATCATGAGTAGTAAATAATACATCATATTCTTCTTCTATACCATCAATAACTGTCGATATTTTATCTTTCATATAAATCTCCTACTATATTTTAAAAATGATATATCAATATATCTTATTGGTTAATTACCAATTTAAAAAAAAGACAAGATTATATCTTGCCTTTAATTATATAATTCTGAAGTCAATTTAACTTCCATATTAGCGAGTTTTCCTTTAAAGAATCTCATTGGAATACCTTGTTCATCAATTGTTGCACCAAAAGTTACAGTTGTTGGTGTATTATCAGATAAAACAGGTGAATTAGAACTATTCTGATCAAACATCGTTAAGGTTTTTCCACCTGCAGGTATCGAAGTACCAGTTTGATTAGTAGAATATGTAATTTTAACAACACCATCACGTCTTGTTATATTTACATGAATTGGTTCGGTAGCAGTAGCTGGCTCTAACCATATATTTGTTCCTGTAGCATATTGATCTACCGTCTTTGTTCCCCATCTACTTGTAAATTCAATTTTATCCCAACTATTCGTATTAAATCTGATTACAAATCCTGGATAATTCAACGATTTTTTTTCAAATTTACCATTCATAATTGTTGCTTGTGGGAATGAACTCTTACCATATTCAACAATATCAAAATTAATATCAAAGTCTCGATTCCTATTATCTATATTATAAAGAATGACACCAGAGTCATCATAATCACCTGGAGTTCCAGAGTACTCTCTAATTCCAGATAAACGATAATGATAATAAACCGCATTCCATTTTGCATATAGGGTTACATCACCAGATGGAAAATATGGACTTTCTACTTTATTAGTATGTTCTTCATCTGTATACCAACCCATAAATTCTGCAATGAATGTACATTCTCTCTCTTCAGGAGTTGTATGGGTTGCATCTTTTGGATAAACACATTCTTCCTTCGTTAATTCTGGTAATACAATACTACTACCTGGATCTACTTTTTCTAACTCAGTTGTTGTAGTAACAGTCGTACGTGGATCTTTATTTATTAAAGTAACTGTATAAATGTGATAATAAGGTCCTATGTTTGTATCATTAGTTATACTAATTGTTCTAGTTAATGAATCTGTTACTCCATCACTCCATTTAGTAAATGGTTCATCATCTTCATCACGAGCATTAGCAACCAATGTTAATTGTGTTCCATAATAATAACTACCACTTGATGCACCTGTAACATTAGTTTCATTCATAATATGTAAGTCATATTTATTACGATAATAATAAAACTTTAATGTTAATGTACCTTGAGGATTAATTTTACCACGAGATACTTCATCAGGATGATTTGGATTATATGAATAAACTGTATGATTTAAATCAGTATAAGTATGATTTTCAATATCTTTATAAGTTCCTGTAACATTAGAATTAGTTGTTCCTGTTTTATGTTCTGTTTCACTAGCTAGAAGAACATAATCTCCATTAACATCTTGACCATAATGTTCAATAGTATAAGCAGATGTACCTGCAGTAAATGAACCGGTTATTGTAACATCTTCTGCTGGCATCTTAAAGGTTCCTGTTCTACTCCATCCACTAAAGATATAACCTTGAGCTGTAGCATTATTAGCTACGGTTACAGTTTCATCATATTTATATTTTTTTGCTGTTGGCAATGCTGTAGCGTCATCTGGAATAATATCACCAGTATAACTATAAGTTACTTCATATTTATTTCTTGTATAGTATAGTTTTAATACTAAAGTACCATTACGATCAACATTTCCTGATAATATATTATTTTGATTATTAGTTTCAAACGTGAAGCCTTGATCGTTTCTTTTAACAGCATCTACTGTTGTATCTGTTGTACCTTCTAGATTATCTGTTTTAAATAATGAATAATTAGTATCATTTATATTTTCATAATAATGTTCTACTTTATAAGGAGTATCTGTATTGGCACTCCATGTACCAGTTATTGTTACATCATTATTTGGCATTTCAAAA
>CAMJWT010000001.1:0-143436 GCA_946409545.1 uncultured Clostridia bacterium | reverse complement strand
AAGTTACATTATGAACATTTCTCTTATAATATAGTTTTAATACTAATGTACCATTTCCATTTATGATTCCTGATGGAATATTATTTTCATTATTTTCATCTAGTACGATACCTTCATCATTTCTAATATCAGCAACTGCTAATGTATCTGTTGTACCTTCTAGATTATCTGTTTTAAATAATGAATAATTATCATTATTAGTGTTCTCATAATAATGTTCTACTTTATAAGGAGTATTTGTATTGGCACTCCATGTACCAGTTATTGTTACATCATTATTTGGCATTTCAAAATTAGATGCAGTTTGATTATCCTTCTTCCAACCACTAAATGTATATCCTGTTAATGTTGGATTATTTTCAATTGTAACATTAGCTCCATATTTATATGATTTAACTTCTGGAACATTTGGAGTTCCTGTAGGTAAAGTATCATTTGTATAACGATAAGTTACATTATGAACATTTCTCTTATAATATAGTTTTAATACTAATGTACCATTCCCATTTATGATTCCTGATGGAATATTATTTTGATTATTAGTTTCAAAAGTAAATCCTGTATATTCTTTTTCTTGAGCTACTATATTTGTATCTGTAGTACCACTCTTATCTTCAGTTTCAAATAAAGTATACTCATCATCATCTATATTTTCTCGATAATGAAGTACTTTATAAGGAGTATTTGTATTAACTTCATAGATTGCTTTAATAACATAGTTAGTTTTAACTATAGTATCAACAGTTACTTCATTATTATTTTCATCTACCCATTTAACAAATGTATAACCAATTTTTTCTGGTGCTGTTAGTTCTTCTAAAGTTGAACCATATTTTTTAGATAGTGTAATAGGTTCTTCCCCACTATCTTTATCAATTGTTACATTGAAATAATCAAATTTACCTTTAACATAAATACTATTAAATTCAATTCCTACTTCAACTTTCTCTTGAGCAAAAATGATAGATGGAATTAATAAAACCATCATAACAATTAATGAAATACGAACTTTATTATTAATATGTAATTTACTTAAACAATATATGAATACAACAATTGATATAATCAAGGCAATTATATTTAAATGAATACTATCTCCTGTAATTGGAATAACAATTTCTTCTTCTTCACCATCATTAGTTGTTAATGTAATAGTTACTTTAACATTATCAAGTTTTACTTCTTCTACATTCTTTAAAAGATTCTTATATGAAATTTTAATCTTAACATTGGATTTTTCATTTTTTGCTATTTCATCATTACTATAATCATATTCAAATAAAACGTTTTCATTTTTATTGTTATCACTGATCCCCACAATAGTATACTTTTTATTCTCTTGATTAAGTAAATCAAATTCAAATGTAACATAATCATCTACTTCATTAAAAATAATGTTACTAGTTACTTTATTATTATTTAAAATAGGATCACTAACTTCTATAGATCCATTTTTATTTAACAATTTAAAATCAGTTACTTTTAAATCTAAAGCTTTAACATCGATATTAAATAAAAATAAAAGTAATGGAATAATTAATAATAATACTTTTTTTCTTAAGCTTATTTTCATACAATCTCCAATTATATAAATAGTATATCATTTTAAGAATTATTTTTCTACTATTTTCTTTTATTACATAAAAAGCCATATCATCTATGGCTTCTACTCGCAACTTCTAAACAAGATGCTATAACATCATCTTCTGACATTTGAAGATAAAGATCTGTTCCACAATAGTTACATTGATTAACTTCAAAAAGATCACTAAAAACATTTGCTTGTTGACAAGCTGGGCAATTACAAAAAACATAGCCATTATTTCCATAAGTAAATCTTTTTCTCTTAGTAACTGGTAGTATTTCTATAGTATTTGTTTCAGGATTTAGAGAAGCAACTTTAATTCCACCACACTTTATGCATTTTGTTCCTTCATTATTTAAAGCTTCTTCTCTAGTTACAATAACATCACAATTACAGTAAGGACAATTACAAAAAGCTCTCTCTTCTCCAGGTTTATGTTGATATTTTTCAGAAAACTCTATTTCATTATTTTGATTTTCAGAAATAAAATATGTTTCCCCACATTTCATACATTTTAAGGCTCCATCAGATCCTATTTTATCTTTTGGTACTACTGTTTCTCCCCTACAATATGGGCAATTGCAGTAAACATAACTATTATTTCCGGAATTAAATTTTCTTTTCTTTTTAGCAGGTAGTAATTCTATAGTATTAGTTTTAAGATTTAGACAAGCAACATTAATTTCACCACACTTTATACATTTGCTACCTTCATTATTTAAAGCTTGTTCTCTAGTTACAATAACATCACAATTACAATAAGGACAATTACAAAAAGCTCTCTCTTCTCCTTGTTTATGATGATATTCTCTTGAAGTCTCTATTTCATTATTATCATTTACGGAAACAAAATATGTTTCGCCACAACTTTGACATTTTAAGGCTCCATCTTTATCTAATTTATCATTTGTAATTTTACCATCTGCTCCACAATATGGGCAATTACACTCTCTAACTGTATTTTCCATAAAATATCCTCTCAAGATTATTACAATACTATTATACAACAAAAAAAGTTTTATTAAAACGTCAACGTATTGCATTTTACTAATAAAAATGTCATAATGATATTGGAAAGTAATAAGTCATATATGCCTAATAATATGGTTTAGGTGTTTCTACCTATTCACCTTAAATGAATGGACTATGACATCATACACACCACTATCCATGCCAACTTCATAGTCTTACATCCTTGGGGGAGTGTAAGATTTTTTATTTTCCAGAAATAATTTGGAGGTGATTATTTGAAAAACAACAAAGAAAAAGACAAAAAAACAACTGTTGATCGTACAAAAGAAAAAAAGAAAGAAGGGAAATTAGATAGGTTCTTTGAAATAACCAAAAGAAATTCTAGCAAAAAAACAGAAATATTTGCTGGTATAACAACATTCTTAGCAATGGCTTATATCTTAGTAGTTAACCCTAATAATATTTTATGGGGTGGTACTGCTGATCCAAGATGGACAACAGTCTTTATAGCTACTGCTATTGGTGCATTTATTGGAACTTTATTAATGGCCTTACTTGCAAAAATGCCTCTTGCTCAAGCTCCAGGTATGGGACTTAATGCTTTAGTTGGTTCAATCATTGGTGGTGCTATGGGATTTGCTTTCTCTTATGGAAATGCAATGGCCTTAGTATTCGTAAGTGGTATTATCTTCCTTCTTTTATCAATCATTCCTTGTGGAAAGAAAAAAGATGGAAGTCGAATGTCCTTGAGGGAAAAAATCTTTGATGGAGTACCGAAAGCTGTTAAATCAAGTATCTCCGTTGGTATTGGTTTATTTATAGCTTTCATTGGACTACAAAATGCTCATATCATTGTTGGTAATAAATTTACCTTAGTACAATTAATTGATTTTAATAATAGAGAATTATGGGCTTTAGGAGGAGAAGCTTGTACTGCTATTGTTGCAATCTTCGGTTTATTTGTAATTACTGTTCTATCTCATTATAAAGTTAAAGGATCTGTAATTATTGGTATTGCTGCTGCAACTATTCTTGCTATTCCACTTAAAGTTGCTAATTTAGATATAATTGCTGGTAATACAGCTGGTATTACTTGGAAATTCTGGGAAAATATTAAAAATTTCTTTAGTACAGGAGAAAATTCTGTATTCTTATCTCTATTTAGAGGTGGATTTAAATTCCCAGATGGTTCTTTGATGACTGCCATAATGTTAACAGTATCATTTGCCATGATTGATATGTTCGATACAATGGGAACAGTTATTGGTTGTTGTAAAAATGCTAATTTAATGGATGAAGATGATAAACCAATCAACTATGGAAAAATGATGTATGCTGATAGTACAGCAACAATTGCTGGTTCACTTCTTGGAACTAGTACAGTAACAACTTTCGTAGAAAGTGGTACTGGTGTTGCTGCCGGTGGTAAAACTGGTTTAACAGCTTTATCAACAGCTGTCTTATTCTTATTATCAATCTTCTTATTACCATTATTTGCTTTCATTCCATCAGCTGCTGCTGCTTCAGCGTTAATCTATGTTGGTGTATTAATGATGATGAATATTAAAGATATTGATTTCGTTAATATTAAAAATGCTGTACCAGCATTCATAACAATTATTGTTATGTTACTTGCATATTCAATCACTGATGGTATTGGAGCAGGTATTGTATCATACTGTATTATTGATTTAATTATTTGGATAATTGACTTAATTAGATATAAATTTGGAAAATTAAAAGAAAAACCTAGATTAGATATAACTTGGGTAACATTTATCATTTTAATTCTATTCTTAATTTATTTCTTAGTTCCAACAATAATATAAAAAAGAATCACGTTTGTGATTCTTTTTTTATTGTAAAGAACTTGATTAAAGATTATAATCATCTTAGGAGGAAAATATGTATAATGAATATAAGGGTGAGGTTGTTGAAAAAAAGAAAAAGAATATATTACCATTTATTATAATAGGGTTAATTATTGTTCTTGTAGGTGGTTATTTCTTATTTACTAAAGTATTAAATAAAGAAGAAGAAAATAACATTAACGATAATAATAATAATAATGGTGGTAGTGAAACTACTGAAAAATCAGAAAAAGTAACACCATTAATGTATGAGATTACTAAAGAAGGTAGTGATAACAAAATCTATTTATTTGGAAGTATTCATTTTGCTAATATTGCTGATATGGAATTTCCAAAATATCTACTAGATGCATATAATGCAAGTACTCACTTAGCATGTGAATTTGATGTAGATGAATTTATGAAGAATACTAATCAACAAGAATTAATTAATGACTATCTATATAGTGATGGAACATCATTAAAAGATCATCTATCTAAAGAAACTTATGATAAAGTTATTAAGTTTGCTAAAGATAATTATGAATATGATGAAATGGTAACAAATCAATTTAAACCAAGTTTTATTGAATCTTTAGTAACCCAATTAGTTTTAAAGAAAACAGGTATTAGTACTTTAACAGGTATTGATAAATATTTCTTAGAAAAAGCTAAAGCTGATAAAAAGACAATATTAGAAGTAGAATCATATAAATTACAAATGGATATGGAAAATAAAATATCTGATAAATATTATGATTTATCTTTATCTGAATTAATTGGTGATATTGATAAAGCTGTTAATGATATGAAAAAATTATATGTTGCATGGAGTAATGGTGATGAAGAAAAGCTAATTAAATTAACGGAAGAAGAAGGAGATACTCCTGAGGAAAAAGCTCTTGTTGCTGAATATAATAAATTACTATTATTTGATCGTAATATTGGAATGGCTAATAAGTTAAAAGAATATTTTAATGATAATAAGAAAGTCTTCTATATGGTTGGTGCTGCTCATTTAGTTGGTGATAAAGGTATTGCTAAATTACTAGAAAATGATGGCTATAATGTTAAGAAAGTAAATTAATTTTTACTTTCTTTTTTTTATGCTATAATACTTTTAAAAAGAAGGTTAATTATCATGAAAATTAAAAAGATTATTATCGCAAGTTTACTTCTTGCATCAACAATAGTTCTATCAAGAATATTATCTATTAGAACTCCTATTTTAACTATTGGTTTTTCTTTTGTACCAATTATGTTATCAGGAATTATACTAGGTCCTAAATATACTATTTTTATATCAACTCTTGCAGATATTATAGGAGCTTTATTATTCCCTATAGGTAGTTTCTTTTATGGATTTACCATAACCGCCTTTTTAACAGGACTTGTTTATGGAACTCTTTTATATAATAAAGATGAATTCAAATTAGATAAAAAGTTTATCATTAAATCTATTATTGCAATCTTAATAGTTACTATTATTCTAAATGGTGTTTTAAATACTATATGGATTAAAATGACAGTTAAAGACGCTAGTAAGATTATTATTGTTCCAAGAGTTATTAAACAATTAATAATGATACCTGTTAAATTCTTAGTATTAATGTCTATATCTAAGTTATTTGGTGAAAGGATTAATAAACTAAAACATGATTAGTGTTAATAATTTAACTTTTAAATATGATAAACTTCTTTTTGATAATACTAGTTTTACCATTGATAGTAATAAAATAACATTTATTATTGGCAAAAATGGTAGTGGTAAAACAACCCTTGCGAATATTCTTTCAGGATTAAACTTTAAATATGATGGTGAAATAATTATTGATAATAATAAATTATCAAAAAAAATGAAGATTCGTGAATTAAGAAAATTAGTAGGCATGATCTTTCAAAATCCAGATCATCAAATCGTTATGAATAATGTTTATGATGAACTTAATTTTACCATTAATAATCTAACGGGTAATAAAGATAATAAAGATAAAATAGAAGAAATCTTAAAAACGGTTGACTTAATCGATTTTATAAATAGTAATACTTATAATCTATCTGGTGGAGAGAAACAAAGACTTAATATTGCGTCCATTTTATCAATTAATCCTAAATATATTATTTTTGATGAAGCCACATCAATGTTAGATGATACCAATAGACTTAAAATATATAATTTAGTTAATGAATTAAAGAAGAAAGATCTAGGTATTATCTTTATAACTAATAATATGGAAGAATTATTCTATGCAGATGATATTCTAATAATAGATAATAAAAAAATTATTAAGTATTCTAAAGAAGAGCTTCTTAATAATTTAGATTTATTAAAAAAATATGGATTTAATATACCAATTATTTTATTAACAATGAAGAAATTAATTGATAAAAAAATAAAGATTAATAATTATAATGATTTAATAAAAGGAATTGATAAACTATGAAAACATTATTCTTTTTATTATTTCTAATTTATAACTTCTTTTTATTCTATATAGAAAGTTATTATTTAATAATTATATCTTTGATATTAAGTATTATCTTAATCTTAATTAGTAAAAGAAAGTTTATTGATTATTTAAAGTTTATGAAAAAAAATATTCTTTTTATGATCTTTATCTTTTTATGTAACTTATTATTTACTAATTATTTAAATTCTTTATTTATAACAACAAGATTCTTATTATCAATTAATGCAACTTATATTTTTACTAGTTTCTTAACACCAAGTGATATTAGTAATAGTATATGTGTATTATTATATCCATTAAAAATCTTTAAAGTTGATATAAATAAGTTATCATTAATTATTAGTATTGCAATTACTTTTATTCCTATCTTAATTAATGAAGGCGTTATAATCAAGAAATCATTGATTAATAAAGGATATAAGTTTAATCTTAAAAATGTTTTAACAAGACCACAAATCTTTATAACAACGTATCTTAATAACTTATTTAATAAAATAGATGAAATAGAAAAAGCTTTATCGATGAAAATCTTCGATTAAAGCTTTTTATTTACATACAATTACTAATTGATTATTAGTACCTTTAATACAAGTTATTAAAATTAGACTATTTTTTGGTAATCGTTTTATCGACATAAATCCTTTCTTTTCAATAACATACTTGTTTATCACTTTATATTTATATTCTTTGTTTTGATAATTAATTATTACATCATCATCATTTCTTAATTCATAAAGGTTTTTAAAATAAGATATATTACTATCACCACTATGAGAGGCTAAAAACAAAATATAATCATCATTATTAGGCATAATAGAAGGTTTTAATACTTCAATACCATAATCAACATTATTTAATGGATTATCTTTACTATAGAAACCTACATCTAAATCAATCTTATTGATAGTTAAATGGCCTATATAATCACTTTTATTAGCTTCTGTGATATCTATATCTAATTTATTAAAATCTTTCTTAGGAGCGATATTAAGGGGGAGATCAAGTGAGATTATAATAAGCATGAAACTAAAGAAGAATCTTCTTAATAAAAACATATATGACTCCTATTAAGTAAATAAAATAATTGTTATTACTATCTTTATAAGTATCAGGAACAATAATCATATCATCAGTTAAATTATCTTTAACTACTACCCCATTTTCTTTAATTTCAAAATAGTGTTTATCAGGATTCACATAATAACCTTCGGAGGCTTCTAGTTCTTTATAATAATAACTTCCGTAAGGAAGAGAATTTATTAAAATTTGCCCATTAGAGTCAGTTCTATCACGAAGAATTAAATTATCATTATTATCATAAAATTCCATTAAAGTATTAGGAAGCGGTTCACTTGTTGAAAAACTAGTTTTCGTAAATTCCATACTACCTTTTATTAAGTAGTTTTTAACAACAATTTCTTTTTCTTCATTACTATTTATTTCAAAATCATATTCTTTATCATCAATTAGATAACCTTCTAAAGTTTTATCTTCTTTTAAGTAATATTTACCTATTATTAAATCATTGATTAATAGTTCACCTTCTTCATTAGTTATGCCTTGATAAACTAAATCATTCTTTTTAAAGATTATTTTGTTATTTAAAATAATATCTTCTCTTGCAAATAATGAAAATGATACATTAGCTAGTTTTTTATCAACATATGTATAACCATTATCTATTACAGGTTCTTCGCCTATTTTCTTTATTTTTATTTTTCCTAACTTTCTTTCATCTTTCATCATACTTTTAACAATTTCATCAGATTTTATTTCAAATTCCATCACCTCTTCATTAACCATATAACCTTGGGGGGCTTCTAGTTCTTTTAAATAGTATTTGCCGAAAGGCAAATCAAAAATTTTGATTTTGCCATTATTATCAGTTCTTCCCTTAAATACAATATTTCCATTTATATCATATATTTCCATTAGGGTGTTAGGAAGTGGTTCACTTGTAGATAAATCTAATTTGGTAAATTCTAAACTACCTTTAATCTCTTTATTATAAAAATCAATAATTATTAACTTATCTTTAACATTATCATCAATTTTAAAAAATAATGCTTCACTATTCCAATAATAATTATCTAAATTTTCATTTTGTTCTTCTATTTGATAATTACCATATAAATAAGCCTTATTTGTTATAAAATAACCATCTTTATTTGTTTTAAAAGTACAATTATCATTCTCACATAAATATTTTTTATGATCTATATCATATATTTTAAAAGTTAATTCTTTTCTTATTATTTCTTTGGTTTCTAAATCCCTTTTTATTAATTTGATCTTTGCTTCTTTTAATTCATCAATAAGCTCTTTTTTAATTATTTCATTTTTCGTTATACTAACTTTAAAATCATCAACCATTTTATAATTATTAGTTGTACTTTTTTGCTTAATAGTATAACTTCCATAAGGTAAATCAAATAAAATATAACCATTACTATCACTTTTAGCTTCTTTATATAATTTATTATTTTTATCAAATACTTGAAATAATGCGTCTTTTTCAAATGTTTTACCATTATTAATTGATGATAAATATTTTGTTATTTCTAGTTTACCTCTTATGACATCTTCGTATAAGTTTATTATTGGAAAAGAATTAGTTTCTGATACTTCAAAATAGTATTTATTTGAATTTAAATTATAACCATTCGATGCTTTTATTTCTTTAATATAATATTTACCATAAGATGGTAATGATTTACTTATAAATTCCCCCTTATTATCTGTTATTACTTCTTCAACTAATTTATCATTACTATCATATATTCCATAAACGGCTCCAGATAGAGTTGCTTCTCCTAATCCTTTATTATCCATTGTTTCACTATCTAGTTTATGCCCAACTACTTTTGTATCATTAATTATTATTTTTACCATTGATTTACTTGATTCAATATCACCTACACTCATTAAATTTTGTGATGAACTATCAATATAAACAATCGGAATATTACCATAACGATTATATGATTTTGATAACTCATATTGGAATGTTCCTACATTGTTATTATTAATTACTAATTTATTATCATTAATAGATACATTGCCTTTTGTTAATAGATTAAAACTAGATAAAACATTATTATTATCTATAATCTCTTTTTTATCATTAACTAAATATTTAAATGTTTTATTATGAAATGATGGTAACATATGATATGTACTTAAAATATCTTCCATCTCTTTCATTTCTTTATTATATTTTTCAATCTTTTTACCATTTAATTTATCTGTGAAATAGATATTATAACCATTAGGTACCGTCTTCCAAATCATAAATTGCGTTATCGTATACCAATGAATCCCTGTATGATCATATTTATTATCTTTATAACCATAACCATAATACGCAAGTTTAGTTATCCGATCCCATTCTTCAGTAGTGAACTTGGTAACATCTAAATAATCTTCATCATAACCTTTAATTATCTTTCCATCTTTAATCGATACTCCTGGTTCAATACAATATACAAACTTACCATCACTTTTTCTTTTGATAGTATACATTTGTTGATATTTTTTACTGCCTCCTTTCTCTTTGTTAACATAATCTCCACTTATCCAATTAGCTTTATCAATAAAAGTTTCACTATATTCTTTTGCAGATACTTTCATTGATAATAAAATGATAAGAATTAAAAATAATTTTTGTAACTTTTTCATCTATACCTCCTTGTTACACCAAAAGTTACTAATTATTTTTTTAAAATAACAAAGAAAAAGAAAATAATATTTTTTATAGATATATCGTTAAATAACAATAAAAAAAGAGGTGTACAAATGTACACCTACTTGTTATCTTTAACTAATTCTTGGTAACGATGATATACTTCTTTAATTCTATTATCCCAATTAACATACAAATCTTTATAAGCTCTTTTACCAACAATCTTTAATTTTTTTTCATCACTTATAATATTTAATATACGCTTCATAAACTTGTTACTATCTAATTCTTCAATAAAACCGTTAACATTATCAGCAATTGTAGCTGAAGTGGCAGATCCACTAGCAAATATTCCTGGGGTCTCTTGAGAAGCTGCTTCTATTTGAACAATACTTGAAGCATCATACATAGATGGGAAAATAAATAAATCGGCTCTACAATAAAACGATGCTAATAATTCACGATCATCAACTTTTCCATAGACGATAATATCTTCATCTAAATTATTATCACTTATTCTTTTATTTAATTCTTTTTCATCTTGTCCTTCACCAACATAAATCATTTTAAAATCTAAATTTTTATTATTCTTCTTTATTAATTTCATAACATCAACAATGAAAAAAATATTTTTTAAATTATTTAGTCGACCTACAAAAAGAAAGACTTTTGTTTTATCGTCAAGATGACATTTTTGATTTATTAATTTCTTAGCTTTTTCTTTATCTTCTAATGGCATCATTTCCGTTGCATTATTCATAACACGTGGCATCTTTTTTACCCCATATTCTTCAAAATAAATTCGCGCCACTTCAGTATTTACAGCCCAACATTCGGTACATTTATCATAAACATCAACAATTACTTTAGTTAAAACACTAGCCATATTTTCAAATTTAACTGCACGCATAAAATCTTGTTTATATTGACTATGCATTGTTGCAACTACAGGCAAATGATGTTTTTTAGCATACTTTAAACCAAGTTTTCCTAAAGTAAATGGTGAATGAATATGAACAATGTCTAATTCATATTTATCCAATTCTTTAATAAAGCTGTAATCGATATCTGGCGTTGGTAAAGAATAATCAATTATTGGCATTTTAATTGATGAACATCTAACTACTTTATATGGTAATATAGAATCATCAAACATCTTTTTATACTTTGCACAAAAAACAATTACATCAGCAAATTTATTCAAATTTTTTGCATAATTATGAACGACCATGCCGACACCATCTGTCATAGGAAAAAAGGCATCTGTAAATAATCCAATCTTCATTCTTTTCATACATTCCTCGTTATAAAAAGATTATAATAATCTAATCTTTATTTCCGCTTCCAACAATTAATCCCCATCCATTAACAACACTTCTACCATTGCCACCATTAACAGGGACATTATAAGTACTAACTGGATGATTATATAGTTTACCATTAATTACTAATTGAGCACTACCACCACCATCTAGATTAGCAGCATTATATACACCATATAACTCTAGTTTTTTAATGATTTCACTCATATTTGGTCCATCATAGAAACTACCATAGTTATCGGTTACTACAAATAACATAATACCATCTTTTCTTTGAGCGATAACCGTTCTTGCAGCTCGATGGAATCCTCCAGCATGATAACCTACCTTTTGACTTACTCCATCTACTATTAAGAATGGTCCAAATTGCATAGCATCACGAACATTATGATTTTCGATAGCATCTTGTCCTGTCGTTTTAATAAGTTTTAACTGATTATCATATGTCATACAAATAAGGTTTCCCTTTCCCTTACTATTCCATATAATCTCACCATTTTTAATAATATAACCAGTTGGGGTATCAATACCAAAGGTTCTTGAATCACTTCTAAAGCCACCACCATTAATTCCAACTACAGCGCCAGCACTTTTAGTCATTTGTTTAACTGTTGATAATCCTGAATAACGATCAGGTGTATTAAAAGCTCTTGATCTTAATAGTTGAACATCTTCAGGATGATATATAACAACAATATATGCAGGGAAACGACCAATTATTGTTTTAATTACTTTATAATCATCATTACCTGGATCTCTAGATAAAACTAATTGATCATAAATATTATCATATTTCATTTTATCTTGAACTTTAATATAAGAATCTCCATATGATTGTTCTTCAAAAGAAGATTCTTCATAATAATCATTAATTAAACTATCTACTTTCTTTTCATCATAAAAAACATAAGATAAATATTTTATGTTTTTACCAATTGAAATATCATTAACAAACATTTCTTGAATATTCTTAAATGATGGTACATATATTAATACCAACAATGAAATTATTAAGAAATCAATTGTTAAAAAAAACTTTGTTATAAGTTTCATATACCACCATTATTAATCCTATCTATTTAATTATATCTTAACTACTTTTTTATAACAACAAAAAAAGATCTAAAAAGAACAAAAATTCTTTATTAGACAATTTTTTATATTATGGTTATATCAAAATCAAAATAATTAAATAATTCTTCAATATCATTTATATCACTATTAAGTGATTTTATGGATAATTGTAAGTAATAGTTACTATCAATATCATAGATAATCTTAATAGTATCATCTAGAATATAGTACATAAATAATTTATTATTAGATACTATTTTACTTTGGTATAAATCTTTATTAATATCATCTTTAGTTATTTGATTATAATTAAATAAATACATTCCTTGACTATTATTTAAAACAAACGAAAAGATTGTATTATTATATGGTTTTCCTTCATATTTAGATCGAATATTTAAATGATATCTAAACATATCATATTCATAGTAATTAGATAATGATTCAGGAACATCAAAATCAAGAATATCACCTTTAGGTACTTCTTCTTTATTACCACAGCCTGTTATGAATAATAATATTAATAAAACAAATACAAATCTCTTCATAATCTCTCTCTATTATGATTATAACAAAAAAAGTGAGAAAAAACTATTGTTCTCCCACTTTTCTAATTAATACTTTATCAACTTTACCTTTAGCTCTATTATTTTCTTTTTCCATCGTTAATTCAGAATTTAATTTATCAGATACCATTACTGACTTTTCATCCATAACCATATCATGTCCGGTTTTTGCTGTTGTCATACGATCAACAGTATCTTTAACCGCTAAAGTTTCCTCTAATAAGTTTTGATATGGATAATTAATATGCATAACAGGTTCAAAAGGTAATCCTTGATATCCTGTTAAGGTTTCTAAAAGATTATTATAAAGAACAGCAACTTCGGTTTTCCTTCTATTTCGATCAAATTCAAAAGGAGCATCTTCACCACGCAAGAAATCATCATAATCATCTTGTAATACTTGAACTATTGATTTATTCTTTTTCCTTAAAGCATGAAAAATAATTCCTGTAGAGATTAAATCAGCAGCGATTTTTAAATCTCGATATCTTTTGATAATGTTATCAATATATTCATCTTTTTCTGCTTGGCGTCTTTCTCGTTCCTCTTCTCTTTGTTGTTCTTGTTCAACTCTTTTTTGATGTTCTTCTCTTTCTCTTTCTTCTCTTGCTTCTTTTTGTTCTACTTTAATAACTTCTTGTTCTTTTTCTCTTGTTTCAATAGTTTCTAATAATTCATCACATTGTTGATCTAAATTAATAAAAACTTCTTTATTATATAATAAGTCATATTTATCATGTTCTTTAGTATAGAAATCTTCTTTTAATCTTTCAAGTTCTTCATAAACAGAAGGTATCTTATTAATTTTTTGAAGTCTTTCTATCTTCTTTTTAATTTCATTAATTTTATCGACATAATAATTTTTCTTATGATTATTAACTTTTATTTCATCTGCTAAGTCTTTTAAATCTTTTTCGATTTCTTCTATCTCAACTGTTGTAGCGATAACATAATTTACTTTCTCATATTTTTCACATGCTTTTTCAATTAAATCTTTTTCATGTTTATCTAATTTATTATCAACTACTTCGTTAATATCTTTCTTTATTTTATCTATTTTTTCTTCTTTTGTTACACTAACTTCAGGATCTTTAATTGATTCATGCAAAATCTCTTTAATTTCCTCTGTTTGCATAACCGTTAAATTTTTATTAACTACTTCTTTTATTTCATCAATTTTCTTTATTGTTTCAGCTAATTCTTTGCTATCAACTTTCTTTTCAATATCAGGTTCACTAATAATCTTCTCTTTTAACTCTTCAACTAATTCAACAATAGATTTTAATTCTTTAGCTTCTGTATATGGATATGACTTAATAACATGCGCACTTCCCATATCTTCATCACGATGACTAAATTCTTTTACGGGAACAGCTTTACTACTTACTTCATGTGCATAAACACGTTTTTTATTCATTCTATTCTTTTTTAGATGTTTTCTATCTAAGAATAAAGATAATATCCATGCAAATATTTTCTTAAAAAATTCGATTATCTTTTTCATAAATGCCTCACTTTAAATGATTGTAATATAAATTAATTTTTGTCGTTAATCTTCCTATTTCACAATCTATTTCCCATATTTCACGGTATAAATTATTTATTTCTTTGTTGATAACATTAATTTTTTTAAAACTATTTCGACTTTTATCTAATACTTTTTTATTATCATCAATATTTTCTTTGATATTCTTATGTATATCAACTATTTTAACTATTAATAAAATCATAAGAACTACTAGAACAATTATTGGATAATATATTTTCATAAAGATAAAAGCGATTGTTATTAAAATTATTACTGTTAAAATCATATATAATAATTGTCTATTTTCGTGAAGATAAAGCATATCATTAGAATTATCATTTTCAACATCACGATTTTTAATATCAATATCGTATTCAACACGATATTTATCTTGTAATGCAAATAATGTTTTTTGCTTTTCATCTTTTAATTTAATTAACGATTCTTTTTTTCTTGTTAATTCATCTATTTTATTTAAATACCATATATAATCATCTGAACTAACATTCTTAGTATTACTCTCTTTCTTTGGAATATTATAATTTAATTTTTTTCCAGATTCTAGATCTTTTTTAACTTTATTAATTGTCTTAAAAGTATCATCACTTCCTTTATAATGATCAGGGTGATACTTTTTAAGCAATTCTTTTAACTTCTTTTTAACTTCTTTTGTATATTCACCTTTATAGCCTATCTTTTCAAGGATTTCACTTTCTTTCATATTACTTTACCAATTCTTGAAGGGCTCTATTTAATTGTGAATCTCTTTCCTTTTCTTGTTTATATTCTATTTTAATATCAGGTTCAATACCTTTTCCATCAATATAATCACCTTTTGGTGTTAACCATTCTTGATATGTAAATTTAATCATGGCCCCACTAGATAATTGATATGATTTTTGAACCTTACCTTTACCATATGAAGTTGCACCTATTACTAAAGCTCCATATTGTTCTTTTAGGGCTGCTGTAAAGACTTCACTTGCAGATGCACTAATCTCATTTATTAAGATTGCTATTGGGTACTCACGATGTTCTTCTGTTAGATCTTTAAAGTCTTCTACTACTTCTTTTGTTTTTAATTTATATATAACTTCACCTTTTTTAATAAATAAGGAAATCATATTAGTAACTGTCTTTAAATGACCACCTGTATTGCTTCTTAAATCAATAATTAAGGCATCAATCTTTTCTTCTTCTAATTTCTTTAACTCTTTTTCAAATTGAACATCAGTATTTTCAGCAAAAATAGCAACATCGATATAACCTATCTTTTTACCTTGAAGTTCAATTATTTCTCCTTGAACACTAATTATATCAACAAAATCTCTTGTTACTTCAACGCCAAAATCTTTATTATCACGTCTTACTGTTAATTTAACAACTGTTCCTTGTTCTCCTTTAACAATAGCAGTAACATCAGATAAAGCTTTTCCTTTAATATCTACTCCATCAACTTTAATTAATAAATCATTATCTTTTAAACCTGCTTTAGCAGCTGGACTATTTTCATATACTTTAACTAATTTAATATAACCAGATTCATTATCAATTTGGATTTCTGATCCAATACCACAGAATTTACCATCTAAATATTCATTGAATTCTTGTGATTGTTCTGGTGTATAATACGTTGAATATGGATCACCTAAATAATTAACCATTCCATTAATACCAGCTTCTAATAGTTTATCACCATCAACAGGTTCATAGTAATTATTTAAAATATCATTATATGTTGCAATAAATTCATCTAATGAAGAAGATATTTCACCATTAAATTTACCTTTTCCATACATTATGATACCACCTGCTATTAAACCTAAAGCAAATGATACAACCATAAATGATAATACTTCGATAATAGTGAACTTATTCTTACTTTTTGTAATACTTTTCTTTATATTAGAGAAAAATCTTGTAATAAAATTATTTTTTTTCATACAACCACCTTCAATTTGAAATATCTATTATAATATACCACATTAATAAAAAAAAATTAAGTGTTTATCACTATTATAAAAGTTCTTTTTTTATTGATATAAATTAATAATTTAAGTATAATATAGTAGAGGTGTCGAGATGAGAATAATTACTTTATCTAAAGAAGAATTTGATCAGTACTCACTTAATCATAAGTATGCATCATATTGTCAAACATCTAATTATGCTAATCTAAAGGCAGAACTAGAAGGATATGATATACACTATTTAGGATTCAAAGATAATGGCGTTATTGTTGGAGCTTCAATGCTAGTTTATAAAGAAATCTTGTGGGGCTATAAATATGCTTACGCACCACGAGGATTCTTAATAGATTATTCTGATCTATCACTTTGTAGACAATTGACAGAGGCATTAAAAAGATTATTAAAGAAACAAAAATTTATTTTTATAAAAATAGATCCCCCTATTATTTATCGTAAATATGATTCTTTAGGAGATAACGAAGTAGATAGTGAATCATCTAAAGAAATTCTTAGAAATTTTAAGAAAAACAGTTACGAACATATGGGATTTAACTTATATAATGAAAATATGTTACCAAGATTTTCTTCTTATGCAAAATTAGATCCAAATCCTCAAACATTATTTATGTCATTCTCTAAAGAGAGACAAGAAGAAATAACTCTAGATCAAAAGAAAGCATTAACAGTAATTCCTGATTCTAAAAATGATATTAACTTTTTCTTAGATGTTACCAAAAGAATAATAAAAGGAAAAAATGTTAAGTTTATTAAAACATTATTTAATGTTTTTGATGAAACAGATAATGCACAAATCTTTTTTACTTTCTTAGATACACAAAAGTATACTGAGAATATTAATAAACTTTATAGTGCAGAAATAGAAAAAAATAATAGTTTAGCTAATATTATTTCCGAGTCTGATGCTAGAAAATATAATATGCAACTTGTAATAAATGACAAAATTGAATCTGATAAAAAACTTGCTGAATTAAAAAGTAATCTAAGTATTTCTATGAATCTAATTAGAAATAATCCTGATGGTTTAATTATTGGAGCAGCACTAGTTATAACTAGTGGTAAAGGAGCAACAATTGTTTCTAATTATGTTGTACCTGAACATAAAAATTTAAATGCATTACCATTAACAACATATGAAATAATGAAATATTATGGTAAAAAAGGGTATTCATACATTGATTTAGGATCTGTTCCTGGTAACTTTAATAAGGCAAGTAAATACTTTGGAGCAATTAAGAATAAAAGTGGATATAATTCTTCAATTATTGAATATATTGGTGAATTAGATTTAGTTATTAATCCATTAATATATTCATTCTATAAAAGAAAACTTGCAAGTGGAAAAATAAAATTAAAAGACTAATAATATTAGTCTTTTTTATTTATCATAATTATTATATTTTTAACAATAACATTTATAAATTCTAGATTTCCTATTAAACCAGTATATTGATTATAAATATTACCAAAGAATTCATCTATAATGGATGGACTCATTCTTGAGCAAGATACTTGAATTGAATATCTAATATTTCGTTCTATTGACTCTTTAGTATCGCCACATTCTTTAGATAAAATATTATATAAATCTATATTAATCGGGACATTATCATTAATAACAAGAAAAATTGTTCTATATAATAAATAAACACCTCGATATTTAAAAGATAAACCTAAAAAACTAAATAATTTAAGAATCTCTTTATCGATAACCTCTTTATAATTTCTTTTATTATTACAAATAATATCAATTTTATCTAATAAATTAGAAAAAATTATAGGTTTTATTAAGATATAAGAAATATTAAAAGATGAAATCATTTTAATTACATCATCTATATAATAAGGGAGTAAAATAATAACCTTTATTTTATTATTAATTATCTTTAAATAATCATATCCATCATATTCACTCATAAAATAGTCAATTATTATTAAATCATAATTATTAATTACTATTTTTTTTATGGAATTATTAAAACTAAATTTAAAAAAAGAGTTATCTTTAACATAGTCTTTAAAAGATTCCATAAAACTGCTATCATTTGATAACAATAAAATATTTTTCATTTTTCCTCTTATAAACTACATTAAAGATTACTCTTTACAATTTTTTAACTTTAGGTTTTTCAAGAAATGGTTCATAATACTGTAATACTTCTTTAGATAAACCATATTCATTATAGTAGAAGGTATCTAACATCATACCATAGATATCTTCTCTTAAATCATCATCAATAGGTCCACGAGATTTATTAATTCTTCTAAAAATTGCTTGATAATCGTTATAAGCTCTTTTGTTATGAGAATCAAGATGATTTAAAAATTGATGACCAAAATGGGTTAAAATAGCACCATTCTCAAGTTCTTCTTTACCACCAACTCTTCTTTCGCGAATGTGATGGAAAGTATATGTATTATTG
Source organism: uncultured Clostridia bacterium (assembly GCA_946409545.1). Taxonomy (GTDB): domain Bacteria; phylum Bacillota_I; class Bacilli_A; order RF39; family UBA660; genus RUG12783. The sequence continues at coordinate 123,975 of CAMJWT010000001.1, read as the reverse complement.
TCTGTAAGCTTAAAGCCCATCCAATCCTCACCATTTGGCTCATACATATCAATCATTTTTAGTAACACATTAGAATAAATTCGTTCTTGTTTACGCTTTTCTTTGTCTTTTCTTCTTTTAAATCTTGTAATTCTATCTTTTATTCCTTTTTGATGACGTTTTTTCTTCATTACCTATTCTCCCCTACAATATCAATCATTTTTTTAATAGATTCTGTCTTTAGTGAACTTCCACCTACTAAAAAACCATCAACACTATCTATCTGGATAAGTTTTGAAATATTTTCATCACTTACACTTCCACCATATAGTACTTTCAACTTAACTCCATATTTATTATACACGTATTTTTTTATATTAGAAACAATTTCGTCAATAAAATCATTAGTTGGTGTTTTTCCACTGCCAATAGCCCATATTGGTTCATAAACTAAGATAACTTTATCTAAATTATCATTGCCAACAAAAGCTTTATTGATTTCATCTATACATATGTAATATGTTTCATTTTTACTATTTTCATCACCAGATTCACCAACACATAATAATGGGGTTACATCATTATCAATACATAGTTTGATTTTTTTATTAACGTAACGATCATCATAATAATTAGCTCGTCTTTCAGAATGGCCAACAATACTATATTTAATACCTAATTCTTTTAATTGATAAATAGATACATCCCCTGTATAAGCTCCATTTTTATTAAAAGCGATATCTTGGGAGCCAACAGTTATTTGATTATTATTAAATTTCTCAATATAAATGATGGATGGAAAGAAAATAGTATTATCTAACTTATTCTTTTTTATTTCCTTGATATAATCATCTATTTCATGGGGAAGGAGATTCATTTTTAAATTGAAACCAAGGATTTTCATTATTGCACCTTGCCAATAATAGCTACTCCAGGTAATTCTTTTCCTTCTAATAATTCAAGAGATGCTCCACCACCTGTTGATATATGCGTTACATTATCTTTATAACCTAGGGAAATAACAGCAGCTGCTGTATCACCACCACCTACAATAATCTTAGCGTTATTCTTATCTAATAACTTACAAACACCAATTGTTCCGTTTGTATACAATGGATTTTCACAAACTCCTAATGGTCCATTCCATACAATGGTCTTAGCAGATTTAATATAAGCTTCAAAAATACTAACAGTTTCAGGTCCAATATCTAAGCCAATATCATCTTTATCAAGGAATCCTTTTGTTACTGCTTCTCCACCTATTTCTTTAGAACATACATGATCGATTGGAAGAACAATTTTATTCGTCTTTTTAAGTAAGTCTTTACAATAATCAAGTTTTTCTTCTTCTACTAAGGAATTACCAACATTTAATCCTTTAGCTTTTAGGAAGGTATAAGCCATTCCGCCACCAATTAAGATTTTATCTACTTTATCAATTAAATTTTCAATAATACCAATCTTATCACTTACTTTAGCTCCACCTAAAATAACAACAAACGGATATTCAGGATTATTAATAACTGGTAACATATTATCTAATTCCTTTTGAACTAAGAAACCAACACCACTTGGAAGATATGACGCAATACCAACATTAGATGCATGAGCTCTATGACAGGTTCCAAAAGCATCATTAATGAAGATATCTCCAAGAGATGCCCAATATTTACCTAACTCAGGGTCATTACCACTTTCTTTTTTACCATCTAAGTCTTCATAACGAGTATTCTCCATTAATAAAACTTCTCCTGGTTTTAAATTATTAATAGCACTTTCTAATTTTTCTCCTCTTGTATAATGAGAGAAATAAACATTTTTATCTAATATCTTACATAACTTTTCAGCTACTGGTAATAAAGTATTCTTTTCTTTATCACTTTCTTCTTTAACTCTACCTAAGTGTGACATAAGAATTACTTTAGCTCCATTATTAATGGCATAATTAATTGTTTCCAAACTTGATACAATACGATTATCGTCAGTAATCACACCATCTTTCATAGGTACATTAAAGTCTACTCTTATAATTACCTTTTTGTTATTTAAATCAAAATCCTTTATATTTTTCATACACTCTCCTTATTCTCATATTAATTTTACCACAAAAAAAGATTGAGTTAAACTCAATCTTTAATTATTCCATAAATTCGTTTTCAAGTGCTTCCATTGGTTCATCTTCTGCGAATTGGTTAGCTAGATCATAATCAACTTTTTGATAAGCTTTAATACCAGTTCCTGCAGGGATAAGTTTACCAACGATAACATTTTCTTTAAGACCAACTAAATTATCAGTCTTACCACGAATAGCTGCATCTGTTAAGATACGTGTTGTTTCTTGGAAAGAAGCAGCTGATAAGAAGGAATCAGTTCCAAGAGATGCTTTAGTAATACCAAATAGAACTGGTACACCAGTAGCAGGACGTTTACCTTCAATGATAATCTTCTTATTTCCATCAGTAAATTCATGGAAGTTAACAAGAGAACCAGGAAGTAAATATGTGTCTCCACCATCAACAACTCTAATCTTATCAATCATACGTTTAGCGATAACTTCAACGTGTTTATCAGAAATTTCAACACCTTGACTACGATAAGCGTTTTGTACTTCTTTTAAGATATATTCTTGTGTAGTAAGTGGGTCAGTTACGGTTAATAATTCTTTAGGGCTAATAGCACCTTCAGTTAATTTATCACCAGGAACAACCATATCACCTTTTTCTACACGAAGTTTAGATCCATAGTTAGTTACATGTTCTTTTGTCTCTAATTTATTTTCAACAACGATCTTGAACTTACCATGATCTTCAGTGATTTTTGTAACTTTTCCTGAAATTTCCGCAATAGTAGCTTTACCTTTAGGGTTACGAGCTTCGAATAATTCTTGTACACGAGGAAGACCTTGTGTAATATCTTCTTCACCAGCAACACCACCAGTATGGAAGGTACGCATTGTTAATTGGGTACCTGGCTCACCGATAGATTGAGCAGCCATAACACCAATAGCTTCACCAACTTCAACGATATTTCCAGTAGCAAGGTTACGTCCATAACATTTACAACATACACCATTTGGTGTGTTACATGTAAGAAGTGAACGAACTTCTACTTCAGTAATACCAGCATCTACTATTTTTTCAGCAATACTTTCAGTAATTAAATCATTACGTTCAACAAGTACTTTTCCATTCTTTGGATTAACAACTTGTTTACTTGCATAACGACCAACAATACGGTCATATAATTTTTCAATTACAGAACCATTCTTATCATTAATGAAGGCATGAACCATAACACCTTGATCAGTGCCACAATCATCTTCCTTAACAATAATATCTTGAGCTACATCAACTAAACGTCTTGTTAAGTAACCTGAGTCAGCTGTCTTAAGAGCAGTATCGGCAGATCCTTTACGAGCACCATGTGTTGATAAGAAGAATTCATCAACAGATAGTCCTTCTACGAAGTTAGATGTAACTGGGATTTCAACTGGGGTACCATCTGGTTTAGCCATCAAGCCACGCATACCAGCAAGTTGCGTAAAGTTAGAAATATTACCACGAGCTTTAGAGTTCATCATCATGAAGATTGGATTATCAACATCTTCTTTTGCATAAACTTCTAGTTCTTTTTGAACTTCAGCTTTAGCATTATTCCATATTTCAATTACTTTATTATAACGTTCTTCATTAGTTATTAAACCACGAGTATATTGTTTATTAACAGTATCAACAAGTTTATTAGAACTTGCAATGATTTCACCTTTCTTAACACTAGTTTTAACATCAGCAGCAGAAACAGTGATACCTGCAAGTGTTGAATACTTGAATCCTAAATCTTTTAGTCTATCAAGCATGATACTTGTTTCTGTAGTTCTATAACGTTTGAATGTTTGCGCAATGATACTTTCTAGAGTTCCTTTAGCAAAAGGCTTAACTAGAGGCATCTTAGCGATTTCTTCTTTAATATTAACTCCCATATTTAAGAAATATTTGTTTGGTGTCATTGTTGTAATATTTTCATCAGTTGGTTCATTAATGAACGCAAATGAATCTGGTAAAATTTCATTAAAGATTAATTTACCTGGAGTTGTTACTAAATATTTATCTTTTTGTTCTTCAATAAATAACTTATGTTTAAATGAACGAACAGGAACAGCGATTCTTGTATGAAGCGTAATCTCACGTCTTTCGTAAGCCATAATAGCTTCGTTAGAGTTTTTAAATACTCTACCTTCACCCTCTAATCCTGCTTTTTCCATTGTTATGTAATAATTACCTAATACCATATCTTGTGATGGAGTAACAATTGGAGATCCATCTTTTGGATGTAGGATATTATTAGCACCTAACATTAATAAACGAGCTTCTGCAATAGCTTCTTCAGATAGAGGTACATGTACAGCCATCTGGTCACCATCGAAGTCAGCATTGAATGCTGTACAAACAAGTGGATGAAGTCTAATTGCTTTACCACCAATTAGAATAGGTTCAAATGCTTGAATACCTAATCTATGTAAAGTTGGCGCACGGTTTAATAGAACTGGATGCTCTTTAATAACATCTTCTACAATATCCCATACTTGAGGATCTTTATTTTCTATTAAACGTTTAGCAGCTTTAATATTTGAACAAATTGGTTCAGCACTATCTTTTCTTCTTGTTGTTAACGCATGAATAACATGTGGTTTAAATAACTCAAGAGCCATATCTTTTGGAATACCACATTGATACATCTTAAGATCTGGTCCAACGACGATAACTGAACGACCTGAATAGTCAACACGTTTACCTAATAAGTTTTGACGGAAACGACCTTGTTTACCTTTTAACATACTAGAAAGTGATTTCAATGGACGATTTCCCGCACCAGTGACACTTCTTCCACGTCTACCATTGTCAAATAATGAGTCAACTGCTTCTTGAAGCATACGTTTTTCATTTTGAATAATGATTTGTGGAGCATTTAAATCAATTAACTTCTTTAAACGGTTATTACGGTTAATAACACGACGATATAAATCGTTTAAGTCACTTGTTGCAAATCTTCCACCATCTAGTTGAATCATAGGACGTAATTCTGGAGGTATTACTGGAATACAATCTAGAATCATCCATTCAGGTTTATTATCAGATTGATAGAAAGCATTAAGTACATCAAGTCTCTTAATTAAACGAATACGTTTTTGTCCTTGAGCACCTTCAAGCTCTTCTTTAATCTTATTAATTTCTTCTTCAATATTAACTTGTTTTAATAATTCTTTGATAGCTTCAGCACCCATACCTACTTTGAAACCATCACCATATTTTTCATAATATGCACGATATTCCTTTTCAGATAATGTTTGCTTATTTTCAAGTGGAGCAATACCTTTATCAATTACAACATAACTAACAAAGTATAATACTTCCTCTAAGTCACGTGGTGACATATCAAGAACTAGACCCATTCTAGATGGAACACCTTTAAAGTACCAAATATGTGATACAGGTGTAGCAAGTTCAATATGACCCATACGTTCACGACGTACTTTACTTCTTGTTACTTCAACGCCACAGCGGTCACAAACGATGTTCTTATAACGAACACGTTTGTATTTACCACAGGCACATTCAAAATCTTTAGTTGGTCCAAAGATTTTTTCACAGAATAATCCATCACGTTCAGGACGTAATGTACGGTAGTTAATAGTTTCAGGTTTTTTAACCTCACCATAACTCCATGATCTAATCATTTCAGGAGATGCAATTCCTATTTTTAATGCAGCAAATTTATTAACATCTATCATTAGAATTCCCCTCCTTCATCTAAATCAATATCTTCATCATCGATATCATCTAAACTATCCTCATCATCAAATTCTGATTCTTCTTCCCAGTCATCATCTGGTTCAACATCTTTGACAACAGGATTTAATTCAACCTCATCAAGATTTGGATTAATATCTTCTTTATCCTCATCTTCTTCAATTTCTTTAAGATCTAGTATTTCACCATCATCATTAACAATCTTTAAGTCTAAGCCTAAAGCTTGGAATTCTTTCATAAGAACTCTAAATGATTCTGGAACACCAGCTCTATTAACATCTTGTCCTTTAATAATTGATTCATATACTTTAACACGACCAATTACATCATCAGACTTAACAGTTAAGATTTCTTGTAATGTATGAGCAGCTCCATAAGCATATAGAGCCCAAACTTCCATCTCACCAAATCTTTGACCACCAAATTGAGCTTTACCTCCAAGTGGTTGTTGAGTTACTAATGAATAAGGACCTGTACTTCTTGCATGAAGTTTATCATCTACCATGTGGTGTAGTTTAATCATATACATAACACCAACTGATACACGATTATCAAATGGTTCACCAGTACGACCATTATATAAAACAGTCTTTCCATCTGGTTCCATATGAGCTTCAGCCATCATTTCATGAACATCATCTATTGTTGCACCATCAAATACTGGTGTAGCACAGTAAACTCCTAATTTCTTAGCAGCCATACCTAAATGAAGTTCTAGGATTTGTCCAATATTCATACGTGATGGAACACCCATTGGGTTTAACATTACATCAACTGGACGACCATCTGGTAAGAATGGCATATCTTCTTGTGGAAGAATAAGTGAAATAACACCTTTATTACCATGACGACCAGACATCTTATCACCAACTTGAATCTTACGTTTTTGAATTATATAAATTCTAATAACTTTAGAAACACCAGCTGGTAATTCATCATTATCTTTTCTACTATATATCTTAACATCGTGAACAATACCATCGCCACCATGTGGAACACGAAGTGATGTATCACGAACTTCTCTTGTTTTTTCACCGAAGATAGCATGTAATAATTTTTCTTCTGAAGTAAGTTCAGCCATACCTTTTGGAGTTACTTTACCAACTAAGATATCACCTTCATGTACTTCTGTACCAATCATTACAATACCATTTTCGTCTAAGTTCTTACGAGATTCTTCACTAACATTTGGAATATCACGAGTAATCTCTTCAGGACCTAATTTGGTATCACGACATTGCATTTGATAATCTTCTAGATAAAGTGATGTGAATACATCGTCTTTAACTAAATTTTCATTTAATACAACGGCATCTTCATAGTTATAACCATTAAATGTCATGAAGGCAACAACCATATTCTTACCTAGGGCAAGTTCACCTTGATTAGTACTTGGTCCATCAGCAATTGTTTGACCACGTTTAATCTTATCACCTACATGAACAATTGGACGTTGATGTGAAATAGAACCAGAGTTTGATAACTCATAGTTAGACATATAATAAACATCTTGTCCCTTAGCATTTTTAATAACAATCTTCTTAGCATCAACATAATCAACAACACCATCTGCTTTAGCAAGAACTACAGCACCAGAGTCACGAGCAGCTGCATATTCTACACCTGTTCCAACAAATGGAGCTTCACTTCTAAGTAATGGTACTGATTGACGTTGCATGTTTGCACCCATCAAAGCACGAGTTGCATCATCGTGTTCTAGGAATGGAATACAACTTGTTGTTACAGCAACTACTTGTTGTGGTGATACATCGACATAATCAACATCTTCTGATTTAGTAATAATATTTTCACCTTTATAACGAGCTGTTACTTTTTCAGGTACAATATTAAATTTATCATCTACTTCAATAGTAGCTTGTGAAATAACATAATCTTGTTCTTCATCGGCTGTTAAATAAACAACTTCATCAGTTAATTTCTTATTTTCAACCTTACGATATGGAGTCATAATAAATCCATATTCATCAATTTTAGCGTAACTAGCAAGTGAAGTAATAAGACCAATATTTTGTCCTTCTGGTGATTCAATAGGACAAATACGTCCATAATGTGAAGGGTTAACGTCACGTACTTCAACACCAGCTCTATCTCTTGATAATCCACCTGGACCTAAAGCAGATAGACGACGTTTATTAGTTAATTCTGCAAGTGGGTTCGTTTGATCCATGAATTGTGAAAGTTGTGATGAACCAAAGAACTCTTTCATAGCAGCTGTAACTGGTCTTATATTAATTAATGTTTTAGGAGTTACTTCATCCATTTCTTGAGTAGTCATACGTTCACGAATAACTCTTTCCATACGAGCTACACCAATTCTAAATTGATTTTGTAATAATTCTCCTACTTGTCTAATACGACGATTACCTAAATGGTCAATTTCATCGAAGTTACCAACACCATGTAATAAGTTTAAGTAATAACTTACTGATGCATAAACATCACTAATAGTTAATCTCTTAACATCTATATTATAATCATTACCGATTACAATTAATTTTTCTTTCTTATCATTAGGATTATAAATCTTAATTGTTTGAATATTTCCATAAGTATCTAATTCTTCATTAATCTTAGCTGGTTTTAAATTATAACCACTATTAAAGATAGTCTTCATTTCTTCTAAGACATCTTTTGTAATTAATGTATCTTTAGCAAATTTAACTTCATTATCAACTTTAATATCTTCTGCTAAAGTTTGATTTAATAATCTATCTGTTACATTTAACTTTCTATTAAATTTATAACGTCCTACACGGGCTAAATCATAACGGAATTCATCAAAGAATCTTGTAATAATTTGGTTTTTAGAACTATCAAGTGTACTAGGTTCTCCTGGTCTTAATTTTTCATATATTTCAATTAAAGCTTCATCAGTATTTCTTGTACTATCTTTAGCTATTGTATTTTCAATATATGGATCTTTACCAAAGACTTTGTAAATATCTTCGTCACTAGATAAACCAAAAGCACGTAAAAGGGTAGTTAAAGCTACTTTTCTTGTTCTATCAATACGAACATATACAACATCTCTAGCATCAGTTTCGAATTCTAACCATGTACCACGTGTTGGAATAATTTGTGATGTAATTAAACTTCTACCACTCTTATCAATTTCACGATTAAAGTATACACTTGGACTTCTTACTAATTGAGATACAATTACACGTTCTGCACCATTGATAATGAAAGTACCACTATCCGTCATTACTGGCATATCACCTAAGAATATTTCTTGTTCTTTTACTTCACCGGTTTCATGATTAAATAATCTAACATCAATCTTAAGTGGAGCTGCATAAGTAGACTCTCTATCCTTACTTTCTTTAATTGAATATCTTGGTTCATCAAAATGATAATCACCAAATTCTAATGATAGAGTTCCAGAGAAATTTTCTACGGGGAACAAGTCATCAAATACTTCTTTTATACCTGTATCAACAAACCATTGATAACTCTTTTTTTGAATTTCAAGTAAATCTTTTAATTCATAACTTTTCTTTATCCTTGAGAAGGATCTTCTTTGACGATAATCGCCACAATTAACTAGCTTATAAGCCATTAAAATTCACCCCATTACGTATTATTTTTTACTATTACATATTATACAAAATAATATGTCGCCAACATATATTAATAACACAAATAATATTTCTAGTCAACAAAAAAGAAAGGAAATAATCAATTTTCTTTTATTTTGTCAATATGCTAGACACATTTATGACATTTGCATTATTTTAAACAAAAAAAGAGTAACTATTTTAAAAATAAATATAGTTACTCCTTTCATTGTTATTTATTTTAACTTAATTATTTTATAAATGCAAGATATTTTTAAAATTCAACCATATCAATTGTGTTAACATCATAATTTAATGATTTAACAATTGATTCAATTTCATATTCATCAAATACTTGTTCAAGTTCACCTTTAGTTCTATGGAAGATACCAATTTGATAGATAAATAAATCTCTCATTGTATCTTTAGTTATTCCAAGTGAAGTTAAATAATCAACTACTTGAACAATATTATTGGCATTCATTTTAACATTTCTTAATTCTGTTTCTGTTATACTTTTTTCAATTGTTTCAATATCTTTCTTTGTAAAATTATATTTAATCAAGAATTCCATATTATTTACCTCCCAATGTATTTAAAACATTTTTTACTTTAATGTATTCATCTTTGGTAATAACAAGGTTATAACATACTGCGAATTCTAATGCTTTTTGTGGATCAATATTATTATTAATTAAAATATTGTAATTTCTTAATACTTTATTATAAGAAACATTAACATTTTCAATTGAATATCTTAATCCATCACGATACATATTTAATTTTTGTAATAATTCATCTTCAACAAATTGATAATTATTATTAGCTAGAAGCATTTGTTCAAATGAAGTTATTTCTTCACCAGTTATATCATCAAATTCATTATTGAAGAATGAAGCCATATAATTATCAGGGATATTCAAAACATCTACTTTTAAATTAGCAACTTCACCAGAAATACTGTTTTCACGAGAACCAAACATCTTCTTACCATTCTCACTAGAATAACGCAATCTCTTAATCGTTAAATCTGTTACAGTATCAAGTTTACTTGGATACATTCTAATAATATTAATACCATCAAATGTCTTTCTAGTAATCTTATCATCATATAAAGATTCAACATAATAATCCATTCTTTCAACAACATTTGGAATTGCAAGTAAATACTTAGCATTCTTTTCATCAATATTAATATCATATCTACTTACTAATTGATAATTACTTTCAAGTAAGTTATTATCAACTACTAATAATTCTCTACTAAAATCAAATAAGTTAATCATATCGAAGTTTAATCTCTTAAACATTTCAACATTACGAATAAAATTATCATATGTTCCAATTGGTTCATTAACAAAGATTGCTGGTAATGTATCAATTGTAATCTTAGCTGTTTCTACATAATCATCATCATCGATAGAAAAATCATTTCTAATTATTTCAAGAACATTATCAATTAATTCATTATTAGAATAAATTAAGATATTTTTTAGTAATATTTGATTTTTACTAATTGTTGATAAAACATCTTGATTACGAAGATTATCTAAAATATCACGATAATTATTAATATCACCATATAATAAGCTATCATCAAATTCATCATCTAGTTTAATATGATAACCCTGTAATAAAGAATCTAATTCATCTTTATTAATCATGTCACTATGTGCTTCTACTTCAAGAGGAGCTGGTGTAATTTCTAATTCACTATTTTGATATTCTTCTGGTTCTTCTTCAGTAACTAATTTATTAATTTCTTCTTGTACTTCTTCTGAAACAGCTGTTTCGATAGGTGTTTCTACTTCAGTATTATCAACAGGAACATCTGCTGGAACTTCAGTTTCTTGATATACTTCAAGAGGAACAGATTCTTCTTGAGGTATTTCTGTTTCCTCAGCACTAACTTCTTCATAATCTTCAGTAGGCATAAAATCCATTTCTTGAGGATTTTCATATACTTCTTCTGTTGGGACATCTACAGGCATTTCCATATTTGTTTCAACTGGAGCTTCATAAACTTCTTCAGTAGGAACAACTTGTTGAACCTCTTCATTTGCAACATATGTTGGATTTTGTAGTCCTACTTCTACTCTTTCATTATAAATGTCAGCATTATATTTTAATAAATAACTTAACATATCAACAACTTTATTTTGCTCAACATTAGAATAGTTAATAGCATTAATGACATCATCAGTTTCTGAAATATAATCATTATTATTTAGTTCATTAACAATACTTTGATATTTTTCTTTAGATAATTCTAAGGCATTAGGATCACTAACTTCTAATCTATCTCTTGCTAACTTAATACCATCTATTCTAGCTTGATAATCAATTTTCTTATCACTAAGGCCATTAATCATCAATTCAATAGCTTGTTGTTGTTCTTCCGTTAAAGTAAGAGCAATACCATTATTGATACCATTTATTAAATAAACAAGACCATCATAATTACAACTATTAGTTTGAAACTTACCTTTTGTAGAATCTGGTACTAATTCTAAACATTTATTAAAATTCTCTTTATCTAACAAAGAAAATCTATTAATATCATAACCATCTTCTTCATTTTTAAAATATCCAAGAATTTGTTGTACATAGTTTAGATTCTCTTCTTCTCCATTTAATCTAGTATTAATTAAATCTAAGGACTCAATGTTTTTATTAATACTATCTAGCTTTGTTTCTAAAACTTTTAATAATTCTTCTTTCATTTTAATGCCCTTCCTTTATTATTCTTTCTATTTCTTCTTTATTCTTGTTCTCTAATGTATTAATGAAATTAAAATCTTTTATTAAATCATTTAATCCATTCATATCATTATTTAAATAATTATCATTAACTTTATTAACAATCCATATCTTTTTAGCAAGTAATAAGTTTTCTAAATCATATCGATTACTATAACTTAATATGTCTTCTAAACTACAATCTAGATTAACATATTTACTTAAACTATCTTCTAAACTCTTAAACTTGTTTAATAAGAATATTCGATTATCATTAATAAACTTAATATAATCATCTGTATTATCATAATATTTTTGATAATAGATATTATTACACTTAACAGCTTCTCCTAATATATTAACTTTTAAATCATCTGGAATTTCTAACTTTTTTAAATATATAGAAAACTCACTTGGATCAGATAAATAAATATTATTAGAAGAGAAGATATCATAATATTTTTTATTTAACCATTTTTCATAATATGTTGAACTTAAATCATCAATCTCTCTTGATAAGTTATTTTTTATACTTCTAATACCTATTGCTAAACTTTCAAGATTAACAACAGAATCAACATATTGAGGTAAAAAACGCATCTTTTTATCGTTTGTTGAAACTAAGTACTTTATTGCTTGATATTCTTTTTCATCTTTGGAAATTAACGATAAATAATTATTAACTAAATCCTGATTAGGAAAATCAATAATCTTTTTAGAATCATCTCCAATAAAAAAGACTAATTCATCTAGATTTTTATATTCATCCATCGAATTATCAAGTCTTTCTTTAATTTCATCAATACCCTCTAAATTTGGTTTAATGGAATCCAAAAAAATACTAGTATAATTCACATCTATACCATCCCTTATTATACATAAATGATACCATAAATATTTTTTAAATACAATAGAAATAAAAAGATTAGTTTTAAACTAATCTTATTTTTGACTATCAACTGTATTAACAAAATCAACAGTATTCATTGTTGCCATTTCTTCACCAGAAACAAAGCCTGGATTTATACCTTCAGAAATAATCATACATGATAAATCATCATCCATTATTTCTTTTCTTGCAAGATCAGGAAGAATTGGTTCCCAAACTTGAACATTAGGTTTACTAGAGGAATTTTTATACATACTACCATCAGGTAACTGTAGATATTTTTGTTGTGCATCATCATCTATATAAACAATTCCTCGGCATAAATTTGTATGTCCCATAAAAACTGGATAAAGGCTAGTAAGAATCGGAAGACCTTTTCTATTAACAACAATAGGTTGTTCAACCCAGCCTTTATCAAAGGCTAGAGAAGATAACTCTTTTGGTTTCATTTTAAACATTTTTCTTAAGTGTTCAATTACTAATTTATATCCATTGTGTAAGTGACCAGTTACAAAGAAGTCACATACTTTTAAGCTTCCTAAACCAACTCCATTTTCAGAAGCCGCAATTAAATGAGGATTATGACCTAAGTAAGTTTTCATTCTACTTGGATCACTTGAGAATCTTGCACCTTTCTTTTCATACATATCTATAAATTTATCATGAGCAATACCATGAAGTTGATTAGATAATCCACCTAAAATACCTAATGTTGGTACAAAGCCCATAACTTCCATACCTTTTACGATTACACATTCATTATATAGTGGATATACTTCACCAGGTCTTGCTTTTTCAAGAAGACGAAGATTCTTTAACCTTTCTTCTCTATTTTTATCAGTAGTACCTACAATATCATGATTACCCCATGTAATAAATACTGGTGCAACTTCAGAAACGTTACCAAGAAAATACCATAATCCTGATAATGAGGTTTCATCTTCCCATTGTTTTCCAAGATTAAAAATATCACCTGCTATAAAAATAAAATCGGGATTTTGTCTTTTTATTTCTTCAGCTAGACGGCTAGCTTGTTCTCTATCAGTAGTATAATTATGCAAATCAGAAATAACGACTACTCTAATTTTAGAACCAAATGATATTTTTTTACTTTGAACAACACTTTTTACTACTTTACCATTAAAATTACTAACTTTAGCCATATTATTCCTCCACACTCTTTTTAACTATATCAATAACTTTTTCGATAAAAGCTTGATCAGTGGGATTATCGATATAATTTATTTCTCCATTATCAAAATAAGCTGCATATAAATATTCACTGTCATCCGTATATATTATATATTCTTTATTATTCTTTTCATCTTTAAAGGTAAACAAAACATCATATTCAACATCTTTACCATTCTCTTCTAAAATTATCTTTTTCATCACACCACTCCTATTTTAATTATATAACGCAAAATTATTAAAGGTAAACAAAAAAAGTGATGAAATTCATCACTTTTTAATCGATATTTACACTATTCACTTTTACTGTTCTTTTTATTGTATGTATCAAATGATTTTAAAACATCAAGTGGTAATGCAAAAATAATAGTATTTGATTGATCACTTGATAAATCATTGATAGTTTCAAGAGTTCTTAAATGAACAGCAACTGGATTTTGAGCAAGTGTTTCAGCAGCCTTATTTAAGTTTTCAGCAGCTTCAACTTCACCATGAGCTTTAGTAATAACAGCCATCTTCTCACGTTCTGCTTCAGCAACACGAGCAATAACTCTCTTCATTTCTTCTGGAAGAGATACGTCTTTAAGTTCAACATTCTCTACTTTAATTCCCCAAGGATCAGTAGCTTTATCAATAATTTCACAAATCTTTGCAGATATTTTTTCTCTTTCTGATAATAATTCATCTAGAGATACTTCACCAACAGCATTACGCATTGTTGTTTGAGCTAATTGTGATACAGCATAATAGAAGTTTTCAACTTCAAGAATAGCTTTACTAGCATCGAATATCTTATAGTAAATAACAGCATTAATACGTACACTTACATTATCTTTTGTAATAGCATCTTGTTCTGGTACGTCAACAGCTTTAGTACGAATATCTACCTTTCTATATGATTGAATGATAGGTAATACGATATTCCATCCTGGTTGCATAATTTTCTTGAATTTACCTCTTTGGAATTTAATTCCTCTTTCAAATTGATCAATTTGTTTAATTGAACCTAAAATAATAAAAACGACAATAACAATGATTCCAATAATCATAAATATTCCTCCTTTCATCATTATATCATTATTTATAGCAAAAGAAAAACTTTTGCTAAGCAAAAGTCTCATTCAATAATAATCTTTTATACCGGTATAAAACGTCCTGACGATATAAAACGCGGAATTACTCCCTTTTGTTGTCTTGTATTATACCATAAAACATATAAAAAGTAAATATTAGCTACGAGTATTTAGAATAGATGCAGCATTCTTAGCAGCTAATCTTGTACTAGTAGTTGCTTCATCTACTATCGAAGCCGATAAATTAGCTTTTGATAAACCTTTTTCAAGAATACTTCTTAATTCAGATACTCTTGTATTACATGAGCCAGCTAATTTACCATCTGTATCATAGAAATAAATCACATTAGGAATAGGTGAAGTCTTATTAACAATATTTTTAATTTGCATTAGAAAGTCTCTTGTTGCATTATCTACCAATTTATCTTTCATACCTATTTTTCCATTAGCAAAAGTTTCTAATAGAGGTTTTATTTTTAAAACTGTATAAGCTCCTTTAGCAACACTAATTGATGATTCTCTATGTGATGGCGCAATTCGATTAAATGATGCTACAAGTTCATCTATTACTGATTCGTTAAAACTAATGATTTCATCATTGATACTAGTTAACTCACTAGATGTTCTTCCATAAAATTCTAAGGCCTTTGGAGATGACCATAAATCGTATAGTTTATCAAAATAAGTATTAATTGCACTAGCAAATACTTTTTGAATACTACAGATAACATCATTAACATTTTTTATATCTTTTATTGCTTTAGAAGGATACAATCCAGGAATTCTTACCACTTCTTTTTCATCATTTAAATTTTCACTTGCCATACATTCCTCCTATTTTGATTATAACATATTATATAAATATTAGTTATTTATTTTCCAATCAATTGGTTTCATTTTATTTTTTATTAAAAAATTATTAGTTTTCGAAAAAGGACGACTTCCAAAAAATCCATTATAAGCTGATAAAGGACTTGGATGAGCTGACTCTATTACTAAATGCATTGGATTAGTTATTAACTTCTTCTTGCTTCTTGCATATCTCCCCCATAATATAAAAACAACAGGGGTATCTTTTTCATTTATTATTTTAATAACATTATCTGTAAAAGTTTCCCAACCTAATCCTTGATGAGAACCAGCTAAATCTTTAATTACTGTTAAAGTTGCGTTAAGAAGTAATACTCCTTGTCTTGCCCAACTATGCAAACTGCCATGATTAGGAATAGGTACTCCTAAATCATCATTTAACTCTTTAAAAATGTTAACAAGGCTTGGTGGCTTCTTAATATCAAGTGGTACGGAAAAAGATAGGCCTTCTGCTTCCCCAACTCCATGATATGGATCTTGTCCTAATATAACTACTTTAAGATCTTTATATGGAGTATAACGAAAAGCATTAAAAACCTGATCTTTTCTTGGAAAAACCGTTTTCTTTTTATATTCATCACGAACTTTATTAATTAAATTTATAAAATATTCTTTTTTAAATTCATTTGATAATATTTGATCCCAATCATTCCCTATCATTATTGCCTCCTTTAAAAAAAACATCAAAAGATGTTTTATTTACTAGATAATACTGATGTAGCATCGCTTGCAGCAGTTTTAGTTAAATCAACCTCTTCTTGAGTTGCTGTTTGGACTTCATTACTAACAAGATTTATTGAATCATTAACTAGATTACTTATATTGCCTAACTTTAAATGATATGTTTTAACAAGAGAACCATTAACATCATAAAAACCAATACTATTAGGAATACCATTAACAGCATTTTTTATTGATTCAAGAATATTAACATATTCACTTGTTTGATTCTCAACATCACTAGTTATCATACCAACTCTTCCAGCGTCATCAGCTTCTTTAAACTTTTTATAATTAACACCTAGGAAAGGTCCAGCTTGAACATAAATACTTCTAGTATTACGAAAACGAGCAGCATCATTGAATGAACTGCAAGCATCATTAACAGTAGATTCATCAACAAAAACGAGGTTTCGATCTACATCATCAACTTTATTTACTAACTTTTCACCAAAAGCAATAGCTTTATTTGACCACCACGAATTAGTTAAATTATAAAGATATTCTCCTGTATTATCAATAAACTCACGCTGAATTTTCGAAATAATATCATTGATATCTTCGATTTTTCTTATTGCATCATTGGCATTCAGCCTTGGAATTTCTTTTTTTTCTTCTTCTTCAACAGGAGTCTCTGGTTCTAAAACAATCATAGCACACCTACATTCTAATTAAATAATACAAAAAATCATACTTAAAGTCAATTTTTATATACATCATTTCTTATAATATTCGTATAACATAATACGTCTTAAACTAAAGATAGCATAGACATTTATAATTGCCATTAAAGCAGTACTTACATCTACTAAATCCCATAATAACACTGGACTTACTACAGCAGATGCAATAATAATTCCGAATAAAGCTACCTTAATAAACATGATACCTTTATCTGTTATTTTAGGAAATAAATATTTAAATCCTGATTCACCATATACATATGCAGAAAGAATTGTTGAAAAAGAAAATGAAACAAGCATAATAATTAAGAAAATATTACCAATATCACCCAAATGATAATTAAGGGCAGATAGGACAATCTCTATACCATTAGGATTATGATATGATGAAATATTAACATTACTTGTTAAGATAATTAAAGCTGTTGAAGTACATACTATAAATACTGTAAAATATACTCCCATTGATTGGATAAAACCTTGATTAACAGGAGTTTTTGTGTCAGAAGCTCCACTAGCTATGGCACCTGAACCTGTTCCTGATTCTGATGAGAAAATACCTCTTTGAACACCAATTATTAAACTAGCGAAGACTCCCCATCCTAAAGCTTTAAAGTTAAAAGCTTCACGAATTATATTTGCCAAAACACTTGGTACTGATTTAATATTTATAACAATAATAAGAATTGATACTAATACATATAAAAATCCCATAGTTAATACTTGTTTTGATAAGAAGGCTGTTATTCTTTTTAAATTACCAATTACTATCATAAAAGATAAAACGGCAAGAACAACTCCACTTAGTATTAATGGAATATTGAAGTGATAATTAAGAGATGTTGCCATTGTATTAGATTGAATTGATGTAAAACCTAATATTTGGCAAAAAGCAACAATACTTGCATATACTATTGCTAGTTTTTTCTTATTTAACCCTTCACTAATGTAATAAGATGGATTTCCTTCAAACTTATTATTTCTTTTTTTATGAAAGATAACTGATAAAGTACTTTCAACAAAAGCATTAGGAAGAATTAATAAACAAGATACCCATATCCAGAATATGGTTCCTATACCACCACGATATATTGATAAAGCTATACCAGATAAACTACCAACACCTACACGACTTGCTAAAGCTAAGGTTAAGCTTTCAAAAGGACTGATTCCACTTTTATTACGATCATTATCATTTATGCTTTTTAGCATTCTTCTAAATCTAAATTGAGGGAATTTCAACTTTATTGTGTAAAATATTCCACAACTAATTAGCATAAATGTAGCAATTATCCAAATATAGTAACTTATTTTATCCATAGACACCTACTTATGATATTCTTCATTGTTTATTATCTTAAATGCACGATATATTTGTTCAATTAAAACCACCCTAAATAGTTGATGAGGAAAAGTCATCTTGGAAAATGATAATCGATAATTAACCATATTTTTTAGTTCATCACTTACACCATATGAACCACCAATAATAAAGTTAATATTATGATTATCAATTAATAAATCATTTAATTTACTAGAAAAAGATATACTATCAAGAGATTCTCCATTAATATCTAATAAAATATTATAACCATTATCTAGTTTATTAATAATTAATCTTGATTCTTCTTTAATAGTTTTTTCTTTATCATAATTAAAATCATTTAATTCAACAATCTCTATTTTAGTATATTTACTTAATCTTTTTAAGTATTCATTAATAGCTTCACGATAAAAACTTTCCTTTATTTTACCAACACATATTATTTTTATCATTAAAGTTCACCCACTTCAATAGATTCATCTTGAAAAGCATTAACTAATTTAATCTTTTTATTATTTATTATCTTGCTAACAGTATCTAAAGCAACTTCTGGGGTATTATTGATTTCCGATAAGTGAGCAAGAACGACTATTTTTGTTCTATCACCAATTAATTCTTTTAAATAATTACCTGATAATTCATTAGACAAGTGTCCTTTATCACTTAATACTCTTTGCTTTAATATATAAGGATATGGTCCATTCATAAGCATTCTAACATCATGATTACTTTCAAAAATATATGCTTCTTTATTAACAAGTTTTGCTAAATTTCTTTTATTTATATAACCTGTATCCGTAACATAAACAAGTTCTTTAGAATCCTCTTCCACGATATAACCAACAGAGCCAATGGCATCATGGCTTGTTTTAAAGCTTTCAATACTAAAGTCATCAATCGAGAACTTATTATCAACAATCATCATATCATTTTCATTAATAACTCGAATTAATTGACCAGCAAGGATTTCGTTTGCATAAACCTTAATATGATGTTTTTTAATAAACTGACTTAAGCCACCAATATGGTCACTATGATCATGGGTTATTAAAATTGCATCTATTTCATTAGGACTAACCCCAAAATTCTCTAATAACATTTTTTCTTTTGGATAAGAAAATCCAACGTCGATGAGGATTTTTTTATTATTACCAACAATCAACGTTGAATTACCTTTAGATCCACTTCCTAAAACGTAGACTTTCATTAATAGAAACTCCTTGCATCAAAGTAACGAGAACCTGAATCATATGGCTTTCCATCCCATATTTCAAAGTGTAGGTGCGTACCAGTACAACTACCAGTACATCCCATTTCACCAATTACTTGATGTGAATAAACTCTTTGACCAACATGAACATATTTTGTTGGAGAACTTTGCATATGCATGTATTGTGTATAATATCCATTATCATGTTTGATGATGATATGGTTACCACGAGAGCCATCATATTTAGCTTCTACAACTTCACCATTACGAGCTGCATAGATAGGTGATCCTTTTCCAGGACCAATAATATCGATACCACGGTGAATTGCTCCCCAACGCCATCCAATACCACTAGATATACGCCATGGGAAGTTCGTTGGCCAACTCCATTCACCATCACCACGTGGAGCTTGTTTACCACCACGAGCAATTATTTTATTTACAACAGGCTTAATTGTTTCATTAGATACAATATAAGCTTGATTAACTTCACCATTAACTACTTTAATTTTTTCAGTAATACGGTTAATACCATTCTGACCTTCTTGTAGTACTTTTGTTTGTCCTTGATACATTGTATTATCGTATTTATATGTTGTTTTATATTTAACGGTTTGGTCTGCTACAACGTGTTTTTCAACAACGGTTGAGAATATTGGATCCAAAATACCAATTGATAAGGTTTGACCTGCATAAAGAAGGGTTGTAGGTGTTTTAATATCGTCGTTAGCAATTAATAATTCGTTAACACTCATCTGATTATTTTCAGCAACTTCAGCAACGGTATCACCTATTTTAACAACATAGGTTCTATCACTTTCATTATTACCAAATATCAAATATTTTATTAACTCATCTTCCGTTTTATATATCTTTTCATTAGTTGGAATATTACGTTCTTGAATCGTTATATTATTATCAATGAAAATATCCTCGATTACTTCTCCTGTTGTTTCAATTTGCATTTGCTTGCCTTCAACAAAAGAATTATATTGTTCCTCAGTAACAAATGATAAAACAACTTTCTTCATTGCGGATTCCAAGATATTTTTATCAATAATATTTATATAAATAACTTCAGCTTGTTCTTTGGTTTCAGCCTCATCACTATGGTGAGATATACTATTTTGTCTTTCAACTTTAACACGATATCCTTTAATCGTAAATGGCGATATTTGATTGATCTTATCATAAATATCTTCAATATTAGAAAACTTATCATCATATGTTATATCTTTTACAACATCAATATCGTTAGGAATATAAACTTTATCAACATTATATTCTTTTTTTAAGTTTTCTTGTTGTTTATTAATATAATCATCAAGTTCTTCTTTTGATGATATTAAACCAATTGATTTTCCTTTCAAATAAACACGATAACAAGGAATTGGTTCTTTTATAGTATAATCCCTATTAGTAAAATGAACTACCGCAAAACTTAAAACTAAAGCGATAAAAATCATTAAAATATTTTTAATACGCAAATTAATCACCCGCTTCTTCTTGATAATTTAAGAACGAACAAGTGTCTCCTTTAAATACTAATTTAATAGTTGCAACACGTCCATTACGATGTTTTCCAACTATTAATTCACTAACACTAGCTTCTGATTCTTTTTTATTCTCACTTTTATTTCGATAATAAGAATCACGATATAAGAAAGATACTATATCGGCATCTTGTTCAATAGATCCTGATTCACGTAAGTCACTCATTAATGGTCGCTTATCTTCTCTTTGTTCAACAGAACGAGATAATTGAGATAAAGCAATTACGGGAACATGAAGTTCTAATGCCATTAATTTTAAAGCACGCGAAATATCTGATACTTCTTGTTGACGATTAGATCCATAATTACGACCTGTACTAATTAATTGTAAGTAGTCAATAATAACTAAATCAAGCCCATCATCACTACTTGCAAGTCTTCGACATTTACTTCTTATTTCACCAATTGTTGCACTTGGAGTATCATTAATAAAAATCTTAGCTCCTTCTAATTGACTTACTGCTTCATTAAGTCTTGTCCAGTCATCATTATTAAAATTACCAGACATAAACTTACGTCCTTCAATTTGACCAACGCTTGATAACATACGATTAGCAAGTTGCGTAGCATCCATTTCAAGGTTAAATACAGCAACACTTTTACCTGCTAAAGCTGCATTAACAGCAACATTTAAAGCAAAAATAGTTTTTCCCATCGCAGGACGAGCAGCTACTATAATTAATTGATTTTCATGAAAACCAGCTGTTAATCTATCTAAATCTGTAAAACCAGATGGAAGTCCTGTAACTTCCCCTTTAGATTGAGATAGTTCTTCAAGATTTCTTTGAGCTTCCATTAAGACATCATTAAAATTACGAAATTCACTCGTTTGTTTATTTTTAACAACGTTTAATATTCTCTTTTCTGCTTCATCTAAAACTTCATTAACATCACTATTAGTTTCATAACCTAAAGACTGAATCTCTTCAGATACTTTTATTAATCTACGAAGTAGGGATGCATCATTAATTTTCTTTATATAATATTCAGCATTACTAGCAACCGCTTCACTATTAAGTACTTCAGTAAGATATGAAATACCACCAACTTCATTTAACTTATCATTATTCTTAATCTCTGTTACGACAGAAGTCATATCAATAGGAATATTTTTGTTAGATAAGTTAACTAAAGTATTAAAAATAATTCGATTATTATTATAATAAAAATCATCTTCTTGAAGTGTATCTACAGCTTTATCAAGAGCATATTTAGATAAAAACATTGTAGATAATAAAGCTTGCTCAGCTTCTTGATTATTAGGTATACTTCTTGCCATAATTATGCCTTTCTAACTTCGACTCTAACTATTCCTTTTACATCTTTATATAATTCAATTTCAACATTATGAAATCCAAAAGAATTAATGGTCTCTGTTTTAATTTGTTTTTTATCGAAATGATAATTCTTCTTTTCTAATTCTTCTTTAATTTGTTTAGAACTAATACTTCCAAACATTTTATCCATTTTACCAGCTTTTGCTGTAAATACTAAGGTTAGTTTCTCTAATTCTTTTTTAGTCTTTTCTGCTTCTTTAGTTAATTCAATATCACGTAATCTATCTTCTTCTTTTTGAATATTTAATTTTTGAAGACTACCCTCTGTTTTCTTAATAGCATAACCTTTTTTAATTAAAAAGTTCATTGCATATCCATCACTAACTTCTTTAATTTCCCCTTTTTTACCTTGACCTCTTAGGTCTTTCAAAAAAATTACTTGCATAGAACCTCCCTTATTACAATTATTATAACACATATCAATAAAAAGTCATCTCTCGATGACTCTAATTTACTATAATATTTATTTCCCCATAAACACCATCACGGTAATAAACAAAATTTGCTTTTCCACTTTTTCTTGCATATATTTGACCTGTTGTATCTACATAAAATAAATCTTTATTATCTATCTCTATATTTTGATCATATAAAGACACTTCTATTTTTTCTTTTGTACCATCAGAATATTCTAAAATTAAGCTAATACTTATTTTATCTCCGACATTGAAGTTTTGTGTATATTCATCAGAAACAATATTTGTAATATATGTATTTTTTCTATAATAATCCCACCAATTATTAGAATAACCATCACTTGTTAATCCTGTATGATGAGGTAATAATCCAAACCACCAACGATGATGAAGTCTTGCATCACTATTAGTTCCATTTAATGTTTTTTCCATATAAACACTGGGAGTAAATATATTAGTACTAACGGAATCATTTAAATTTGGATAATTCTCCCATTCAGAATATTTGCTTAAAACCTTATTATTTTTATTATTCCATTCATAATCTTTGGTACTATTTGGTGAATAATGCATATTGCCAACTCCAGCATAACCGGAATTATTTATAGTATTTTGATGATCAGTTAGCATAAATTTTTGAAACAAACTTAACTTATTATAATTAGATTTATCAATAGTTACTGTTCCACTATTCCAATTCAAAGCATTATATTCTTTATAATTAGAGTTTGCAAAAACATTATTTAAAAGTTGCTCTGTTGCATGTCCAAAGCATTCAAAATTAGCATCAGGTCGTGAAATAGAAACATTCATCATTTTAAAAGGTTTACAATTTGCTTCTATTGGTTCACCATTCATCCAAAATGAATTATTACCAACCATTATTGACTCATATGTTAGTGATGGATCAATATTAACAATCCATACTTCATCAAATTCATTATTATTTTTTCGTTCAACTAAATTTAATTTTTTTATAATATAATCGTAATCAAATGTTCCAAACCAGTTACCGATACCTTGAACACGTTCATCATTGATACCTTTATACCAACCATCTTTAAAAATATCTAGCCATGTTTCTTCATCAAACTTATAATCTTGCCTTCCATTTTTTAGTGTTACTTTATTTTTATATTTAGGAAATTCATTTAAATATTCCGTTTTTTCAATAACAACATCTAAATAGTTATGTGAAGAATCATTTAAATCTTTAACTAATTCATTAATAGCCTGTGTTTTATTCTGTTTTAAACATTCACTTGCTGTTTTACCTCTACATGATACACCTTCAATATTTCCATCAGTTAAAATAGGATCTATATCGATAACAAGAATACGATATTTTATTTTATCATTTGACTCTTTTACTTCCATAAATTTATAATTATCTAATTTTAATTTATTAACATTATCATACTCTATAATTTCTTCATGATTATCATTCTCTATATTTTCCCCATGATTAAAATTACCACAACCAACTACTATTGATATTAATAAGAATATAATAAGTATATATTTAAAACTTCTCTTCATGTTACCTCCATTATCAATCTTACTATTAATATTATAACAAAAAATATTAAAAAAAAGTGTTATTAAATAACACTCTATTTTGTATAAGGTAATAAAGCAATTGCACGTGCCTTTTTAACTTCTTCAGCAATATGTCTTTGATGTTTTGCACAAGCACCTGTAACTCTTCTTGGTAAAATCTTACCTTTATCATTTATATACTTTTTTAATACTTCAATATCTTTATAATCGATATCTTTTCCAGTACACATATAGCATACTTTCTTTTTCTTTCTATAAAATTCTGCCATAATATCCTCCTTTTTTAGAATGGTAATTCATTATCGCTTACTTCGATTTTAGCACCGAAATCAGCAAATGGATCACTACTATCACTTGTATTGTCACTAGAAGAATCTGCAAAATCATATGGAGTTACATTATCTCCATTATCTTCACTTACTTGACGGCTTCCTTTGCTATCTAAGAATTGGAAATTCTCAACAATTACATCTGTTGTATAAACTTTTTTACCATCTTGTCCGTCATAACTACCTGTTTGAATTCTACCATCAACAGCTATTTGACTACCTTTAGTAAGATATTTTTTCATAGTTTCTGCACGATTACCGAAAGCAACAATATTAATAAAATCTGTTCCACGTTCTTCGCCTTCTCTTTGATATGTTCTATCAACAGCTAGTGAACAACGCATGTTAGCTAAATTACTACTTGTATATCTAAGTTCTGGGTCTCTTGTTAAGCGACCAATTAAAAATACTTTATTCATATTTAACTCCTATTAGTTTGCCTTAACAACGATGTGACGAATAATATCTTCGCTAATATTAGCAAGACGAGAGAATTCATCAACTGCTTTAGCATCACTTTCAACAGTAATTAAGAAATAATTACCATTATTGAATGTTTTAACTTCGTAAGCTAATTCTTTGTGACCCATAGGTTTAACTTCAAGAATCTTAGCTCCTTCTTTTTCTAAAGCTTTTTTCATGTTTTCGCAAACAGCATTAGCAGCTTCATCATCAAGTGTTGGCTTTACGATAAACATAAGTTCGTAATTTTTCATCCTTACACCTCCTTTTGGACTAAACGGGCTTTCGCCAAGGAGTAATTTCTTACTCGTTATGTAATATATCATATATAACTATTTAAATCAATTATTTTTTTACTATTACTTTACAAAAATACTAGATATTAAACTAAGACATGCTATAATAATGGCAAAAGGAGTTTTTATGACAAAATTAAAGAATGAAACAAATAAAGTTCAAACAGCTATTAATAAACTAAATGAAGAATTAAAATCACTTGATAAAAATAAAATTCAAGAAACAATTAATGATAAGAAACAATTAATTAAATTATTAGAAACATTAATGGAAGATGAAACTATTCAAAAGAGATATCCTAAATATAATAAGATGAAAAAATTCTTATATATTCTTCCAGCACTCTTAGTTGCCGTTATAACAATAGGATTAATCATTGCATCTCTAATTGCAGGTAATATTACATTTACTACATTCTTACCAATACTTATTTGGGCAACTGATTATGTAGCTTATCATACTTCAAGTATGGTATGTGATAAAAAGATTCAAGAAAACGAAAGATTTAAACCATATAATGATTTATACGGAGATAAACAATATAGTGCTAAAAGAACAATTAAAGATTTACATGAAGCTGAAAACGATTTAGAAAATAATAAAAACTTATTAAATGAATGTAATGAAAAAGAAGATCATCTTCAAAACTTACAAGGTCTTTTAACAAGATTACATGAAATTCGTGATAATTATATTGAACAAAATTTAGGTGAAGATTACTCTAAAGAAGAAATCGATGAAATATCAACTTTATTTACTGAAGAAACAAATCCAAGACAATATGTAAAAAAATAAAAAACAAACGAATAAACGTTTGTTTTTTTTATTGTTCTGTTTGAGCAGGTGCACTAGATTCTTCGCCATTATTGAAAGAAACTTCTTCTGCTTTTTGAACATTAGCAACATATGAATTAACTTTATCTACAAGTTTATCAATAATTCCTGCCATTGTAGTAAATGAAGTATTGATTTCTTCAATCTTACCAGCTACTAAAGTAGCATTACCACTTTTCCAAGCTGTTGATAAAGTTTCACCAAAATCTTGTAATAAAGCTCTTTCTTGTTCACCAAGAACATTTTTCATAATAGCTAGTTGCTCTAATACAGCATCAGTATCTATCTCTAATGTAACATCTCTTATAGCTGCATTAGCAGCAGCAGTCATATTATTATCCATTACCGTTACCTCCATATTTATTGGCAGCCATATTAGTTTGTACTGTAGTTAAAGCAGCTTCAATACTTGCTATATTATTTCCAATCTTAGTCATATTGGCAAGAATAGCATCAAAGTCTAACTTTGCTAACTCATAATCAGTTCCACTCCAGTTATTTCCATTTTCAATAGTTTGAATAGCTGTTGTAACAGTAGAAACACTTTCATCAAAAGATGCTTTTTTAGTTCTTAATGAAGTTATAACACTATCCATATTACTAGAATTATAAGAAATTTTAACCATGTTTTATATCCTCCTTATATTTTTATAATATCATAATCATTTTTTTATATCAATTAATCACTTTAATTCATTTTTATATTTACACTTTATTTAGGTGCTGCAGATAAAAATGTTAGATTATCAAGAGATTCATAAGTTCCATCAAAGAATACCTTAAGACCATAATTATAAGTAGTTATTATAGGGTCAGATGTTTCTTCCATATCATAGTTATCATTAAAATTAGCAAACACCCATAAATTCTTGTTTTGACGATCAACTGTCCTTACAGTTCTTTTTACTTTTAAATATATGTATCCATCTGTTCCATATTCAATACCTTCAACAAAATCTGTTTGTTCACGAACCGTATCCCAGTAGCGATACATTAGAGCAACATATACACTACCTTTTTTTATAATCGTTTCGGTATGATTAATCGTTGTACCTATTAAACTTCGTTTAGCTTCATATACATTATCATATCTAATAGCATTATCAAGCATAATACTACCACGACTATCAATTTTATCTTGTAAGTCACTAAAAGCTTTATAAACTTTCTCTAAATCATCATTAACTTTATTAATATCAGATCCTGATGCATCAATTAAACTATTTTGAATGCCTTTAATTTTTTGACAAATGTTAAATAATTTATCATAAGTTTTACTTAAATTTTTAAAATACGAACTATTTAATATACCTTGAACAGTATGACCACTATCTGTAGGTGGAGCAAAAGGTCCATTTTTATTCGTATATCTTGACATTGTACTCATACTATCTAACCTCCATCCAATAATCATCTTCAGAAGAATCATTATTTATTCGAAGAGAAACGGAACCATCATCATCAAAATCTTCTTCAAATACAGGATATTCTCCATCTTCTAACTCATACTCTTCTAATTTTTCTTTGGAGTTTTTCTTCTTTTTGTAAACTATTGCACCACCAATAACTGATGCAAGTCCTAAAAGACATCCTAATACTAATTTATGGTCTTTAAAGTGTGAATATTTAACAGAATCACTAGACTTACTAGGATCTTCTTCTGTTGGAATATATGTTCCATCCGTTTTTCCTTTACTTCTTACATAAATCCATCTTTCAGGTTCTCCAGGTGGTGAGATTCTAATAGCAATAATATTACCATCAGCATCATAAATAATAGAATATATATGATATGTTGTTTGATCAGTCATACCAACAACATGACCTAATTCATCAATTATTTCTAATTCTGTATCAATTGTATAAACACCATTTCCTGGTATTTCAATATATGCATATTTGAAATTACCATCTTTATCAAAATGGAACCAATAATATTTACCATCTATTAATACATAATATGCATAACTTCCATCATCATAATGAATAACGCGAAGAATTGTATATGTACCTGGTTTTACAATAATTTTTTCACCATTAATGATAAAGATTAATTCTCTATCCCAATCAAATGTCATTTTTTCAAATGGTATTGCTTCACCATTTGGAACAATATTATCATTTTCATCTAATGGTACCCAGTAATATTTTCCATTAATTAAGATTAAACCATATTTTCTACCATTAATTATTTGAACATCTAAGATTGTATACGTTCCTGGAGTAATTTTAACTGGTTCACCATCTACAATAATTACTAAATCATTATCTATTACAATTACGATTGAATTGGCTTTAAATCCTTCACCATTTGGAACAATATTATTATTATCATCTACTAATACCCAATAATAAACTCCATTAATCAATAATAGAACATAACGTTTTCCATCAATTGTTTTTATATTTAATATTACATATGATCCAGGAGTAATCGTAACTGGTTCACCATTTACTATTATCGTAATTGGTTCTGTAACAATGACAGATGGTTTTATTACAGGATCTCCTTCACTATTAGGAATTATATTATTATTTTCATCAATTAATACCCAATAATATTTACCATCTATTAAGATAAGTCCATAACGTTTACCATTAATTTCCATAATAGCGATAATTTGATACTTACCAGCTTTGATATTGATTTTTTCTCCATCAATATTAATTGTAATATCTGTATTTAATATTGTATAAACACCTTTAACAAGAGTAGCATCAGAACCATCAACAATATTTCCATTTTCATCTAATAAAACAATATAGTATTTTCCTTTATAAAGAATAACGGCATATGTTTGTCCATTACTCTCAAAAGTAGAAATGATTGTATATTCACCACTCTTTAGATTAATAGGATTACCATCAACATAAATTGTTATTGAAATATCATTGAATTCTCCATTATATGGCTCTCTTTCTTCACCTGATGTTTCTTTATAAGGAACAATTACGCCATTTTCATATAATACCCAATATTCAACACCATTTATACTAATTTTGACATAAGTTTTGCCATCAATTGTTTTTGTACCTAAGATTTCGTATGTTCCTGATGGTATTGTAACTTTTTCACCATTTTCAGTTATACCAACAATTGTTGATGTAACAATTACTACAGGTGTTATATTTGAAGAATCAGCGTAAGGAACAATTTTACCATCTTCGAATAATACCCAAACGGTTTCTCCATTAACTTCTATTTGAATATAAGTTTTACCATCTATATCTTTAGCATCATGAATTTTATAATCACCTGGTGGAATATTAATTGCTGTTCCAAGAAGAGTTAATCCAACAATAGCAGCACCAACATAAACATTGGTATCAATTAAAGAAGCAATATAAGAAACAATAACTCCATCTTTAAATAAAACCCAATATTCAACACCATTAATTACTATCTTCATATAGGTTTTACCATTAACCGTCTTTATTTCACCATAGTCATATTCACCAGCTGGTATGTTAACTTTGGAACCAGTATCAGTTACACCTACAAGATCATTTTCAACAGTTATTTTAGATTCAGTAGGTGGTAAATCATCTTTTGGAGCTTGTATTTCTTCTAATTCTTTATCTATTTCTGTATTCTCATTTAAAATATTATTCCAAGTAATAATCGAATTATTTATTTTTTCAATAACTGATCTTAAACTTGAAAAACCATTACTCATTGTTGTTTTAGCTTCTTTATAAAAAACTTGATTAAAATCCACTGGTGTTTTTCTAGAACTTTTGGAGTCTTGCAAAATTCTACCCATAATTAAAGTGCTTTCTATATCAGAAGGTGTAATTTTAAGAAAATCCGGTTTAATATCATTAGATTCTGAACACAAAAAACTACTCATGGAGTCCAATTCTTCATCAGAGAGTAAAACTAAACAATTATTAATTGCTGTACTTACCGATTTAACATCCAAATCCTTTATTTCATAAGAATTACTAGTATCACTCATTACAACACCTCTCTATTATAGAGTATAGCATATTATATCTTTTTTTAACACAAAAAAAGAACCTTCTAAAGGTTCTTTACAAATAATTCTCCATTATAATCAAAAGTAACAGTATCTCCATATTTAACTTCGCCATTAATGATTTTTTCAGCAAGAATCGTCTCGATACTACGAGAAACTGCTCTTTTTAATGGTCTAGCTCCATAATTAACATCATAACCAATATCGACTAAATAGTTTCTTGCTTCTTCTGTTAACTTGATTTTTAAATTCTTATCTTTTAGTCTTTCTTCAATTTCTTCAATTATTTTATCAAGAATTTCATAGATAACTTCTTTAGATAATGGATTAAAAATAATTATTTCATCAACACGATTAATAAACTCTGGTCTTAAATAATGTCTTAATTCTTCTAAGACTTTTTGTTTATCACCAGATAAAGCTTCTTCACTACCAATATTACTTGTCATAATAATTATGGTATTTTTAAAGTCTACAGTACGTCCATTAGAATCAGTTATACGACCGTCATCAAGAATTTGTAGTAATAAGTTTAATACTTCCGTATCAGCTTTTTCAATTTCATCAAATAAAACAATACTATAAGGATTTCTTCTAACCGCTTCAGTAAGTTGTCCACCTTCTTCATAGCCAACATAACCTGGAGGGGAACCAATTAGTCTTGATACACTAAATTTTTCCATATATTCAGACATATCAATTCTTACCATATGACTTTTATCATCAAATAGTTCAAGAGCTAATGTTTTAGCAACTTCTGTTTTACCAACACCAGTTGGACCTAAGAAAATAAAGGAACCAATAGGACGATTTGGATCTTTAATACCAGCACGTGATTTTAAAATAGATTCACTAACTAGTTTTAAAGCTTCGTCTTGTCCTTTAATGTATTTTTTCATATTATCATATAAATGAAGAAGTTTTTCTCTTTCACCACTCATTAATTTAGAAATAGGAATATTTGTCCACTTAGATATAACTTCTGCAATATCTTCTTCATTAACGGTATCACTAAGAATTCTATTTTCTGATAAATTATTTAGTTCAGCAAGTTCTTTTTCAATTCTAGGTATTTCCCCATGACGGTATCTAGCTGCTGTTTCTAAATCATAATTGTTTTCTGCTGTTTCAAGTGTAAATTTAGCTTTTTCTAGTTCTTGTTTTTTGGCTTTAATTTTATCATTAACACCTTTTTCTTTTTCCCAAGCTTCTTTAAGTTTATTTTCATCTTGTTTTAAGTTATAAAGTTCATCTTCAATTTGTTGAAGTCTCTTTTTACTAAACTCATCTTTTTCTTTTTTTATTGCTTGTCTTTCAATTTCTAAACTTAATATCTTTCTTGTTAAAGTATCAAGTTCAATAGGAACAGAATCCATTTGAACACGAATTGTTGCACAAGCTTCATCAATTAAATCAATGGCTTTATCAGGAAGATAACGATCAGTTATATATCGATTAGATAAAGTAGCGGCCGAAACTAGAGCTTTATCCGTAATATTAACA
The DNA here is from genome assembly GCA_946409545.1 of uncultured Clostridia bacterium. Lineage (GTDB taxonomy): Bacteria > Bacillota_I > Bacilli_A > RF39 > UBA660 > RUG12783. The sequence continues at coordinate 91,641 of CAMJWT010000001.1, read as the reverse complement.
CCATGATGGATTTCAAATCTTTGTTTTAAGCCACGAAGAATTGTTATTGTATCTTCTACAGTTGGTTCACTAACTTTAATTTTTTGAAAACGACGTTCTAGTGCTCCATCTTTTTCAATGAATTTACGATATTCATTTAAAGTTGTTGCACCAATTACATGAATTTCACCACGAGCTAGCATAGGTTTTAAAATATTACCTGTATCCATAGCTCCATCGCCAGAATTACCTACTATCATATGTATTTCATCAATAAACATGATAATATTACCTTCACTCTTCTTGATTTCATTTAATACATTTTTTAATCTTTCCTCAAATTCACCACGATATTTGGCACCTGCTACTAAACTTGCTAAATCGAGTTCCCAAATTGTCTTATTCTTTAAACTATTAGGAACATCTCCTTTAACTATACGATTGGCAAGACCTTCAACAATAGCAGTTTTACCAACACCAGGTTCTCCTATTAATACTGGATTATTTTTTGTTTTTCTTGATAATATTCTTGTAATACTACGGATTTCATCATCACGACCAATTACAGGATCAATTTTACCATCCTTGGATGCTTTAGTTACATCACGTCCATATTTTTCAAGAACATTTTCATTCTCTTCATTTTGCATCATAATCTCACCTCTTTAAAAAGATTATAGCACTATTTTAGCACTTGTCAATAGAGAGTGCTAAAATAAGAGAAAATAAAAAAAGCCGTAGCTTTTTTTATTGTACATCAGTAGCTTCAGAACTTCTTACATATTCTTCACTAATTTGTGTAATTGTATTTGTTTCTTTATTAATATTATCAATTTCTACTTTCATTGCATCAATGTTAGCTTTTAATTCTTGAGCTCTTTGGCTATCATAAGCATTAGAAAATTCTGCTAAGAATTGAGTTTCAAGTTCACTAACAACTTTTTCTAACTCTTCTCTAACATTCTTTAATTCAGTAATTTGTTGTTTAGCTTCTTCTACATTAATCTTTCTATTATCCATAATTACTAATTACTCCTTATATTAAAATTTTACATCATCCATTTGATTGAAACTTCTCTTAGTATTATCAACAGTTTCTTGGAATCCAGTTGCTTTTCCAGCAACAATACGTTTAATATCGTTAGATCTTTCTTCTATTCTTTGTAGGGAAGCTTTAATTTTTTCATATGCTGCATTAGCAGTAGTTGCCTCCTCACCTTCCCAAGTAGTTGACAACTTTCCAATAGTTGTTCCGAATCTTTCTGTTACATCTCTATATGTTGTATCAAATTTATTGCTATAATATTCTGATAATTCATTTAATTTTTCAGGATTAACTGAAATCATGCCCATATTATACACTCCTCTCTATTTTCATTCTATCATCTAGATTTTATAAATGCAAACTTTATACTTTAAATTTACACGATATATCGACGAAAAATGTAAAATAAACAAAATAACTCTTGTAATAATTGTTTTAAAATTGCATTCAATCAAATAATACTTTATAATTATAATGAGGATAGGTGATGAAATGTTAACAATCGATACAGATGTACTAACAATATTAAATGCCAATTTAAAACAAAGAACTGATGCTTTTGAGAGAATAAACAAATATAATACAGATGAACAAATTGTAGAAGTTAAGCCTAAAGAAATAATTGGTGATAAATTTGATGCTAAAGAATGGTGTGGTGAACCTGGAGATGAGTCAGATCAAACAATCGCTGGATGCATTAACAAAATAGGTATGGAAATGGCCCAAGTCTTTGAAGGAATCATTATGACCGATGAAGATGGTGAAGAAGAAGAGGAAGAAAGTCGTCGTCCACGTGGAAATAACAACTGGAGCGGTGGAGATGATTGGACACCAGATCCAGAAACTCCTACTGAAGAAGAACCAACAGATGAGACTCCAACCGAGGAAGAGCCAACTGATGAAAATCCAACTGAAGACGAAGAAGTAGTTGTAGCAGTTACACCAACAGTTGATTCTTTAATTGATCAATTCAATACAGATTCTACTGACCCAACAACAAATAATGGTTTAGGAACATTAACAGTAACAAAAGATGGAACAATTATTACTGATGAAAACGGTAATCCAACGGGAACAGCAACAACAAGTCAATATAAAGTTTATGAAGAACTAAAAGATGGAAATGGAAATGTTATCGCTGTTAGGGTAAGTCCTGATGGAACAGAACCTGAACAATGGATTAGAGTTGTTCAAGATGGTGTGCCAGTAGGTTCTTATTATGAAACTAACCAAGTAGGATCATTCGATTGTACTAGTGGTGGTATTCCTATTTATGATAAAGATAATAATTTAATTGGACAATTAGAGCCAGGTAAATATAAAGTTTACGCTATCGCTTCTGATTCTAATTCAAATGTTACAGCAATTAGAATTAGTAAAGATGGCGAACCTGAACAATGGATTCAAATCTATAAAGATGGTAAGTATATTGATGGCGGAACATTTGAACAATATGGTTACACATTTACTAATCCACAAAATGTTGACTTAGGTAACGGATCAAAAGTTACAATTAGTAGCAGCAAGAATAAGATTCTTGGTGGTGTCCTAGGTGTTCTAGTTGTTGGTTTAGGAGCAACTATCTACGTTAAGAAAAAACAAGAAAACGGTGATAGTGTAGCCGATGAAGAAGCTCTTCCTGAAGGAGAATATAATATTTATGATTATAAATCAGATGAAGACGGAAATATTACAAGTGCTAAGATTTCTGAAGAAGGTTCTCCTGAAGAACAATGGGTAGAATTTTAGGAGGTAGTTATGGCAAGAATTTCATATGAAGAATTAGTTGTAACAAATTTTAAAAGGCCACTTGAAGAAGCTAAATTAAATATTGATACAACAATAAAAACAATAAGTGATACTTATAAAAAAATAATCGATGATAGTGATCTTTCATCTATCGCTGAAACAAGAGATAGTTGGCTTGCAATGATTACTACTATTAATGATAAATCAACAGATTTACTTGATAAAATGCAAGCAAAATATGATGATATGATTGCAAAAGCTCAAAAATTTGATGGTTGGGCTAGAGATGCAGCAAGTAAAGTATCTGATACACCTTGTAAAATTGAAGATGATAATACAACTAAACAAATTAAATACTTTGTAACAGAAACTAATGTTGATGGTGAAGGATATCCAACAATAACTTATAAAAAAGAAGTTAGAACATATACTGCTGTATATGGTGATACAGCAGATCCTACAAGAGTAACTGGATATAATTTAGGTGATACACCTTCAACATCTACTCAAACATTTAGTATTAAAACAGATGCTGATTTTGCAACATATGTAACAAATAGTGCATCAATTAGTTTTTAATTAAGAAATAAAAAAAGATAAGTTTCAAACTTATCTTTTTTATTATACTTTTAAATATTTTCTTACAGCCATTGAACTACCAAACATACCAACAACTGTTCCAATAGCTAATATAATTAAGCAAGAATTAAATAGTATTTTAGATGGTTCAATTATTTTAAAGATATCAGCAAGTAATAATTTACCATTAAAGTTTTCATATATCCAATTATATGTATAAACCATTAATATTATAGGTACAATTGAACCAATTATTCCTAAAAACATTCCTTCAAAAACAAATGGCATCTTTATTGATGAATTACTTGCACCAACAAGTCTCATAATTGATATTTCTCTCTTACGTGAGAAAATAGTCAATTTAATAGTATTTATAATTAGGAAGACTGTTACTACTATTAATGCCACAACAGCGATATAAGAGCCTTTTTTGATGGAATTAAAGGCCAATAATAAAGTTCCTACAGTTCCTTCACCATATTTAACTTGAGCTACTTTTTCTATTTTTTCGATCTCTTTAGCTGTATTCTCAATTTTATCAGCATTAATAACTTTTACGATATATACATTTTGAAGAGGATTCTCATCATCATCCCAATCTTCCATAATGTTTTTAAAAGTATCATTACTTTCCATCATTTCTTGTTTGATTTCAGCTTTCGTTTTTAACGTTACATTTTTTGTATCAACATTACTTATTCCTTTAATCTTTGTATCAATCGTTGTTATATCAAATTGGTCTGCTTCATTACTAACAAAAACGACAATTGATAAATCATTTTTTAATGAATTAGTAGCATTATCAATATTATATGTTAATAATAAAGCTGCTCCTACAATAATCAAAGTTATCATTACACAAGTAATTGATGCGATAGACAAAGAAAAGTTACGTCCTATACTTTTAAGGGAATCACGAAAACTTCTAGCAAATATTCTAAAGAACTTCATTTACATACTCCCCTTTCTTGTAATCTTTGTATAAATGTCCATCTTTAAGGGCAATAACATGTTTCTTCATTTTATTAACAATTACCTCATCATGAGTAACCATAAGAACTGTTGTTCCAACTTTTTTATTAATTTCTTCAATTAATTTAACGATTTCTAAACTTCTTGTTGGATCAAGGTTACCTGTTGGTTCATCACATATTAGTAATGGAGGTTCATTAACAATTGCTCTTGCAATCGCTACCCTTTGTTGCTCACCACCTGCTAAATTATCAGGATATTCTCTTACTTTATTTTTTAATCCAACAAGTTCTAATGCCTTTAAAACTTTAGGTCTTATATTACTTTTCTTTTCACCAATAGCTTCCAAAGCAAAAGAAACATTTTCATATACTGTTAATTTTGGTAATAATCGATAATCTTGGAAAACAATACCAAGTTTTCTTCTTAATTTATATACATTTCTATTTCTTAATTTAGATACATTTATTCCACCAACTTTAATGATACCTTTAGTTGGTTTTTCTTCTCTATATAACAATTTTATTAACGTACTTTTACCACTTCCAGATCCACCAATTATAAAGACAAAGTCACCTTTTTCAATCGATAAATCTAAATCATATAAGGCTGTAACGCCATTTTTGTATTGCTTAGAGACATTATTAAATTCAATAAATCCCATATCTTCACCTTACTCTCTAATTGAAATTATATCATAAGTATAACAAAAAATAAAATTTTACAAATAAAAAAGTGATATAAAATATCACTATTCTACATTTGTGGAGGTTGGACAGCAAGTAATTTCTTTTTATCTTCCTCAATTTTTTTAGTTACTAGATAACCTATGCATGCAAGGATAAGAAAGACACAAATTACAGCTGTAACTAAATAGACTCTTCCATCTAAGGTATCTCTAAAAAACTCTATCATAATATTACCTACTTACTAAGAAACGTGCGGTTCTAACCATTTGTGTACTATATCCCATTTCGTTATCATACCAAGCAACAATTTTAACTAATTGCTTGCCATCTACTTCTAGAACATTAGTACATAATCCATCAACGACAGCTCCATAATGTGATCCAATAACATCACTTGATACAATTGGATCCATTGTAAACTTTAACGTTTCATTTTGATTATTTATAAATAAATTATTAATTTCTTCAACCGATGTATTACGATTTAATTCAAGAGTTAAATCAATAACACTTCCTGTTGGAACAGGAACACGCATAGCACTACCATCTAATTTCCCTTTAAGTGATGGAATAACAAGACCAATCGCTGATGCAGCACCAGTAGACGCTGGAACAATGTTTGCTCCACATGCTCTTCCTCGTCTTGCTTTAATACCTTTTTTATGAGCAACATCAAGAGTTGCTTGATCATTGGTATAAGCATGAACTGTTGTCATATATCCTTTAGTAATACCAATATTATCTTCAATTACTTTAAGTACTGGAGCAAGACAGTTTGTTGTACAACTTGCTGCTGATATAATCTTTTCAGTACCATCTAAAATATTATGATTTACGTTATATACAACCGTTTTAGCTTCTCCTTTAGCAGGTGCAGAAATGATTACTCTTTTAGCACCAGCATTAATATGTGCAGAAGCTTTTTCTACGTCAGTAAATAATCCGGTACATTCAAATACTACATCAATACCAAGTTCTGCCCATGGCAACATAGCTGGATCTTTTTCAGCATAAACTCTTATTTTTTTACCACCAACAATTAAATTTTCATCATCGAAACTAATATCATCAATACGATAATTACGATGATTTGTATCATATTTTAATAAATATGCAAGTTGTTCAGCATCCGTTAAATCGTTAATTGCTACAACCTCTAATGTTGGATCATTATCCATCAATCTATAAACTAATCTACCTATTCTTCCAAAACCATTTATCGCTACTCTCATAAATACCTCCTATTCAAAATAACTATTTCCTATAAATTCTCTTAATATTGAATCTGCCGGAATGGCTTCGCTTGTCATTGGTAAGAATAAATCTAATACCTTCATAAGTCTTACAGCTTCATCATAATTTGGATCATCCATTTTTACCGAGAATAATAATGGTAATACATATGTTTTTAAAATACAAAATTCATATATTAACGATGTGTTAAAGACAACATCTGCTTCATCTTGGAATGGGAAGATATATTTCTCTTCACCAGCACGAACATCATCCCAGATATTTAATGTATCAGAAGGAGTATATCCTCTTGTACGATTATCTCTAATCATACGACGAAGCAATCTATTATCTGTTAAGAAAATTCGATTATCTCTATCTATATTAACTGCTGTTAATGGTGATAAATAAATCTTGAACTTTTTATTAGCATCAATATCCGCTAATACTTTTGGATTTAAGGCATGAATACCTTCAATCAATAAGATATCATCATCTTGTAGTTTCATTTTTGTTTTAAATTTCTTTTCACCAGAATAGAAATCAAATGTAGGCATTGCCGTTTCTTTGCCATCTAGTAATGACTTCATTGTCTTACTAAATAGTTTTAAATCAACAGCCTCTAAACATTCAAAATCATATTCACCATTTTCTTTCTTTGGAGTATCGACTCTTTCTACAAAGAAATTATCCATCGAAATCATTTTTGGTGTAACACCATAACACTTTAAAGCCATTGAAAGTTTAGAACAAGTTGTTGTCTTACCACTACTACTTGGTCCTGCCATTAAAACAATTTTTACTTGTTTATGATTCTTAACAATATCTTCTGCTATTTGTAACAACTTCTTATTTTGAATATTTTCACTCATACTTATTAAATATTTCATATTACCATTTGATACAATCTCATTTAAGTCAGCACAAGTTTGAATATGCATTAATTTTCCCCAATCTTTTTCATCGCGGAATACTTCAAAGAATTTTTCATGATGAACATATTTATGAATATTATTATTTGTATAAATATTTGGATAACTTAATACAAATTCACTATCATCTAAATATGTTAATGAAAATTCGTTTAAACATGAAGTTTCAGCAGGCATTTTGCTATAAATCATATTATACATATTACCCATTTTATATAAATGAACATAAGATTTAGAAACAAATTTCAATAATTTAACTTTTGATAAATCATGAGTTTTTGTAAAATAATCAATTGCTTCTCTTTTTAATACTGTTACTTTCGTAATAGGAAGATTAGCATCAACAATTGATTTCATCTTCTCTTCTACCTTTTTTATATCTTCTTTAGTAATTTTACTAGTCGTTTCAATACATAATGAACGATCTACAGAATGTTTAACAACAATTGTATTTTTACCATTATATAGTTCATTAAATGCATAATTAATTAAATATATCAAACCATTAGCATAAACTCTATTAGCATAATAATGTGTTACATCACAAAACTCAATATTGCTATTAGGTAAAGCCACTTCATTTAATTCTACATAATGACCATTAACTTTAGCAATTATACTTGGTCTTCCAGAGTTACTAAACATTTTACTTATTTCCAAAAGAGTTGTACCTTTAGCAACCTCTATTTCCATATTATTTACACTAACTAAAATATTATCTGATAACATACCCTCACTATCCTTCTATTATAGTATATCATATAAACATTTAAAAACACGTTATTTTAAGCCAAGTTTTTTTCTTGTTTACAAAAAAAACTCTATAAAGAGTTTTTATTAATTATTTCCATATAAACTAAATCGTGATATTTTCCATCATGATAAATAGCTTCATGACGTCTTCCAAATTCTTGAAAACCACATTTTGTATAAGCTTTAATAGCACGAGGATTATTAGCAAATACTGTTAAATAAACACTATGAAGTCTTATTTCATTAAAAGCAAAATTTAGAATTAACTTAATAGCTTCACTACCATATCCTTTAGATAGATTTTCTTCTTCACCAATAAAAATTCCTAATGAAGCTTTACCATTTTTATAATCGATCTTTGTCAATCCTACATTACCAAGAAGAGTATCATCTTCTTTTTTTATAATTGCATAAGTAAATTCACCATTAGCAATCTTAGGTAATAATTCTTGCTCATTTGATAAAGTAATTAAACTATCATTACAATCTAAAAATTGGGTTATAACAGGGTTATTTAACCATTTAACATATGTTTCATAATCATCTAAATTAATTGGTGATAAATATACTTTTTCACCTTCCATTTTTTTAAAATATTTCATTTTTTCTCACTCCTTATTCTATTAGCAATTTCTTTAATTTTACGAAAACGATGATTTAATCCCGATTTGGTAATCGGTTTATCCGTCTCATACTCCATAATATCACTCAACTCTTGTAGAGAAGATTCTGGATACTTTAATCGATAAGTAGCAGCTTCTAATGTTTTTTCATCTAAAAACTGTTCACCTAAAGTATCAAGAATCAAGTGAATATCTTCGATTTGTTCATTACAAGTATTAATGATTCTCTCAATATTAGCTTGTTCCATATTATTAAGACGATTAGTCATATTTTTATGATCACGATATATTCTTATATCTTCATAATACATTACAGCTTGTGGGGCATTAATAACTCGTAAGAAATCACCTATTTTTTCGGCCTCTTTAACATAGACCATATATTTTTTCTCTTTTTTAATAATCTTACTGTTTAAATAAAATTCATTTAATAAACTCGATATATATTTTGCTTCCTCTTCATCATTTATAAAGAATTCTAAATGATATCGACTTGTTTTGGGATCATTAACACTACCTGTTGCAAGAAAAACTCCACGTAGATATGCTCTTTTATCATCTTCATTATCAACAAAAAAATCAGGAACATTTGATAAATATTTATTATCTTCCGATAGTACATATAAATCTTTTAATATATTTTCTACTTTTTGATTTATTTCTATTAAAAGTAATCTACTTCGATTAAAAGAATTATTTTTATCAATAATATTAGCTACAACATTAAACATTTTCTTAATTAATATATAAATATGTTTAGCAACTTTATTATTTTCGGTACTAAGAATTATTTTATTATCTTCATATTTGCCATTATTTCTTATAAAAGCAGAAAGTTCAATCATTTCCATGTTACGTTCATTATCTTGTAATGATAATTCATTTTTAACATTCATTGTGAAAGAAAGCATTATTTCACCTTCTTACTCTTTTTCTTTATGTTTTTCTTCTTTGTTTCTTCTTTTTCTTCTATTTTATTATAATCATCATGTTTTTTAATAGATATAATCATTAATACTAAACCACTTATAAAGAAAGCAATAGATACAACTTGAGCAACACGAATACTTCCTAGCATCAAACTATCTGTTCTCATACTTTCAATAAAGAATCTTAGTATTCCATATCCCATTAAATATATAGAGAAAATCATACCTTCTTTAACTTTTTTATATCTTCTAAATACAACGATAAAAAGTAATAATAACAAATTAAAAATCGATTCATAGAAAAATGTTGGATGATAGTATTTGCCTCTTATAAACATACCTTTAATTATAAAATCCGGAATACATAACTTCTCAAGAAAGGCTCTTGTTACTTCTCCACCATGAGCTTCTTGATTAAAGAAATTACCCCATCTACCTACGATTTGTCCTATTAATACAGCAGGCATAACAACATCCGCTATTTTTAAGAAATGAATATTTTTCTTCTTACAATAAAAATATAAAAATGTTAAGCCACCAAAGATAGCTCCATGAATAGCAAGTCCACCATTCCAAACAGCAAATACTTCTAATAAATTATTTTTATATTCTGATAGATTAAATAATACATACCAAATTCTTGCTCCTAAAAGACCAAAAAGAATGGTATAAAAAGCCATATTATCTAATCCTTTAGTATCAAACTTTAATCTTTTAAATTCTTTATATACAAGAAAAATACCTAAAATGGCTCCTGTTAAAATCATAATTGAATACCAATATATTTTTATAAAGCCTAAATCTAAAAATACTCTGTTCATAATATCACCACTTCACTTTCGTATTATATAACAAAAGCTTTATTTTTCCAACAAAAAAGACTTATTAAATAAGTCTTATCTTGTTTTAACTTGTTTTTCTTCTTCAGTTATAGCGGCTGCTATACCAATACCTGTACCAACCTTGTTAGTTATATCATCTAAATTTACTTTAGCATTATAAGCATCAATAGCATTTTTAATAACTTGATTTTCAGTATTTATTCGAGCATTCAAACAATCTTTTACCCATTGATAACTTAAACAACCATTACGATTTATTTTAGGACTGTTTTCAATTAAAGTCTTAAATCTTAAGAAAGTATCCTTATCCATTACCTCTAAAATATGTGCTGTATATCGATAATCAGGTGAATTAACAATTAATGATAACAATTCATCATCAGGAAGTGAAGATAAGTCAACGTTAGTTGTTCCCAAGCAAACATCCTGTAAATTATAATTTAACTTTGGTAATCTTCCACAAACATATTTTGGTTTAGGTGTCGTTACTGGAGTTTCTGGTGTCATATTTACTGATGGACCTGGTGTCGGTGTTGGAGTAGGCGTTGGGGTTGGTGTTACTGGGGCAGGTCCTGGTTGAGGTTCTGGGTTTGCCATCGGTGTTTCTACTACTTCATTAATAACCTCACCATATTCACTTTCATAAGCTGCTCTTCCTTTTGAATCATCAAACGATAAATATTCTGGTTTTACTACCGGTTCTACACCAAATAACTTTTCTTTAATCATTGCAAAGAATCCACCACTTGTAAGAATATTAGTAACACTCATTCCAGCAAGACCTAAAGTTACAACCGTTTTAATAAATTTACCAGCTTTTTTCATACACCTTTTAAATTTATTTGGTTCTCTATGTAAAAATTCTTCTAATGATTCAAATAATTTTCTAATTTGTCTCTTCTCTTTATTTGATAAACCATTTATTAATTCTTGTAGTTCTTGTAAATTATGAGGCGCTTTTTCATATTCAACACCTATTTCATTCATATATTGACATACGATACTAATGATAAAGGTTTCTTCTTTATGAGATCTTTCTTTTAGAATCTCACGCATTCTACTTATTTCTTCAATATCTTTTTCTCCATATAGTTCTTGATCTTTATCTGCCAATTTCTTTTGAAGTTTTTGCGTATTAAAGATATTCTTCCTATTCTTTATCGCATTATAGATGCCTTTACCTATTACACCTAATAGACCTACACCTGCTCCAGCTACAGCAAGAACTGCAACGTTTTCTATAGCTGATACTTTATTAACTAAACTACTTATAGCAGGTATAAACTTACCAACAAAGTTTAAGCATCCTGTAATAGCTCCTGATACCCATCCAATTACTTTACTTTCGGTTAATTTTGATACAATTGTTCCTACTAGTGTACCATTAAGAGGGGCTGCTAAAAGGGTTGGATCAATAGAATTAATAGACGTTGCTAAACCTACTCCTCCGGTTGTAGCAACAGCAATAGGAGTTATAACTTTTTTTCTTATTCTTGTAAATAGATTATCGTTTAATTTTTCAATTCGCTCCTCTTGCTCTTTATTCATATCAAGTTTTCGACATAATTCTTCTTTTTGTTCAACTGATAAACTATAAACCGCTTCTCTTAAAGAAAGATATCCTGTATCTTCATATATAACATTATTCGTTTTTAAAAAACTTCGAATAATGGTTTGATCATTTTCACTAAATCTAGTATCGATAATATTACCATCTTTATCAATTGTTGTTTCTAATTCTTGTAATACTTTATCTAATTCATAAGTTCGATTGGTAACCATTTTATACTTATCAACCTTATAAATATTAGTTAAAGACATACCTGTTAACAAAATAGAAACACCCATTTTAACAGGAATTGATGGTATTAAACTAAGAACAGTATTCATCGCAAGAGAATTCGTAACAACATTTCCAACAGGACTTAATACTTTATCATTAACTGTTTGTAAAAACTTAGTAAAAGCACTAGTTGAACCATCTTTTAATGATAAAATCATACGATCAACTTCACGATTTATGTTATTAACTAATTTATTGGCAATTATTAAATCTGGTCCTGTTAAACTTTGAAGAGAATCAACAAATTGATAATAATCAGTTATTTCATCATTAAAAGTAATACTTTTCTCTCTTAATGATGCTTTTAACATATCTAGTTTTCCTTCTTCAACTTTTTTCTCTAACTGCTTAATAACTTGTCTTTTATTAGTTTTAACTCTTGTATTAAAAGCGGGATAATTAATAGCAACTACTTCACTCATTATCTTCACCTTCTCTACTTGTTAAACTATCTAATAAATTTAATTTTTCAAGATACAAACATGACTCAAAAAAATTAAAGTCTTTAATATCCTTTTCATCTATCAAAGGTAAATTATCAAAATATTTTTTTATTTCTCCTGAAGCTTCATTAATCTTTTCATCCATTTCTATTCTCCTACAATATAAGAATATCACATTGAATAAAAGAGAATAAACAAAAAAAGTTCTCAAATGAGAACTTTACAACATTTTAGACAAAAATTCGCCTGTATAACTATTTTTAACTTTAGCAATTTCTTCAGGAGTACCACAAGCTACAACAGTTCCTCCCATATTACCACCATCAGGACCTAAGTCGATAATATAATCTGATACTTTAATAACATCTAGGTTATGTTCAATAACAATAACCGTATCCCCATTATCAACGATTCTTTGTAAGATAACAAGTAATCTCTTAATATCATCAGTATGAAGTCCTGTTGTTGGTTCATCAAGAATGAATAAACTCTTACCTGTTGGCTTTTTTTGAAGTTCTTTAGATAATTTTACACGGCCAGCTTCACCACCAGATAGAGTTGTTGCTGATTGACCAAGTTTAACATAACCTAAACCAACGTCTTCCATTGTTTGTAACTTATGTTTAATCTTAGGTATATTTTCAAAAAATTTCAAAGCTTCAGTAACTCTCATATCAAGAACATCCGCAATATTTTTATCTTTATACTTAATACTTAGTGTTTCACTATTATATCTTGTTCCATGACATACTTCACAAGGTACATAAACATCTGGCAAAAAGTGCATTTCAATTCTTTTAACACCATCTCCCCAACAAGCTTCACAACGTCCACCTTTAACATTGAAAGAGAATCTATTCTTTCCATAGCCTAAAGCTTTCGCTTCTTTTGTACTTGCATATAAGTCACGAATATCATCAAATACACCAGTGTAGGTAGCTGGATTACTACGTGGAGTTCTACCAATAGGATTTTGACTAATAAAGACTAATTTATCAATATTATCAATACCTTTAATCTTATCAAAAGCAAGCGGTTTCTCTTTAGATTTATATAACTTACTACTAATTTCTTTCATAAGTATTTCATTAACTAAACTACTCTTACCACTTCCTGATACACCGGTAACACAAACAAATTTACCAAGAGGAAATTTAACATCAATATTTTTTAGGTTATTTGCTTTAGCACCAAAAACTTCTAAATATTTACCATTACCTTTTCTACGTTTCTTAGGAACATCAATCATTAATTTACCAGATAAATACTGTCCGGTAATACTATTAGGGTTTGCCATAACTTCAGAAGGTGTTCCACAAGCTACAACGTAACCACCATCATCACCAGCACCTGGTCCTATATCTACTAAGTAATCACTAGCAAGCATTGTATCACTATCATGTTCAACAACAATTAAAGTATTACCTAAATCACGCATCTCAAGAAGAGAATTAATTAATTTTTGATTATCTTTTTGATGAAGACCAATACTTGGTTCATCAAGTACATAAAGTACACCAGTTAATCTTGATCCAATTTGGGTAGCTAATCTAATTCTTTGACTTTCACCACCAGATAAAGTACCTGCTTGTCTTGATAATGTTAAATAAGATAATCCAACATTATTTAAAAAAGTTAATCGATTAACAATCTCTTGAATTAATAAACCAGCGATATCTTTTTGATAATCTGATAATTTTATATTTTTAAACCAATCAAGTAATTCTGAAATAGACATTAACGTAATATCATAAATATTTTTCTTATTAATGAAAATATTAAGAATCGCATCTGAAAGTCTTGCTCCATGACATACGGGACACTCAAGTTCAATCATATAGTTAGATAACCAATCACGAATCCATTCAGAAGATGTTTCCATATAACGACGTTCTAGATTGTTAATAACACCTTCATAGAAAGTCGTACTTTTATTAACATTACCACTTTTAGTTGTAATCTTAAAATCAATTAATTCATTAGAACCATATAAAATAATATCTTGTTTATCTTTGGATAACTTCTTAAATGGTTTATTCATATCAATACGATAATGCTTACAAACAATCTCTAACTTTTTATAATCAATACTTTCTTTATCGTCTGATAATGTTTGAATACAATTCTCATTTAAACTTTTATCCTTATTTGGAATAACAAGATCAGGATCCATTTTTAATTTAGTTCCTAAACCTTTACATTCTGGACAAGCCCCATATGGACTATTAAAACTAAAGATACGAGGTTCAAGTTCAGGTAGTGAATAATCACATTCTGGACACGCATATTTAGTAGAAAATAATACTTCTTTATCACCTACAATATCAACTACTACTTTACCATTTGATTTATTAGTAGCTAGTTCAATTGATTCAAATAATCTTGTCCTAATATTCTCTTTAATAACAATACGATCAATAACAATATCAATCTTATCTTTTAGATTCTTTTCTAAGTTAATGTCTTCTGATAAATCATACATTTCACCATTAACTCTAACCCTGATGAATCCTTCTTTACGAAGATCATCAAATAAATCTTTATGAGTACCTTTTTCATCATATACAATTGGTGAAAGAATAACTAATTTAGTTCCTTCTGGATACTCTAATATTTTATTAACAATTTCTTCAACAGATTGACTTGTTATAGGTCTATTATGACGAGGACAATATGGAACACCAATTCTTGCAAATAAAAGTCTTAAATAATCATATATTTCAGTAACTGTACCTACAGTACTTCTTGGATTATTATTTGTACTTTTTTGATCAATACTAATACTTGGAGATAACCCTTCAATACTATCAACATCAGGTTTCTCAGTTCCACCTAAGAATTGTCTAGCATAACTAGAAAGACTTTCAACATAACGTCTTTCGCCTTCAGCATAAATAGTATCAAAAGCTAAACTACTCTTTCCACTACCAGATAGACCTGTCATTACAATTAATTTATTTTTAGGAAGTTCAAGATTAATATTCTTTAAATTATTTTCTCTTGCTCCTTTAATGATTATTTTATCCATAATATCACCCACAAATCCAAGATATTATAACATATATTTTTATAAAAAAAAATTATAAACAAAAATGTTTATAATTTTCTTTAATTAGTATAAATATCATCTAGAATCCATGGATTATTAATATCATTATAATCTTTTCTAAAAGTTAAATAATTACTTTTCGTAATCTTTTGATTATTAACACCATATCGATATTCTAAATTCTTTTTATCAACAACATAATCTTTTGCTAAGCTAGTGATTAATACTTGAATGTAATAATCATTATCTTTATTTGTTATTGATAATACTTCTGTTTTTTTTATATTAATATCTTCATACATTTGACGAAGATTATTATTATTGAATTCGTCAATAATATGTTGATATTTTTGTAAAACTTTATCACTAATTTTACTTTTAACGCGTGAAAGGTTGCCAAGCATGACTGCAGATTGTAACATTACATACATGCTATTAGCTGCAGAAATAAAATTAGATATTCCAAAAGAAGAGTCTTTTTTAACTAAATCATCTACGCTCATACATCCTCCCGTTAAAAGAATGATATAGAAAGAGGAAAACCTCTTTCTATATTAATTAACCATGTAATTTTGTTCCGCAATTAGTACAGAAGTTTCCGCCACTTGATTTTGTTCCACAATTTGGACAGAAAGCAACTTCTCCTTGAGCTGCAGGTGCTTCACCTGGTGCTGCTGCTGGAGCTGGTGCTGCTGGTTGAGCAGCTG
Source organism: uncultured Clostridia bacterium (assembly GCA_946409545.1). Lineage (GTDB taxonomy): Bacteria > Bacillota_I > Bacilli_A > RF39 > UBA660 > RUG12783. Next base: position 75,274 of record CAMJWT010000001.1, on the reverse strand, counting down.
GTTGTTGTGGAGTGAAAGCATTTTGCATAACTGCAGTGTTCATTCCACCAGTAGCCATATTCATCATACCTAGACCCATAAAGCCTGCTCCTGCGCCATTAGCATTACCTGCTGCAGTTTCCATAACGTTAAGAACACGACCTTGTTGCATTCTAGCGTTAGAATTGTGTTCGTATTCATCAATCTTCTTATTAGATTCATCATCTAATGTTACTGATTCAATAGCGAATCCTGTAATTTGAATTCCACGTTTACGAATTGGTTCATCATAAACTTTTTCATCCATTGTAGTCTTGATTTCATCAGTTCTACTTGGAAGTTCTAGAACTGGAACTTTATGAGCTTCTGTTCCTAGTTCATTTAATACGTTTTGGAATGAAGCAATAACTTCACTTCTCATTTGTTCATTTAGAACATCTTTAGTAACTACATCACCTGTTCCTGCATATTCTCTCATGAATACAGCTGGATCAGTAATTTTATATGTATATTTACCGAAACATTTAACTTGTACACGAAGAGGTGTAATAGTTCCTGTCATTTCATTTGGAATTGGATGTGAATAATCTTGGAATGGAACTGGTGCAGGTGTTCCAAACTTATTATCCAAAATTTCTTTAGCATTAATATAGAATACTGCTTGTTGTTTTGGTACTGTTCCATTATAAGTGAAACGAGCCCATAAATCTTTAAATACAGCTCCAAATTGTCCTGCAAAGAATGATGGAGATGTTGAAGCATCAAAAGTATAAGTTCCTTCTTCTGCTGTTGCATCCAAAATTTTACCTGAATCAAAAATTACGGCAATTTGGCCAGGCGCAACCATAATTGCACTACTCTTAGATATGATACCTGATTTAGTTGTCTTCTTAATCATTAAAGTATTCATATCCATGTCATCACATGTAATATAATCTTTCCATTGGTCACTAAGTTCACCACTGATAGATTGAATTGCTGATTTAATTAATCCCATTTTTTTCCTCCTATCTTAAATCAAAATTATTATAACATAAAAAAAAATAAAAAAAAAGACTACTTATCAAAAGTTAGTCTTCCACTTCCTTTAATATCAATTTTATCGCCTAAATATTTGCTTTTTGGCTTAATTATTACTTTGAAAAAATCTTTATCTCTTGCTAATACTTCTCTTATTTCATTTTTAATATTTATAAACCTATAAGGAATATTATCGGCTGGTATACCATAAGCTTCTATTCCTAAGGATTTAGCAATATAAAGAGCCCTAAATAAGTGATATCTTTGGGTGACAATAACCATCTTTTTAACACCAAATACATATTTAGCGCGATATAAACTATCATAAGTTGAAAAACCAGCATGGTCTAAGAAAACATCATCAATATTGATATCCGTACTTAATACATATTCTTTCATAGTATTAACTTCGTCATATTCTTTCTGGCCGTGATCACCAGATAATAATAGTTTTGTGCCAATCGTCTTATATACTTCAATACCCTTCTCTAATCTTCTATCTAACATCATAGAAGGATTACCACCTGGATTAACTTTACATCCTAATACTAAAATAGCATCAATATCTTTGATATCCTTTAATTCATTAATAGTTATTATTCTATTTTTTGATGTTCCTACAATAATTCCATTAAGGAAAAACACTAATATTATTATAAAAATAAATAAAAAAAACAGTCTCTTCTTCATATGAAATATCATACTAGAAGAAAACTGAATTGTAAATGTTATTTTTGTTTTAAAGTCTCTTTTTTAGACATAACCCAATCTGTACCAACATTAGGAACAACAGAATGACAGAAGTCACATACATTCGTTTCAGGTAACTTAGCTCCACAGTTTGGACATAAGCCATTACTTCCTAAATTGCATACAAATGTTAATTCATAATGAACAACTACTTTTCGATCATTTTTTCCTCTTACGACTTGTCCATTTTCGGTTAAATAATCAAAGAATCCTGTTATTATTTCCATTGTTAAAGTTACTTTATTTCCTTCTTGAATAATTCCTGTAATCATACCTTGGAATAAGTTAAAGTCACTCATAACATTTTGTTGATTCTTAATTTGCATTGTATCTAATTGAATAGCATATTGATTATATAATTCATCTGTAAGTTTAGTTCTTAACAAATCATGATTAAAATTCATCCATCCATTTTGAATCGCTACAAAATCATTGAATCGATCATTAATAAAGGCATTCATATCAATATTTCCTAGAATTGCACTAACTTGTTCATAAGGAATTTGACGATGTGTGAATAAAGTTAATCCCATAGAAGTTGTATTATGTAAAGTCTTATCTTTTTTATTCATATAAATCACTAAAATAACAATTATTATTACAACAATAATAAATAATATAGGATTTCTAAATAGTAATAGGATTAAATCAAAGATTCCACTGATGTCTCCGCCTCCGCCGGAGCCACCTCCACCCCAGTCTACATCATATCCTGAATCAGCTCTTACATTAATAAACAATAAAAATAAGCCTAAGATTAATGATAATAGTAATATTCTTTTCTTATTATCTTTTTTCATCTTATATCCTTTAAAATCCAATCATAATTAACAGTATCATAGAAAGTACCACAATATGGACATTTACCAGAGCTATTAGAATCAATATTTGCATTACAACCAGGACATTTTCTTGTCATACCTTCTACTTTTGCATTTTTCTTTTTAGAGAAAGTTAGATAATTATTCTTTTCCGTACGATATGAATTATTACCACTAATAAATTGATTATTGTCTTTTCTAACTAAATAATCCATATATCTAGATACTAACAATACCTCAATAATATATTCGTTCTCTGTTTCATACATACCAGTTATCATTGTTGATTTAACATTTAATTCATCATACATTTGTCTTATATTATTTGCATTAAAATTATCAATTAAATTTTGATATCTTTTAATTAATTCATCACTTAATTTATGTTTAATTCTTTCTAAATTTCCTAACATTACAGAAGAATGTAACATTATAAAAATATTATCAACTTTTGATATAAAACTACTTTCTACAAACGTAGGATCTATCGCTTGTAATTCTGCTTCTGTTATTCTTTTATTATCCATATTATCACCTATTGTAATTATAACAAATGTCTAAAAAAAAAGATATAGATTTCTCTATATCTAAAAGTTTATTATCAATTATTTTACTTCTACTTCAGCGCCAGCTTCTTCTAATTTAGCTTTAATTTCTTCAGCTTCAGCAACTGGAATATTTTCTTTAACAGCACCACCGTTATCAGCGATATCTTTACTTTCTTTTAATCCTAATCCAGTAATTTCTTTAATAACCTTGATAACGTTAACTTTTGCAGCACCAGCGTTAACTAATGTTACAGTAACTGCACTTGGAGCAGCATCAGCACTAGCATCACTACCACCAGCAACTGGAGCAGCAACAGCTACAGCACTTGGATCTACACCAAATTCTTCTTTCATTGCATCAACTAATTCTTTAATTTCTAATAAACTCATTTCTTTTAATGAACTAATAAATTCATCTCTTGTTAATTTTGCCATTTTAAATTCCTCCTCTAATTAATTTTCTTCTTTTTGTTTAGCATATAAATCTAAGCAGATTGATAAATCTCTTGCGATACCAATCATACCACCAGCAAGCATTGTAAGTAATCCTTCTCTTGAAGGAATAGTTGCAAGGGCAGCTAACTTATTCTTATCAGTTACTTCCTTATCAACGATACCTACCTTTAATTCTACAGCTGGATGATTTTTAGCAAATTCTGATAAAACTTTAATTGGTGCAATTTCATCTTTTGCATAAGCAAGAGCACTTGGACCAAATAAATCTTCATCAAATTTAATGTTTAATTCGTTTAAAGCACGTGTTACTAATGTATTCTTATAAATCTTATAATCAGCACCGTTATCTTTTAAACTTCTTCTTAATTCCTTAGCTTCAGCATCAGTTAATCCACGATAATCAAAAAATACAACGCCACCAGCATTATCAATTCTATCTTTGATTTCATCAATTACTTCTTGCTTCTTAGCTAAGATATTTGCATTTGCCATAATCTCTCCTTTCACTATATTTAAAGGTACCATTTAAAAAGCCCTCACAAGACGTGAGGACTCCTAAAAACTTATATTTTTTTTAAGTCCTCGGTAGGATTTATTTTTATACCTACTGTCTATGGCACCAACAAACATTAGTTATTATAACATACAATTATTATTTGTCAAATGAATTAACTGCGATTTTAATTCCAGGACCCATTGTAGATGATATAGCAATACTTTTTACGAAGTCACCTTTAACTGTTGATGGTTTTTGTTTTAAAATTGTTCCAACAAAAGCATCTAAGTTTTCAAGTAATTGTTCTTCAGTAAAGCTTGCTTTACCAATAATACTATGGATAATTCCAAAAGAATCACAACGATATTCAACACGTCCTGCTTTAACATCAGCTACAGCCTTAGCTGTATCCATTGTAACAGTACCTGTCTTAGGGTTTGGCATTAATCCCTTAGGACCTAATACTCTACCTAATTTTCCAAGTAAAGGCATTGTTTCAGGTGTTGCAATTAAAACATCGAATTCAAACCAATTCTCTTTTTCAATTTTTTCAAGTAGATCTACATCACCAACATAATCAGCACCAGCTTCTTGTGCAGCTTTTGCAGCATCACCTTTAGCAATTACTAATACTCTTTTTGTTTTACCTGTTCCAGCTGGTAATAGAATTGCTCCTCTTAATTGTTGATCAGCTTTTTTAGTATCAACATTTAAGTTCATAGCAAGTTCAATAGTAGCATCAAACTTACTTACTGAAGTTTCTTTTACTAACTTAACAGCTTCTTCTCTAGTATATAACTTTCCTTTTTCAAGTTTACTTGATAATTCGTTATATCTTTTTCCTCTTTTTCCCATTTTTCCTCCTTGTGGTATAGCGGAAATTATTTTTTTGATAAGTGTCTTTCCTTCCACATAGTAAATCTATGTTTTTATTTATTTAATTTCAATTCCCATGTTTTTAGCAGTTCCTGCAACAATTTTCATTGCAGATTCTACATCATAGGCATTTAAATCTGGTAATTTTGTTTCAGCAATTTCACGTAATTGAGCTTCTGTAATTGAACCAACTATTTCACTCTTACCTTTAGCTGAACCTTTATTAATCTTTGCATATTTCTTTAATAAGAAACCTGTTGGTGGAGTTTTAATGATAAAATCAAATGTTCTATCTTCGTATACAGTAATTTCTACTGGAATACGATCTCCCATCTTATCTCTTGTTGCTTCATTATATTTTGTACAAAATTCTTGTAAATTGATACCTGCAGGACCTAATACAGTACCAACTGGTGGAGCTGGATTTGCTTTACCTGCTTCAATATCAAGTTTAATCTTTTTTACAACTTCCTTTGCCACGAAAAACACCTCCTATTTAATATTTTGTTTTCGCGAGTGGTCACGAAATATTTCACTTATCTTTTTTCTCCCACTAAATCTATATATAAATCAATATAGCGTCTATGATAATAACATTATTTTTATTAAAAATCAATACTATATTGTTTATATTTTAATTAAGCACGGTCAATTTGTTTTAATTCTACTTCAATACTTGTTTCTTGACCGAATAAGTCAACAAGTGCATTAACAATCTTATTTTCTAAGTCTATTGATTCAATAGTTCCAGTCATACCTACGAATGGACCATCAATAATCTTAATTTTATCTCCTTCTTTAAGTTCGTTTGGAGCATCAATACGACTAATACCCATATTATTAAGAATTGTTTCAACTTCATATGGTTGTAATGGTGTTGGTTTAGCTCCTTTTCCAGATGAACCAATAAATCCTGTTACACCTGGTGTATTACGAACAATAAACCATGCTTCATCAGTCATAATCATTTCAACTAGAATATAACCTGGAAACATCTTCTTTACTTTCTCTTTTGATACACCGTCTTTTTCTTCTACAACAGTTTGTTCTGGAACGATAACTCTAAAGATGTAATCTTGTAATCCCATTGATTCTGTACGCATCTCAAGTTTTTCTTTAACTTTGTTTTCATGTCCAGAATATGTATTAACAACATACCACTTTTTCTCTTCCATAAACTACACCAATCTTGAAACTAAAGCTACTAATACACCAATTAAATAGAAAAATGCAGCAAAAAATATAACAAAGACTATTGTTGCAATTGAATATTTAACCATATCTTTCTTTGTTGGCCATTTAACTTTAGATAATTCTTTTTTAACTTCACCAAAGAATTTTGTAATACCTTTCATATATTCTCCTTTTTCCCCAAAATAAAAACACTTCCGTGTCACATATAAAATAACATAATTATATGTAAAAGTAAAGTGTTTTTTTTATTAATTATCTTCTTATTCCGGAAGATTCTCCTTGCATTATATTTTGTGCTTCTTGTATGGCTTGTTGCCTTTTAGCATCTTGTTCCATTACAAAGTTTTGCTCTCTTTGTTGATATTGTTGCAATTGATTAACATTTCTCTGCATATATTTATCAGTTAAACGAGACATAATAGTAAAAGCAACTTCATTTGCTCTTTCAGGAGGAAGCCCCATTTGTTGAGCAACTATACGAGAAAAGTTGTCATAAACAGACATTCCTTTGTTTAATAAATCCATAGCTTTAGATACTTCTCCAGCATCAACCAGTCTAACTATATCAATAGCAGATCTTGATATTTCTTTATCTTGATTTTGCTCTTTATGTTTTTTTAAAGCATCAAATAATCCCATATCTTTTCCCTTCCTTTATAACATTTTAATAATTATAATAACAATCATCGTAAGAACATAAGAAACAACTAAAGTTATAGGAATCGCTATAATAAAGGTAAACGCATTAGGATTATCATTACTATTGGCAAAAGCTCTTCCTTGAGGTGTACTATATATTAATTGTCGAGCATTACCTTTTCCACCATCGTTTTTCTTTAATTCTTCAAAATAATTATTCATATATTTTATATCTAGAAGAGTAAAGATTGTTCGGTAATAATCTTTTACTTCTTCTGGAATATCTTCCCTTGCAATAAAAGGTTCAATATTATCACTTAATCCATGTATAAACTCAGATGAAGTGAAATATTTAGGATAACCTTCACTCTCCCCCATACGATTATATGCACAAACACCTATAGCACATAACTCCATAATATCTTGAGCATAATCATTTTCGTTCTTCTCAGCATCAAAGACATCAATTTGAATTGATGAAGGATCTATTTTATTATCAACAACTACAGCATCAAGAAGACTAGATGAGACATATCTACCACTTGCATGTATTTGCATTAACGCACTATCCATTAATAATAGTTTAGATGTTAAATCATAAGGATTTTCATAATCTTCACCATCATCGAATAAATAATCGCTAAATTTCATATATCTCACCTACTTTCTTTTGTTTTTATTTTTCTTTTCTATTTTCTTTTCTTCATCACTTTTTATTTCATTACTTTTCTTTTCATATATTCTTCCTATAATATCATAAGCTACTAAAGCAATTGGTAATGAAACAATTAAAGTAATTATAACAACCAAAATATTATTATGCATAAAGTGAAAAACAATATTTATAATAATTGATAGAATTAACGATGTAACTATCGAAACTGAAATTAATAACGATTTATAGTTAATCTTCTTTAAATCTATTTTGTGATATTTAAGAATTATATTTATTTCTGTTGGTACTTTCTTTTCATCTATTTTCTTATGTTGTTTAATAAGAACAAAATAATAGAAAGTGAAAGCAACAGCAAAAGTAACTATAAATTCAATAAAAAACTTTAATAAATCATTCATGTTTCCCCCTAAATCAATTACATTTCCATGTAATCTAATAATCTCAAGAACACTTTAATACTTCTTCTATCTAATCCTTTTCTCTTTAATTTTTTAACTAATATTCTCTTATTACTTAAAGGCAAGTCATCATTAAAGATAATTGTTGCTAATTCATCTTTTAACTTAGTTTCAATCTTAAGATCAGATAAGATTCCTTCAATATCATCTTTAATAATCATTAAAGCATCTATTTCTATATCTTGACCATAACAGTTAATAGTTAACTGACTCTTTGTACTAACATCTTTAATCATTACAATAAAGTCACTATCTGTAACCATTGTATCATGTTCAATTTGTTTATCATTTTCATATACAACAACATTGTCAGCTTGTTTAGTATTTCTAAAGATAATTCGATAATCTCTTTTAGCAGGAAGAATATTACTATCTCCCTCTACTGGTCTAATAATTAATGTATAGTTACTATTACGATAGTTATAATCGTATTCTGTTATACAATATTTACCGTTTTTATAAGAGAATCCATCACCATCATCTTCATATAATCGATAATTATTACTCTTACCTGGGAAGATATGGATATCAAAATCAACTGGATTTTTATAAGACATATAACTCTTTTCACCAGCAAGCGGAATAACACTACCACCAGATACGAAGATTGGATAATCTTCTATTTTATAGAATGATACATATTGATGATCACCTAAATAACGTTTACCAGTTTTAAAGTCATACCATATACCTTCTGGTACATAATACTTTTGAATTGTTCTATTAATAACTTCATCAACTGGTGAAATAATTGGTGATATCATAAATGATCTTCCAAAATAATATTGATGTACAAAGAAAGGATGATCAAATAATTCCAAATTTTTATAGTACAAAGGTTTAATCAAAGTTGAACCTGTTCTTGAATATTCATAAGCTTCTGTATATAAATAAGGAATTAACTTGTGTCTTAGTTGTAGATAATATGTAACAATATTATCAGTAACAACATCCCATCTCCATGGCTCTCTCTTAAAATACTTACCTCTTTCAGTGTTGAATCTTAAAATTGGTGAAAAAACGCCAAATTGAACACTTCTTATATATAAATCACTATCTTCAACACCACCAATACTACCACCAACATCATGACTCCACCAGCTAACACCAATGTTAGAACTAGAAGCATTATATCTAGGTAATAGTTTCAACACTTTCCAATCTATACGATTTCTACCTGAATAAAGGACATTATATCGATGAGCAGCAATTCCACTATTTCTTGCAAGCATAATAGATCTCTTGCCATTACCTTTCATATCTTTATTCATATAATCGCTCATTATAAACATACTATTATCATCAGTAGGATTATAATCGTTCCAAAATAAATCAATACCCATCGCTGTTAATGGATGAATAAATAATTTTAAATATAAATCCATTGTTCTAGCATCCCATGGATTAAAACTAATACTACCATCTGGATTTGTTTCCATATATTGAGTCGCTGTTTCATAATATTTATCCATTGGATAAAATCCCATTGTAGGATCAATTTTAACACCAATTTTGGTATCACGATTATGTACTTCTTTAATTAGTTCTTCTGGTTTATCAAAATATTTTTCATCAAAAGTAAAGGTATGCTCTACTTTAGGATATTTTTCATAATCTTTTTTACACCATAAATTATCAAGTAAGAATACTGACATAGGAATACTACTACGTTTAAACTTATCCATTAAGCCTAATACATCATTTTGTGTATAGTCAGTATCTTTACTCCACCAGTTACCAAGAGCATAACGAGGTAACATTTCAGGAAGACCTGACAATATAAAATAATCTCTAAGACATAGACCAAAATCTTTATTATAAACAAACAAATATAAATCAACATGATTTTGTAAGGAATTTGTTAAAATGTTACTACCAGTATCTAAATAAATACTATATGTATCATCAATCGTAGCAAATCCCATTGGTGAGAATAATCCTTTTTTTAATTCAGGCATTGAACTTGTATCATCAAGAGAACGAGCACTGCTTTTGAAATTTTGAACTTCATTATCTCCGTAATACCATACATTTTTAGTATTATTAACGTTTGCATATAAAGTTCTTTCATTAAATGGTTCATTCTTTTTATAAAATAAACTCATATATGTTGTTTCAACGTTAAAGGAACTCTCATCTTCTTTGATAACAAATTCTGGATAAGGAAATACCCTATTTTTAACGATTGGAGTTTCCATATCATAAAACTTTCCATCCGGATCGTATTCTAACCTTACTAACCTTTCTGACAATATGGTAATTCTATACTTCTCCCCCATAAAAATTGATTTATCGAAAGCTTTTAAATTTTCAGGGTGATTATTCTTAAAATTTTCTCCTAAATCGTACATATATTCCCTCTCCTATTCTTTATCTAAAAACATGGCATAATATTCTTCAAAGGTAATATTATTCTTAACAATGTATGTTGCTATTTCAACACCAACATAACGATATTGTTTAGTTATTCCTTTATATCCCGTTATATCTTCTTTTTTATCAGGATATCTAAGAATAAAGCCATATTTGTGTGCATTATTCTTCAACCATTCTTTTTCTACAGATTTACTGTAATCCCCTACTACATCTATGTTTAATACTAATCCTGTTTGATGCTCCGAAAAACCAGGTTTAGAAACAGAATTATTAACATAGCTCTCACCTTTTTCTTTAAGAAGTTTATTGTATATTTTTTCTTGATCTTCATAAGATCTATATGCATTACTAGCATAAATCTTCTTAGTTGTTTCATTGGTAAGATCCGTAGCCATTTTACTAAAAGCTTCAAGCATTACTTTGTTAGCTTGCTCTTTTCCATTACCTATTATTAAACTTTGTGGTATATCAACTAAATTATCTGGTACAAAAGATTCTGATAATTTATTATGTTTATTAACAATCATTGATAACGAAAATTTATCAACTTCTCTATAATTTTCATAAGCTTCATTATCCAAGCCAATATTTACATAGATAATCGCATCTTTGTAAGTACACACATTAGAAGCTTTATATTCGATGTATCTATCAATTAAACTTAGTTTAGCATAATCATATTTTAGGTAATCAGATAACTTTTCATACTTATTGTTTTTAACAAATTCAGCAATCGTATTATTATTACCACTTTTTAATATTAGGTTAATTTCTTCAGTACTATACTTCTTTTCTATTAGTTTATTAACTAAATCAACAGAATTACTTTTTTCATAATAATCAAGATCTAAATATATTGAATAATTTTCTTTTTTAAAAGATTTATCTAAAATTCTCTTATCAACAAATTCACTATATTCATGCTTTAAAGTTTCACTTTTTAAGCCGTTATCGATAATAAAATCAACTGTTGCTTCTTGATAATTCAATTTCATTAAATCTGATTTTGCCTTTCTTTCAAAAGGGTTAATAATTGTTATTATTATCAACAGTAATATGAAAACGGTAATAGCTGTATTCTTCTTTTTTAGGCGATATTTTTTCATATAGTACCTCTATCATATTATAACATAAAAAAAGATAATTGATTAAAAAATAAGTAGAATTATTTAATTTAGTGTATAATCGATAGAAGAGGGGAAGTATGTTTAAATATTCAAATACTAATAAAAGATACCATACATTGGATTATTATTATAAAAATCTATTTAATTGTAAAATTGCAAAGATAAGCCTTAATGGAGGATTTACTTGTCCTAATAAAGATGGAACTAAGGGAGTAGGGGGATGTATTTACTGTTCAACCTTAGGTAGTGGAGATTTTGCAGGAAGCCTTAAAAAATCAATAACAGAACAATTTTATGAAATAAAAGAAATAATGGATAATAAATGGAAAAATACAAAGTATATTGCTTATTTTCAAGCTAATACTAATACTTATGCAGATGTTGAAACATTAAAGAAAAAGTATGAGGAGGCTTTAAAAATACCCAATGTAGTAGGGCTAAATATTGCTACAAGAAGTGACGCTATTACGGAAGAATGTCTTAATTATTTAGAAGAGTTAAGTAAAAAGACCTTTTTAAATATTGAATTAGGTCTTCAAACAATTAATAAAAAAACAAACGAACTAATAAATAGGGGAGAAACACTAGAAGAATTTGATTTGATGGTAAAAAAACTAAGGAGTAGGGGAATTAACGTTATCATTCATATCATAAATGGTCTTCCTTATGAAACAAAAGAAGATATGATTAATACCATCAAATATATTAATTCTCTTGATATTCAAGGGGTTAAAATACATATGCTGCATATTATAAAGAATACAAAACTAGAAGAATTATATAATAAAGAACATTTTCATGTATTAACGAGAGAAGAGTATGTTAATATTGTTTGTGATCAATTAGAATTATTACGTCCTGAAATTGTAATAAATAGAATTACTGGTGATCCTAAAAAAGAAGAATTAATAGAACCTAAATGGTTATTAAAAAAATTCTGTGTTCTAAATGAAATAGATAAAGAATTAGTAAGACGTAATTCATATCAAGGAATTAAGACATAAAAAAATTCATATTTAATAATATGAATTTTTTTATTATCTTTTTTACTATTATTCTGTTCCGCCACCCATAGCTTCTGCAGCTTGTTCAGCACCAACTTCAACCATTTCTTGTTCTTGAGAAGCGTGTTCATCTAATTTATTAGATACTTCGTCAATCTTTGCAGTTAATGTTGCTTTTAAAGCTTCTACTCCAGCATTAAATGCTTGAACTTGGGCTCCATCTGGGTCATAAAAAGCAATATTCATTGGAATAGATTCCATATCATTTAGAATAATTGATTTTATTTGTTCAGAATATTCCGTTAATAATTGAGGAACTATTTTAGTATCCATACCTGTATAGACTTTTCCATCTTTTGTACCAATACTTTTAAAGTCATTAAAGACATCATTAGTACCATGAGGTGCATAATTTTCAACAGTTGTTTCTTCAGAAGGATATTCATCATCAACTAAAGCATCAGCATCATGAGCTGCTGCTACTAAATTATATGCAGTAACACAACGATAAATTGTATTTTTAAACAATACTTCAACTTCTGCTTGTGCTTCGTATAATGATGGTTTTTCTTCAGTTCCAAAATTTATAGCGTTTTGAGAAAACCAGTTGTCTGCTAAACTATTCATTACTTTTTGATTAGCAGCTGCAACTTTATTATAAATTTCATCTCCCTTTGCTTTAAATTCTTTTATTAGTTGTTTCGCAACTAATGGATGATATCCAGTAAATTCGTCCATATTCTATTTCCTCCTAACTTTCTTCCTAACCTAAAACTGATGCAGCGTTTTGAGCACTTTGGAAAATAACGTCTGCTTCTGTCTCTAAAGCTTCTCTTAGTAATCTTGTTGCACTTTCAAGAATTGCTAATACAGCTTCTTTCATGTTACTAATTCCTGTAGAATATGCTCTTTGTTGGTTATCTCCAGCATCGTATAAAGCGATACTATTAGTAACTGCATCAAGCATATCAGCTCCTGATTTCATTGCTAGTTCAAAGTTTGGTAGAAGGGTATTTCTAACTACATTAATATTCATTCCAACTTTTCCACCAATGTTATCAAAAAGTTCCATAAATGTTGTTGCATCAAAGAAACCTCTAGTTTCATCTGCAATAGTTGCTTCACCATTACTAGATGCAGCAATATTATAAGCTGAATATGCTCCGTGTTGAATCTCTACACTTTTATCATTCATTGTTTGAAATAAATCATCAAATAATGGTTTAATTTTTGTTTTAAATTCTACAGCTTTAGGTGATCCCCAATTTATAGATAGTCCATCAGATAAATCACCTATAGCTAGTTGAAGTTGATCATATGCTGCTTCAACTTGATCAGCAAAATCACGAATGTTTTTTGCTGCTACACTTGGATTAAATCCTGTAATCATATTTTTTATTCCTCCATAAATAATAATATAATCATATTACCTTATCAATTTCATTCTACAATAGTTTAATTCTTTAATTCAATAATCTAGTCATTTTATTTTTGTCACTTTACAAAAAAAAACACTATTATAGTGTTTTATACATTAAATCTAAAGTGACATATATCTCCATCTTGCATTATATAATCTTTTCCTTCAAGACGAAATTTGCCTGCTTCTTTAACTTTTGTTTCAGATCCACATTCTATTAAATCATCATAACTAATTACTTCAGCTCGAATAAATCCTTTTTCAAAATCACTGTGGATAACTCCTGCGCATTCTTTAGCGTTCATACCATTTTTAAAAGTCCAAGCTCTAACTTCATCTTTACCAACAGTAAAGAAAGTACGAAGACCTAATATTTCATATGTTACTTGAATTAATTCATCAAGACCAGATTTTTCAATACCTAGCATATCAAACATTTCTTGTTTCTCTTCATCAGTATAATCAACTAAATCACATTCAAGTTTGGCAGATATCTTAATAGCTTTACTACCTTCTTTAATAGCATAGTCATATACTTGATTAAAATAAGGATTTTCATCATTGTAATTATCTTCAGATACATTTGCTAAATAAATAATAGGTTTAATTGTAAGAAAGCAAAAAGGTTTAATAATTTGTTTTTCTTCATCAGTAAACTCAACCATACGAAGAGGAATATTCTTTTCAAGTGCATTCTTTGCTTTTTCAAGAATTTCAACTTCAAGAATACCATCTTTATCTTTTGACATAATAGCTTTCTTTTTAACTTTATCTAAACGATTGTTAATTGTTTCAAGATCTGCAATAGATAACTCTAAATTAATAATCTCAATATCACGAATTGGGTCACATGCTCCTTCTACGTGAATAATATCGGGATTATCAAAACATCTAACAACTTCACATATTGCATCTGTTTCACGAATATGTGATAAGAATTTATTACCAAGTCCTTCACCTTTACTAGCTCCCTTAACAAGACCAGCGATATCAGTAAATTCAAAAGATGTAGGAATTAGTCTTTCAGGACTATACATTTCATTTAATACATCGATTCTTTTATCGGGAACATTTACTATTCCAACATTAGGATCAATCGTTGCAAAAGGATAATTTGCAGCTAAAATATTTTGTTTTGTAATGGCATTAAACAATGTTGATTTACCAACATTAGGTAAGCCAACAATACCAGCTTTTAAACTCATAAAACCTCCTTAATTATATTGTAGGGTAAACCCCAGGTCCAATAGGCAAGCCTATTATATACCAACCAATTAAAAGTAGCAACCAAGTAGCTGTAATAATTAAGAAATAAGGGAAAATTATTCTAATACATTCTCCAATTGTAACAGGTTTATTTGGCTTATTATTATAAATATTCATATATCCTACATAAATAACAAAATATGCATATAATGGACTAATACCATTCATTATAGAATCACAAGCTCTCATTACAAACTGAACAAAAGCAGGAGCAATATTAGTCTGCATTAGAGTAGGGATTACTACTGGAGCAAAAACCGCCCATTTAGCTTGAATACCTGTAACAAAGAAATCACTTATAATAAAGATCAAACAACTAATTATTAAGAATGGTATACCACCAAATGAGAAACCACCTAATAAATTAGATAAAATACCTGTTAAAACATTACCAATATTACTATATCTAAAAATGGCAACAAATTGTGATGCTACAAATAAAAGTCCAACCATGTAACCAATATTCTTTAAGGAATCATTAGTTGCATTAATAACATCTTTATCACTCTTAAACTTATGAGAACCAATACCATATACTAAACCAATTATTAAGAATAATATTGATACTAAGAAAGTAAATCCATCTTGGAAATATGAACTATCTCCAAAGACTTGTTCCAAGTAAGTATTTTTAGTCATATCAAGAAGCATACCAGATAATGGTAGGTTAGGTATTAAACAATATATAAAGAAAACAACTAAAATAATACCCGCAATAGAAGCCCACTTAAATCCTCTTTTTTCTTTAAAATCATTACTTAAAGCTTCTTGTTCAATAACTTCTTTTTCTTCGATTACTTCAATATCATCTATTGTTTCATCTTTCTTTTCTTTATAACCACCTAAATTAGGAATAATTCTTCTTTCCATAATAATAGTTCCAACAATTGATAAAACAATTGTCGAAATAATCATAATGAATAGGTTAGAAGACATATTAACATAGAATGATGGATCAATGATTCTTGAAGCTATTCTAGTATATGGAATCATTAAAGCATCAATTGAACCAAAGAAAATCGTTGTTCCATAGCCAAAAGATGTTCCTGCAAAGGCTGCTACAACACCTGCCATTGGATTTCTTTTCTTCGATTTAAAGATTAAGGCAGCAATTGGAATTAATAATACAAAACCAACTTCATTGATAATAGATGAAATAGTAGATATTAATATTATCAAAAAAGTAACCCATTTATTTGGTATTTTAGAAAATACTCTTTTAAATAACATATCCAAGAATCCACTAGATTCACATACTGCAATACCAATAGCAGCAACTAAATACATACAGAGTGGGGCAAAACTAACAAAGTTTTTTGTCGTATTACTAACAATATTTTTTATCTCATTAAAACTAAGTAAATTAGAAACTTCACTTGTTATTTGTTCAACCTTTAAAGTATTAATATTAATTATATTATATGTTGTTTGTAATTTAGTTACATGCAATATAAAACTTACAAGAAACACTAGTATAATTAACAATAAATATGTAGTTACTGGATGAAGATAAAATTTCTTTAATCTAACTTTTTTCATTTTAATTCTCCTTCTCAATAACTTTCTTTATTTTTTTATTTAATTCTATTCTAGGAAGAATAACGATTCTTCCACATTTAGTACATTTAAGCCTAATATCAGCTCCTAGTTTAACAACTTCCCATAAGTTTTCACCACAAGGATGTCCTTTTTTTAATACTAATCTAGAACCTATATTATATTCTTTATTATTCATTTTATTCTCCTAATAATCATTCGTCATTACAATTATATCAACTTTTAACAAAAGAAAAAAGGAAAAATAAAGATATCTTTATTTTTCCAAATTATTTATTTTTAAAATATCTAAAATTCTATTTAAATCATTGATGTTACTATATTTAATTTCCATTTTGTTCTTATAAACTCTTACTTTTGTTCCTAGGTGTTCACAAAGTTTTTCTTCAATATATTTATATTCTTGATTCTCTTCATTAAGTTTTCTTTGTACTTTTTGAACCTTTGGAACATCAGCTCCTTGGGATAATTCTTCAAGTTGTCTTACACTAATTCCTTCATTAACAACTTTATTTGCTAATGAAACTATTAAATCTTTATCACTTATCTTTGAAAGAATTCTGGCATGTGTCATTGATATTTTATTTTGAATTAAAAGATCTTTAACTTCTTTTGGCAATCTTATTAATCCAATTGTATTATTAACATAAGCTTGGCTTTTTCCAATTATTTTAGAAAATTCTTCTTGAGTTAATCCTTTAGCATCCATAATTTTAATATAGGCATTAGCTTCTTCAATAGGATTTAAATCTTCTCTTTGTAAGTTTTCAAGAAGAGCTATTTCCATCATTTGAGTATCATCAAATTCTCTTACAATAGCAGGAATTGTTGATAATCCAGCCATTCGTGACGCTTTAACACGTCTTTCACCAGCTATTATTTCATATCCATGAATACTTTTCTTTACGATAATTGGTTGAAATACACCATGTTCTTTAATTGATTGGCATAATTCTTCCAATGATTTTTCATCAAAGACAACACGTGGTTGATAAGGATTGCTTCTTAACTCATCTAAGTTTAATTCAACTATTTCTTCTTTAGGAGTTTCGGTTAATATTTTTTCTTCTAAAGAATCAAAATCTAATACTTCTGTACTAAATAATTCATTAAGTCCTTTACCAAGGGCTCTTCTTCTAGGCGTTGTTTCCATTTCTCTCAATCACTTCCTTTGCTAAATTAAGATATGCTTGTGAACCTTTACTTTTAGGATCATAAACAATTATTGGTTTTCCATGACTTGGAGCTTCAGCAAGTTTAATTAATCTCGGAACAATTGTAGAATATACTTTTTCTTTAAAGTAACTTCTAATTTCTTCAATAACTTCAATTCCTAAATTAGTTTTAGAATCAAACATTGTTAATAAAACCCCTTCAAGTCTTAAATTAGGATTTAACTTCTTTTGCGTTAGCATAATTGCATTTAATAATTGGGTAATTCCTTCCAAAGCAAAAAACTCACATTGTACGGGAATAATAACCGAATCACTAGCTGCTAAAGCATTAGTTGTTATTAATCCTAATGATGGAGGACAATCAACAATTATATAATCATAATATTCTTTTATTGGTAATAATTTATCTTTTAATTGATAAGATCTTTGGAAAGATGGATCATCTCTTCCTTTTTCCATTAATTCGATATCAATACCAGCAAGTTGTAGGGTAGAAGGTAATAAATGTAAATTACGATAATCTGTCTTTAATATAACGTCTTTAGCTTCTTTAGTATCATTAAAGACATCATAAATACTAGCTTCAATATCTCCCTTATTAAAACCTACACCAGTAGTAGCGTTTCCTTGAGGATCTAAATCCACTAATAAAACTTTCTTTCCACATTCCGCAAGGGAAGCTGAAAGATTGATACTTGTTGTCGTTTTACCAACGCCACCTTTTTGATTAACTAATGATATTATCTTTCCCATTGTTTCTCCTTTTATGTATTACCGAAATAAAAATTGAACTATTGTTCAAATACATTCACATAATTATTCATTTTTATCATATCTTATACATAAGTAATTATATCAATTAATAAGTCATTAATCAATCTCATTAACACAAAAAAGAAACTTTTATAAAAAGTTTCTTTTATCAATCGTTATCTTAATTTGATATATATCATCGAAGTTTACTTCATCTGTTGTCACTTTATATTTGCTTTTCTTAATTTCATCAGTTACTTCTTTTAATTTACTAATAATTTCATCAACAGTATCATAACTCTTTGGTTTTGATAAATCGACATATGTTGGACTATTTTCAACATATTGAGGTTTTTCAACAACCTCTGTAACTGGATTTAAATATTTACTAGCAATATCATCAGTATCCGCTGTATTTAAGAAATTAGCAAATTGATCGTCTTGTGGAAGACCAATTGATGCTTCTTCAGAAGGAGTTACTGGTTCTTCATATTTTTTTAAGAAGTCATCAAAGTCACCACGTGTACTTATTGGTTCAACTTTTGGTGTTTCTGGAGCTACTGGTGCTTCAGGAGCTGGTGTTGGAACAGCAACTGGTGTATTTTCATATTTCTTTAAGAAATCATCAAAAGCACTAGTATCTGATGGTGTTTCTGGAACTTCTTCTTCTTTCTTTTCTTCTTCTTTTTTAATTGATTCAGCAAGTGAATTAGAATTAAAGCTACTTAAGAAACTATCGAAACTATTATCTTGTAATGTTGGTGTTTCTGGCGCTTCTTCTTTCTTTTCTTCTTCTGGAGTTGTTAAAGGAGCAGCTACCTTTGAATCATCAAAATCATTTAAGAATGATAAAAATTCACTATTTTGTTTTGGTGCTTCTGCTTTTACTTCAGGAGCAGCTGGTTCTTCTTTTTTATCTTCCAATGTAGGTATACTAATATCTTCTTTTCTTATTTCACTTACTGGATTAATTTCATATTTTGATAAATCAAAATCTTCTGATTTTGCAGTTACATCTTCAGCACCTGGTAAATCATATAATCCTTGACTATTCATTCCTTCATTTCCAAACATATTCTTTATTTCTCCTTCTAATTCTCTTACTGTTAATTTTTCTTCTTTTATTCTACCTAATAAGGACAATTGTTCTTTGATATCTTTAACACTTAACAAACTTCTTGCGTGTCTTTCTGATATTTCACCATTTAGTAGGGCATCTTGAACTTCAACAGGTAAAGTTAATAAACGTAATTTATTAGCTAACGTTGATTGACTCATACCTAATTGTTTAGCAAGTTGCTCTTGGGTCATATCATTATTTGACAACAATCTTTCACAAGTTTTTGCTTCTTCTATTGGAGAAACATTTTTTCTTTGAGAATTTTCAATAAATGCAATTATCGAACTCTCTTTATCATCTTTTACTTTTACTATAGCTGGAATATCTGTTTTACCAGCTAGAACAGATGCTTTATATCTTCTTTCTCCAGCAATAATTTCATATTTATTATCAACTGGTCTAACTATTATAGGTTGTATAACACCATGAAGTTTTATTGATTCTGCTAACTCATTTAAAGCTTGTTCATCGAAAACTTCACGTGGCTGAAAACGATTAGGAATTATATCGTCTAATTTAATAGTAATTACTTCATTTTCATTTACCATATTATCCCTCTTTCTACTCTTTCCTATCATAATAATATAATAAAAAAAACTATTTTTCAATAATTTCTTTTATTTATCATTCTTAATAACATCATATCTTCGTGGATATTTTTTATTTGTTTCTTTATTTTTTTTAATTTTAATAAGAGTTCTATCACTATCTTCAATTGGTAATTTAAAATCAATAGTTGTCATAATCGTACAATCTAACTTCTTTAACATATCAAGAGATTCTTCTAATTCCGTATTAATAATTCCCTTCATTGGAATAAAATATCCATTAACTTTAACAAGAGGAATAGATATCTCAAGTAAAACTCGAAGATTAGATACAGCACGACAAGTAACTACGTCGTATTTTTCACGATTTTCTTTTGCAAAATCCTCAATTCTTGCATGAACAGTTTTAACATTTTTCAATTCTAGCTCATTTATAACTAAATCAAGAAAATTAATTCTTTTTTGAAGAGCATCAACAAGAGTAATTGTTAGAGTAGGGAAGATTATCGCAAGAACTAGTCCTGGAAAACCTGCTCCTGTTCCAACATCACATAATGTTAATTCTTGATTTAAATCAATGGCTTTAATAAGCGTTAGTGAATCATAAAAATGTTTTAAATATACATCTTCTTTATCAACAATTCTTGTTAAATTAACGTTTTTGTTATATGCAATTAATTCATCATAATATGTTTCTAACTTATTAAGTTGATCATCCGTAATGTTAATACCTATTTTTCTTAATTCTTCAATAAATCTTTCTTTATCCATTTTTATTTCCTTTTTTTAAATATATTAATAATATTGAGATATCTGCTGGATTAACACCACTAATACGACTTGCTTGACCAACAGAGATTGGTCTTACTTGTTCTAGTTTTTGACGAGCTTCTGAAGCTAAATTAGGAACTTTTTTGTAATCAATATCTTCTGGTAATTTAACATCTTCAAGTTCATGCATACGATTTACTTCTTTTTTAGCTTTATTAATATATCCTTCATATTTAATACTTATTTCAACTTGTTCTAACACTTCATCACTATATTTATTTTCTTCAATTTTGCCAATTCTTACTAAATCTTTTATTAAAACTTCAGGTCTTTTTAATAATTGATATAAAGTAATTCCATCTAGAATAGGGGAAGTATTAAGTTCATCAATTAAATCATTTTCATTAGTATTAATTTTATGTGTTTTTAAATAATTTGTTAATTCATCAATTTTTTCAAGTTTATCAAGAAATTTATTATATCTATCTTGATCTACAAGACCTATATCATATCCATATTTTCTTAAACGGATATCAGCATTATCATGACGTAATAATAATCTATATTCAGCACGACTTGTTAACATACGATAAGGTTCTTTTGTTCCTTTAGTTACTAGATCATCGATTAAAACACCTGTATAAGCTTCATCTCGACCAAGTATCAATGGTTCTTTATTTTCAATCTTTAAAACGGCATTAATACCCGCAATCAAACCTTGAGCAGCGGCTTCTTCATACCCACTAGTTCCATTTATTTGACCTGCGGTAAATAAATTTTCTAATATCTTGTTTTCAAGAGATGCTTTCATCTCTAATGGATCAATGGCATCATATTCAATAGCATAAGCATATTTAAGAATTTTAGCATTCTCAAGGCCAACTAAACTATGAACCATCATATCTTGAATATCATGAGGCATACTTGTTGAAAATCCTTGAATATATATATCTTCATAATATCTACTTTCTGGTTCTAAAAATAATTGATGTCTTTCTTTATCTGCAAAACGAACAACCTTATCTTCAATTGATGGACAATATCTAGGTCCTACCGCATGAACATATCCACCATACATACTTGATTTTGTTAAATTATCTTTAATAATTTGATGTGTTTTATCATTAGTATATGTTAAATAACATAATTCTTGATCTTCAACATTATAGAATGGATGATTATCAAATGAGAAGGTTCTAACTTCATTATCACCTTTTTCAATTTCTAACTTTGAATAATCAATAGAATCTTTCGCTATTCTTTGAGGAGTTCCTGTCTTTAATCTTTGAATGGTTAAACCATAAGATTTTAATTTATCAGATAAATGTTTACTTTCTTTTTCGCCATGAGGTCCACCTGGTGTTCTTTCTGAACCTACTAAAATATCAGCTTTCAAATAAGTACCTGTCGTTAAAATAACAGCCTTGCTATTAATTCTTTCACCATTATCAAGAATAACTCCCTTAACTATATTATCTTCTACAATTAAATCTTCAACAAAAGCTTCTTTTATTTCTAAATTTTCTTGTTCTTTTAAAGTTTTTAACATTTCTTGTGGATAAGTTATTTTATCTGCTTGTGCTCGTAAGGCTTGTACTGCAGGCCCTTTTTTAGTGTTTAACATCTTAAGTTGAATAAGACCTTTATCAGCATTACGACCCATTTCACCACCTAAAGCGTCAATTTCCCTTACTAATATTCCTTTAGCAGGTCCTCCAATACTTGGATTACAAGGCATATCCGCTATATTTTTAATATTACTTGTTACCATTAGGGTAGAGTGATTAAGTCTTGCTGAAGCAAGCGCTGCTTCACATCCAGCATGACCACCACCAACAACTATGATATCGTAATTCATATACATCACTTCCGTTAATCACTAGAGATTATACAATAAATGGTTTTTATTGTAAATAAAAAAGGAAGATTACATTTGTCTTCCTTCAATTGGTTCATATCCGACCTTTCTTAAGGCTTCATTAAAACAATCGTTAATTCTTTTTCTATTTTTAAAGGCAGCTTTTGCTATTGAATCATCACTTTTTACTGGTCCTGGATAATCATATCCAGCAAAAGATTCTCTAATAACTTCAGCCATATTTTCTTCACTTATTCCTTCATGGGTTTCTTGATAATACTTTGCTAAAGCCACAAATCTTGTAAATACTTTCGTATCAATCCCTAGTTCTTTTCTTTCTTCATTTAATTCTTTCAATAAATCTTCGTTAAACATATTACTATCACCTTTTTTATTATACATTACTTTTTATTTACTAACAAATTATTTACTTCATTAATTATTCTTTTATATTTCTTTTTTTGGTGATGCAATATCTAGTTCATTTGCAGCTTCTTCAACTAATTCTTTTCCATATCTTCGAAGATAAAAATCACGTACATTTTCATATATTCCCGTACGATTTGAAAGTTCTATATTTACTTTTGGTAAGGCTTTTTTTACTATTTGATACGAATATTCATCAATTAATTCTTGATTTGAATAACCATATGTATAAGCTAGGGCATAGGCCCATATATTTCTATACAAAATGGGATTTATTCCCAAATCTTTACTCATTTTATTTAATTCTTTTAAATGTATATCTTTCATATAAACCTCTTTTATTTTCCAACACAAAATTTACTAAATAATTCGTCTAATAGTTCTTCTGTGTAACTTTCACCAATAATTTCACCTAGAATATCCCATATATCACGTAAATCAATTTCTATCATATCTAAAGGCACTTCATTATCAAGGGATTCTTTTATATCATCAATTCTTTTTAAACATTCTTTTATTTTAGATATTTGACGAACATTTGTAATATAGTTATAGTCATTTTTCTTTATTTCTTCTAATTTAAATAATTCAGTAATTTTATCTTTTAAAGTATCTATTCCTTCTAAAGTTACCGTATTTGTATAAACAATTTCTCTTCCTTCAAGACGAGACAAATCAATCTTACTATCTAAATCATTTTTATTGATAACTATGATACTTGTTTTATCTCTCGTTTTATTAAGAATATCTAAATCAACATCACTAAGTTCTTCATTATTATTTAAAATTACAAGTACTAAATCTGCTTCTTCAATTTTAGATAAACTTATTTCAACACCTATTTTTTCAACAACATCATCAGTATCACGAATACCTGCTGTATCAATTATATTTAATAATATCCCATTAAATGATATATTTCCTTCTACAATATCTCTCGTTGTTCCTGGTATATCAGTTACAATTGCTTTATTATAATCAAGAAGTTTATTTAGAATACTACTTTTTCCAACATTTGGGCGTCCTACAATAACAGTCTTAATTCCATCCGTTAATATTCTTCCATTTTCATAATTATTAATTATATTAGTTAAACTGTCATGAAAATAATTGATTTTTTCTTTAATATCCCTAACTGTTACTTCATATATATCTTGATATTCTGGATAATCTATATTTACTTCAATATTACTTATTAAACTCACTAAATCTTCTCTTAATTTAGAGATTAATTTAGATCCTGATCCTTGCATTTGCGATATGGCAACTCGACGGGCCTCTTCTGTTTTTCCATTAATCAAATCAGCAACGGCCTCTGCTTCCATTAAATTTATTCTTCCGTTAAGGAAGGCGCGTTTTGTAAATTCACCGGGTTCAGCTAATCGACACCCATTTAAGAGTAATAATTCAAGTACTTTATTAGTTGTTGCAATACCACCGTGACAATTAATTTCAACAACATCTTCACGAGTAAAAGTCTTAGGTGCTTTCATAACTGTTACTAATACTTCATCTATTTTTTCTTCATTATCAACAATAAAACCATAATGAATAGTGTGCGTATCAACAATATTTAAATTATCACCATTAAATAATTTACTTACAATAGGTATAGCTTCTTTACCACTTACCCTTATCATTGATACTGCACCAACACCTAAAGCCGTACTAATCGCACAAATCGTATCACTCATAATAATCCCTCTTTCGCTTCTCACGTATTATAACATAATTATCTCATAAAATAAAGAAAAACTACAGATTATTCTTCTGTAGTTTCACTAACTTCTTCTTGTACTTCTTCTTTCTTTTCAGGCTCTTGATATTTAATTACTACACATCTATGAGGTTCTTCACCTTCAGATTCTGTATAGATACCTCTAAATCCTGATAAAGCATTATGAATTAATCTTCTTTCATATGAATTCATTGGATCAAGTTTTACTGGAATATGTGATCTTTGAACTTCTTTGGCAGCTTTCTTAGCAGCTTTTTCTAAGAAATAATGTTGTTTTTCTTTATAATCAGATACATCGATTACAAACTTATAATTCTCACCAACAGCATTATGAACCGCTTGTTTAACAATTGTTGTTAAAGCATTCAAAGTTCTTGCATTCTTACCAATCAAAATTGAATTGTTTTCTGAATAAATAGAAATATTAACACTTTCTTCACGTTTCTTAATTTCCATTTGAACAGTTAATCCCATGTAATTACATATATCTTTAATCATTTCTTTGATATATTCAAGTACATCATCTTTTCTAATTACTTCAATAACACTTTTTTTACTGAACAATCCTTTAGAACTTTCAATTTCTTTGATAAATAAATTATCTTGTACATCCATTAAATCAGCTAAAGCTTGATTTACTGCTTCATCATATGTTTTTGCTTGATATGTATTCTTCTTAATCATTTTGCATTCTCCTTTTTACTAAATAATTTTGAACTAAAGTGAAGATATTAGATACAGTCCAATAAATACCTAAAGCAGATGTCATAAAGAAAGACATTACTGTAATCATTATTGAGAAACCATTCATCATCATCTTTGTTTGTTTTTGTTGTTGTTCATTACCACCTGAATTTCCTGCTTTAGCAAAAGAATACCAAGTAGTAGCTCCAACTAAAACAATAATTATAAGATATAACCAGTTTCCATTCCCAATACCTACACTAGGGCTTGTTCCTAAATGTAATCCTAAGAATTTTTCTTCAAAAATCGCAGGAACTCTATTAATTGCTTCTAAGAAAGCAATAAAGATAGGTAATTGAATAAATGATGTAAGACATCCACTCATTGGATTAAAGTTATGTTTTTTATAAATTGCCATCATTTCTTGGCTCTTTGCCATCATAACTTCACGATCGTTTTGATCTTTCTTTTCATATTTCTTTTCTAATCGATCTAATTCAGGTTGAATCTTCTTCATTAATTCAGATTGCATTGCTGTTTTCTTTGTTAATGGATACATTGCTAATCTAATAATTATAGTAATAACAATTAAACCTAATCCAAAACTAGAACAATATTTTCCTAAAAATAAGATTAACCAAGCTAAAGGTTTAACAAATATGGAACTCCAAATTCCATCATATCCACCAGATGTAACTTTAAACTCTTTACATTTTGTTTTTTCTACTTCTTTTGTCTCTTCTTCAGTTTCTTTGTCACTTTCTTCTTTAGTTTCTTCTTTCTTTGTTTCTTTTTTAGAATCTTTTTTATCTTCTTTTGATTCTTCTTCTACAACTTCTTGTTCTTTTTCTTCTTCAACTAATTTATATTTGCTTTCATCAACATATTCTTCTTCACAAGAACAATAAGGAAGTTTTGATAAATCAATACCATTTTCTAAATATAATTTAATCGTTTCTTCATCGGTTGGTCTACATAATATATTCTCGGTTAAGCTTTGACCTGTTTTAGGATTAATAACACTTTTATTATCTTTTCCTTTTAAATATTTAGTACAACCGGTTAGTGTCAAAACAAGAATAATTGCAATAACTAATTGTTTAACGCTCTTCTTCATTTTCACATTCCTTTTCTATTTTATTTATTAGCTGCACAAAAGAGGCCTCTATATTACTAAAAGATTCTCCTATGCACGCTTTCCTAACTATTATAATATAATCAATATTATTTGAATAGAGTTTTTTATGATTATCGACAATATTTCTTAATATTCTTTTATAATAATTGCGAGTTACAGCGTTCCCTAGTTTCTTACTAATAGAAATTCCAAAACGATAATGATCAAGATTATTAGATCCATAATGAATTAATAGACAACTATTTTTAAAACATTTTTGTTTATCTATAATGTTTTTAAAGTCTTTATTCTTCTGAATAATATTTATCTTCTTCATATGAACTCCTTTCTATCTAATTAAATTATAATATAATAATTAAATAAAAAAAACACTACAAAAAAGTGTTTATTTTCTAATTAATTCCTTACGTCCTTTCTTTCTTCTCTTGTTAATAACTGAACTTTTCATACGAGCAAAGAAACCATGTTTTTTAGCTCTATTTCTGTTATTTGGTTGATATGTTCTTTTCATCTTTTTCACCTCCAAAAATTGAAATCTACATTATTATAATAGAGTTATTTTCATTTTGTCAATCTTTATTTATTTTTTTATTTTTTTTAAATAATATAATTATGGTTTTCCACTTATTCACAATACTGTTAATAACTTAAATTGTGAATAGTGAATTAGTTATCCACATATTGTGGAAAACTTACTAATTTACTTATATAATAACAAATTAACAGTGGATAACTAGGTGGATAATATGTTGATAACTTAATTTCTTCTAATTTTATAACGATTTATCCTCATACTTTTCCACAATTAAATGTTGATAAATTTGTTGATATATATAAGAAAACTTTACAAAAAGATATTTATTTTTTTTATGAAAAAAGTTAAAATAATAACTAACAAAGGTATTGTAGGGAGGTGTTATGGTGAATAAAGATCAATTATGGCAGAAGTTCTTAGAAAAAATAAGACCTACCGTTAATTCAGAGATATATGCTACTTGGTTTCAAAACACTTATATTAATAGTATAGATAACAATAAGATTACGATTGTAACTAAATTAGATCTTCAAAAGAAATGGTTACAAAATAGATATTATGATTTTATTCAATCTAATCTATTGGAAATAAGTAATACTAATTATGAGTTAATATTTAAATTAGAAGATGAAATAAAAAATGAAGTTCAAGTAGATAAAGAAGAAAAAACTAACACTTCTACTGAAAAAGAAGATAAAGTTGAAGTTATTCATAAATCAAATTTGAACAAGAATTTAACTTTTTCCACATTTGTTGTGGGAAACAGTAATAGATTAGCTCAAGCTGCAGCCTTACAAGTTGCCCAAGATCCTGGTAAAATCTATAATCCTTTATTTTTATTTGGAAATAGTGGTCTTGGAAAAACTCATTTAATGCATGCAATTGGAAATTATATTGAACAAAATGATGAATCGAAAAAAGTATTATATGTTACAAGTCAGCAATTTATGGATGATTATTCTAAATATAGTCGAAAAGATGATGAATATAAAGATTACTTTAAAGATAAATATCATAATATTGATGTATTAATAATTGACGATATTCAATGTATTGCAACGGGAGCTAAAACGCAAATGGAATTTTTCCATACCTTTAATGATTTGCACTCTAATAATAAACAAGTTATTTTATCAAGTGATAGATCACCAAACGATTTAAAACAAATGGAAGATCGTCTTCGTACAAGATTTAATTGGGGATTAACTGCTGAAATATATCCTCCAGAATTAGAACTTAGAAAAAACATTTTAAAAAATAAAATAAAAAACTATAAAGATAAATATGCTTCATTACAAGACACATCAGATGAAGTAATTGATTATATAGCTTCTAATATTGCTGAAGGGGATGTAAGAATTCTTGAAAATTCCTTAAATAGATTAATGGCTTATTCAGCAGTATGGGGATTACAAAAAATCACATTAAAAGATGCCGTAGACGCTCTTAAAGATTTAATAAATAAAGGAACTAGTGAACAAGCAGATATCTCAAGAATTCAAAAAGTTGTAGCAGATTTCTTCCAAATATCAGTTGAAGACTTAAAGGGAAGAAAAAGAAGTTCAAATGTAGCTTTTCCACGACAAATTGCAATGTATCTATCAAGAACTTTATTAAATGAGTCTTTTGAAAGAATAGGGCTAGAATTTGGTGGAAAAGATCATTCAACCGTAATGCACTCTTGCGATAAAATAGAGGATGAATGTAATACTAAAGAAGAAACAAGAAATACGATTGAAAAAATAAAAGAAAATTTAATATAGTGAACAATTGTTGATAAATAATTAATTAATCAACAACTTATCCACTTAATAAAATAACAATATTTGTTGATATAGTTAAGAAATTTAATTTTATCAACATTTATCCACACTATAATAATGATAATAATAAAAATATAATTAATAAGAAAGAAGGTAAAAAAATGAAAATAATAATTAACAAAGATATTTTATTAGAAGGATTGAATAAAGTAAGTAAAGCTTTATCTACAAAAAACCTAGTACCAGCATTAGCAGGAATAAAATTTGATCTTAATGATAAAGGATTAACTCTTACAGCATCAGATAATGATATAACAATTCAAACATTTATCCCACAAGAAGAAGACAATATGACAATTGAAGAAGAAGGAAGCATTATTATCCAAGGTAAATATATATTAGATATAATAAGAAAGATTCAAACAGAAAAGATTAACTTAGAAGTATTTGATGAAGCTAAATTAACTATTTCCACAGAAAACAGTGAATATAATCTAAATGGTATTAATAAGAAGGAGTATCCTAATATATCTCTAGAAGAAAGTAAAAATCCTATTGTTTTAGATGCTAAAGAGTTTAAGAATATGATTAATCAAACTTCTTTTGCAGTATCCAACGATGAATCTCGTCCTCAATTAACTGGTATTAATTTTAAGATAAATGTTGATGAACTAGAATGTAATGCAACAGATTCTTATAGATTAGCAAGAAAAACTATAAAATTAAGTGACGCTGCTACTGATAACTATAATATTATTATTCCAGGTAAGAACATAAGTGAGCTCGCAAAGATTATAGATGATGATAAGTTGGAATTACATATTTTTAATAATAAGATTTTATTTAAATCTAAGAATTTATTATTCCAAAGTAGATTAATAAATGGAAGTTATCCAAATACAGCTAACTTATTACCTTCAGAAAGTATGTTAAAAATTACTGTTAATATAAATGATTTATATAATGTTATAGATCGTGTTAGTACTTTAACAAGTGATAAAGAGAAAAATGTAGTTACTCTTGAAACAGAAGATAATAAATTAATCATGAGATCAAGTAATGTTGAAGTTGGTAGAATTGAAGAATCAATGGATATCAAGAAAGATAATGATGAAAATATTAAAATTTCTTTCAGCGCAAAATATATGATGGAAGCTTTAAGAGTTTTAACAGGACTTGAAGCGACAATTAGTTTTGTTGGTGAAATAAGTCCAATTATTGTTCAAGATAAAGATGATGAAAGAGTAATTCAATTAGTTTTACCTATAAGAACTTATTAATTTATCCACAAAAATGTTAATAATTATTTATTAGCATTTTTTTATTAAAAAATATAAATCGACAAAAATCGACATTTCTATCCATTATTCTATCTCTTGTTCACGGATTAGTGGATAGAAGGGAGGTTTTTATGGATTCTTATGAGATTAATAAAGATACTTGTGCTGTTATTGGGGTAAACGATAGTATAACTAAAGTAATCGAAGGAAAAGATGAATATTTTATTAATAAAGGATGTTATGAAGTAATGGAAGATAGTTGCCAATACTATGGAAGTAGTTGTGATGGAAGAATGAAAGGGTCAAGAATGATTATGGGAAGTAACTATAAAGTTCCTATTGTTGTATCTGAAAGTAATGAGATAATTTTCTTTCCTACAGAATCACCCAATTCACCAAATTGTGCATGGTTTTCTTTAAATAATGTTGAGAAATATGAAAGAAGTGAAGGTTTTACTAAAGTAACTTTTTCATCAGGTAGAGAACTAATTGTTAAGATGTCTTTATCTTCTTTTGAAAATCAAATATTACGGGCAAATAGATTAGGTAGCATGATTAGGAAGAGAGTTAATAATTAATCTCTTCCTTTTTTAGTCTTTTTATGTTAATTTGCTTTAAAAAACTCTAAATTTATGTTATACTTTATGAGTAGGCGTAGGTATACGTCTAATAGTAAAAATCAAAATTTGGTGGTTTTTTGAGGTGATTTTTTGAAAATCGAACATATTAAGCTCTTAAATTTTAGAAATTACGATTACTTGGAACTTGACTTCAATCCCAATATCAATATTTTTATTGGTAATAATGGTCAAGGTAAAACAAACATTTTAGAGAGTATATATGTTTTATCTTTATCTAAATCCAATAGGAGTGGGCAAGACGCTGACTTAATTGAGTTTAATAAAGATTTCTTAACAGTATCTGGAAAAATAGAAAAGGATGATTTAAAAAAGAATTTAGAAGTATATATTGATAATTATCGAAAAAAAGTATCAATTAATGGTAAAGAAATTCATCGTATTAAAGATTATATTTCTAATTTTTGTGTTATATCTTTTATTCCAACAGATTTAGATATTATAAAAGGATCTCCATCAATTAGAAGAAATTTATTAAATGTTGATATTAGTCAATTGTTTAATAATTATATTACTGTTCTTAATGAATATAATAAAATCGTTAAAATAAGAAATGAATATTTGAAAAAACTATATATCAACAATAATAGTGATTTTAGATATTTAGATATTATTAATGATAAATTGATTGAAGCCGCTGATAAGATTTATGAATATCGATTTAATTATTTGAAAGAGATAAATAGTTTAATTCCTAGTATATTTAAAAAGATAACTGGATTAAGTGGACTTACGATAAAGTATGATAACACTTTAGGTATTCTTGAATATGATAAAGAAAATATTAGAAATGCTTTCTTAAAAAAGTTTAAAAAGAATCTTAATCAGGAAATGATGCAGGGACAAACGTTAGTTGGTCCCCATCGAGATGATTTTAGCTTTTATTTAAATGATGTTGATATGAAAGTGTTTGCATCTCAAGGACAACAAAGGATGGCTATAATTGCGTTTAAGATAAGTGAATTAAACTATTATAAGAAGGTATTAGGTAGTTATCCCGTATTACTACTTGATGATATCTTTAGTGAAATTGATTCATCTAAAAGAAATAAAATAGTTAAATTCTTAAAAAAAGATATTCAAACGATTATAACAACAACGGATATTAATGATATATCAGAAGATTTAATAAAAGAAGCTGTTATATATAAAATAAGTAATAATAAGATTACAAAGAAAGGAAAGAAACAATAATGGAAGATGAAAAAGTAACAGAAAATTATGATTCGTCTGCAATACAAGTACTAGAAGGGTTAGAAGCAGTACGAAAAAGACCAGGTATGTATATAGGTACAACAGATGTTAAAGGTCTTCATCATCTAGTTTGGGAAATTGTTGATAATAGTATTGATGAAGCATTAGCAGGTTATTGTACACATATTGAAGTAATTGTTAATAAAGATAATTCAGTTACCGTTCGTGATGATGGTCGTGGTATTCCGGTTGATATCCATCCAAAAACAGGTAAGTCAACAGTAGAAACCGTTTATACAGTTCTTCACGCTGGAGGTAAATTTGGTGGTGGAGGATATAAAGTATCAGGTGGATTACATGGTGTTGGTGCATCAGTTGTTAATGCCTTATCAAAATGGGTAGAAGTAAAAGTCTTTAAAGATGAAAAAGTATATTTTATTCGTTTTGAAAATGGTGGACATGCTGTAGAACCTCTAAAAGTAGTGGATTCTTGTGAAAAGAATAGAACAGGAACAATGGTAACATTTAAACCGGATCCAGATATATTCGATACGATTATATACGATTATTCAACGTTAAAGACAAGAGTAAGAGAGTTAGCTTTCTTAAATAAAGGATTAACGATTACTCTACGTGATGATCGTGATGAAGAAGATACTCAAGGTGATACTTTCTGCTATGAAGGTGGTATTAAAGAATATGTTAAGTTCATTAATAAAGGTAAGAATCCTATTCATGAAGATGTAATTCATTTTGAAGGAGAGGATGAAGGGGTTTTCTTTGAAGTAGCAATGCAATATACTGATGCTTATAATGAGAATATATACTCCTTTGTTAATAACATTAATACTCATGATGGTGGAACCCATGAAGAGGGAGTAAGACGTGCTTTAACAAGAGTTATTAATAATTATGCTAGAAAAACAGGAATGTTGAAGGAAAAAGATGAACCTTTAACAGGAGATGATGTTAAAGAAGGATTAACAATGATTATTTCTTGTAAACATCCAAATCCTCAATTTGAAGGTCAAACTAAAGGAAGATTAGGTAACTCTGAAGTTAGAAAGCTTGCTGATAAAGTATTTGCTGATGGATTCGAAAGATTTTTAATGGAAAATCCTGAAGAAGCTCGTGCTATTATCAACAAATCAATGTTAGCTTGCCGTGCTAGAAATGCAGCCCGTAAAGCTCGTGAAATAACAAGAAAAAGTGAAATGGGACTTTCTAATGTTTTTGGAAAGTTATCAGATTGTAAGAGTAAAGATCCAAAAGTATCTGAGATTTTTATCGTCGAGGGAGATTCTGCGGGTGGATCAGCAAAACTTGGAAGAGATTCAATGACTCAAGCTATTCTTCCATTACGTGGAAAAATATTAAACGTTGAAAAAGCAAGATTAGATAAAGCTTTAGGAAATGAAGAAATAAGAACTATTATTACAGCTTTTGGTACAGGAATTGGTGAAGAATTTGATTTATCTAAATTACGTTATGACAAAATTATTATCATGACCGATGCCGATGTTGATGGTTCTCATATTCGTGTATTATTACTAACGTTATTTTATCGTTTCTTTAGACCTATTGTTGAAGCTGGTCATGTTTATGCAGCTCAACCACCATTATTTAGAATAATGCATGGTAAAACAAGAAAATATGTTCTTGATGAGGCTGAAAAAGATGCATATATTGCATCTCTTGATGAAAAAGTTAAATATGAAGTTGCTCGTATGAAAGGTCTTGGTGAAATGGACCATGACGAATTAAATGAAACAACTATGGATATTAATAAACGTGTATTAAGAAAAATAACAGTATCTGATTGTGTTGCAGCTGATGCTATGTTTGAACGCCTTATGGGTGAAGAAGTTGAACCAAGAAGAGAATTTATTGAAGAAAATGCTCGTTATGTTAAGAATTTGGATATTTAGGAGGTTAAGGTATGGAAAATGATGAAAATAAAGTAGAAGAAACTCCCAAAGTAGATTATGGTGGAGAATTTCATGAAAAAGATAGTCATCGTGTTAATGATATCGTAACAGAAATATCTGATTCCTTTATAGACTATTCAATGAGTGTTATTACATCTCGTGCAATTCCTGATTTACGTGATGGTTTAAAACCTGTTCATAGACGTATCTTATGGAGTATGTTAGAAGATGGTAACACCCCAGATAAACCTCATAAAAAATCAGCAACAACAGTTGGTAATGTTATGGGTAGATATCATCCACATGGTGATAGTTCAATTTATGATGCAATGGTAAGACTTGCTCAAAACTTTAATCAAAGATATATGTTAGTGGATGGTCATGGTAACTTTGGTAACATCGAAGGTGATGGAGCAGCGGCATATCGTTACACAGAAGCAAGACTAGCAAGAATATCTCTTGAAATGTTAAGAGATATCAATAAAGAAACAGTAGATATGATGCCAAACTATGATGAAAGTCGAGTAGAACCAGTAGTTTTACCATCTAGATTTCCTAACGTATTAGTTAATGGATCTATGGGTATTGCTGTTGGTATGGCAACAAATATACCACCACATAATTTAACTGAAGTTATTAATGGTTGTATTGCTTATATAGATGATAATAATATCGATACTGCTGGCTTGATGAAATATATTAAAGGACCAGATTTTCCTACAGGTGGTATTATCTTAGGAAATTCAGGTATCAAGAAAGCTTATGAAACTGGTAGGGGAAGTATTACTATTCGTAGTAAAGCTTATATTGAAGAAAAACAAAATCATAATCAAATTGTGATTACTGAAGTTCCATATGGTGTTAATACCATGGAGTTAAAGAACAAAGTTGCAGAGCTTGTCCACAATAAGATTATTGAAGGAATTTCCGACTATCATACCGATTTAAAAGATGGCGTTAAGATAACAATTACACTAAAGAAAGATGTTAATGCCCAAGTAGTATTAAATAATTTATATAAACATACTAATTTCCAAGTTA
Source organism: uncultured Clostridia bacterium (assembly GCA_946409545.1). GTDB lineage: Bacteria > Bacillota_I > Bacilli_A > RF39 > UBA660 > RUG12783. The sequence continues at coordinate 40,021 of CAMJWT010000001.1, read as the reverse complement.
ACTATGGAATTATATTCCTAGTTATTGATAACGGAACACCAAAAACATTATCTTTAAAAGAAATTATTGCAAAATATATTGATCATCAAAAAGAAGTAATCATCAGAAGAACTAGATATGATTTAAAGAAAGCAGAAGAAAGAGTTCATATCTTAGAAGGCGAAAAGATATGTCTTGATAATATAGATGAAGTTGTTAATATCATTAGAAGTTCTAAAGCTGATGAAGAAGCTCAAAATAGATTGATGGAAAGATTTGGATTAGATGAAATCCAAGCTCAACACATTCTTGATATGCGTTTAAGAAAATTAACAGGATTATCAAGAGAAGCTGTTTTAGCTGAATTAGAAGAATTAAGAAAGAAAATTGAAGATTATAATGATATTCTTGCTAATGAATCTAGAGTATTAGGTATTATTAAACAAGAAATGATAGAAATTAGAGATAAATATGGTGATGAACGTCGTACTGATATTGATATGACTGCAATCGATTACATAGAAGATGAATCTTTAATTCCAGTTGAAAACATTATTATCTCTTTAACTAATAAAGGGTATGTTAAGAGAATATTAACTGATACTTATAAAACGCAACATCGTGGAGGTGTTGGTATTAAAGGTATGACAACTAATGAAGAGGATTTCGCTGAACAATTAATTAATGCCAAAACTCATGATTATATCTTATTCTTTAGTAATAGAGGTCGTGTATATCGTATTAAAGGATACGAGATACCTGAATTCTCAAGACAATCTAAAGGATTACCAATTATTAATTTACTTCCTCTTGAAAAAGAAGAAAAGATTAGATCTGTAGTTGTTGTCGATCCTAATGATGATACTTATAATTATTTAGTATTTGCTACAAGAAGAGGATTAGTAAAACGTACTAGAATTGAAGAGTTTGATAATATTCGTACAAGTGGAAAGATTGCTATTATCTTAAAAGAAGATGATGAACTAGTTAAAGTAGATAAAACTACTGGTGATAATGAAATTATCGTTTGTTCAAGTGCTGGTAGAGCTGTTAGATTTAATGAAAATGAAATTAGATCTATGGGTCGTAACACATCTGGTGTTAAAGGAATAGATATTACTGATGCTGAAGTTGTAGGTTGTGAAGTAATAACTGATTCTATTGATCAACAAATCTTAATAATTACTAAACTTGGTTATGGTAAGAAAACAAATGTAGGTGAATTTAGATTAACACACCGTGGTAGTAAAGGTGTTAAAGCATTAAATGTTACTGATAAGAATGGACAATTAGTTTCTATTAGAACAGTAACAGGGGACGAAGATTTAATGGTTGTTACTGATAAAGGTGTAATAATTAGATTATCTCTTGAAAATATTTCAACATTAAAGAGAGCTACACAAGGTGTTAGATTAATTAGATTAAAAGATGATCAAACAGTTGGTTCTGTGGCTATCGTTTCTAAAGAAGAGAATGAAGAAATGGATGAAGAGGTTTCTGAAGAAACCAATGAATCAAAATCTGAAGAAATAGTTAATAATGAAGAAGAGGCTTAATGCCTCTTTTTTATTTCCCGGGAAATAAAAAAAATATTTCACGTGAAATAAATAAAATATGATATTGACCTTTAATTCTTAATGTAGTATTATATTTACGTGCAATAAGTGACGTGGAACCAGGTCAGGATCGAGAGATAGCAGCCTTAACATTATCCACTTATGTGCACTTTTTTTTGGAGTAATAATATGAATATATATATGAAAGAAGCATATGAGGAAGCTAAGAAATCTTTATCTCTTAACGAGGTTCCTGTTGGTGCTATTATTGTTAAAAATAACAAAGTGATTGCTAAAGCACATAACTTATCTTATATGAATGGAATTAATAGTCACGCGGAAATACTTGCTATTAATCTTGCTATTAAAGAATTGAATGATTGGCGATTAAATGATTGTGAATTGTATGTTACCTTAGAACCGTGCCCAATGTGTGCTGGTGCAATTATTCAATCAAGAATTAAGAAAGTTTATATAGGTACTAAATCAAATATTAAGTCTAACTCTAAAATAATTGAATCAATTTTTAACAATAATGATTATTATCATAGTGTAGATTTTGAATATTTAAATGATGAAAAGTGTTCTGAAATAATATCGAAGTTTTTTAAACAAAAAAGATAAAATAAATGTATATTTTTTGTTTAAGAGTCGATATTTTTTTATAAATAAGATATAATATTTCAAGGAGGAATTATATGGCGTATCAAGCTTTGTATCGTAAATATAGACCTCATAATTTTGAGGATTTTATTGATCAAGATAATATTAAGCAAATTTTAATTAATTCTATCTCAAATAATAAGTTATCGCATGCTTACCTTTTTGCTGGACCAAGAGGAATTGGTAAAACATCAATGGCTAAAATTTTTGCTAAAGCAGTTAACTGTTTAAAGTTTGATGAACATAATGATGTTTGTGACGAATGTGAGAATTGTATTGAATGTAACAATAATACTGTAGATATAATTGAAATCGATGCCGCTAGTAACAATGGTGTTGATCAAATTCGTGAATTGAAAAATAAAATTAGTATTGTTCCAAGTGTTTTGAAATATAAAGTTTATATTATTGACGAAGTTCATATGCTAACTAATAGTGCTTTTAATGCATTATTAAAAACTTTAGAAGAACCTCCTTCATACGTAATCTTTATCTTAGCTACAACAGAGTTCTATGAAGTTCCTGAAACTATTGTATCAAGATGTCAGTGTTTCAATTTCTCAAGAATTTCTATTGATAGTTTAATTAAAAGATTAACTTTTATATCGAAAGAAGAAAAAATTAAAATAGATGATGAAACGATAAAAGAAATAGCTTATTTCTCAAATGGTGGTTTAAGAGATGCTATTGGCGTCTTAGATAAATTAAATTCATTCACTAATGGCAAAATTACAAAAAAAGATTTTGAATCTATCAACAATCTGGTTTCTCATGAAGATATCGTTAATTTATATAATAAGATTCATGAGAATGATTATCAATTCGTCTTAAGTCTTTTAGCTAAGATAAATCAAGATGGTTATAATTTCAATAACTTTATTGAACAATTAATGATTTATATTAGAGATTCTATTGTTGATTCATATATTAATAATAAAAGATATGATTATCTTCAAGAAGATGTTATTTTGATTAAAAAACTTAATTCTTTATCTGAAGAATTAAAGCATAGTCTTAACCCATACATTATTTCCCAAGTCTATTTTTTAGAAATGATGGATAAAAATATTTCCCAGGAAATAAAATTAGATGAAGAAGAAAATAAAAATGAAGTAAAAGAGAATAAAATTATTTCCCGGGAAATAAAAAAAGAATCAGAAAAACCAAAAGTAGTAGAAAATAAGAAAAAAGAAGTTGATGATTTGGTTATAAATGAAGAAGTAAAAGCAAATTTGATCAATAATGCTTTAGCATCAGCTAATAAGACAATTAAAGATAAATATGTTAGATGTTGGGATTCATTACCTGAATATTTTAATTCTCGTAAATATGGTAAAATGGCTCAACTTGTATCTGATACTTTCCCAATGGTTGTTGGTGAAGGCTATATGATTCTTACTACTGATGTAGGTGCAATTATTGATAATATTTATAAAAGTGTTAGTGTTTGTGAAGAGTTGATTAATAAATTAACAAATGATAATATAAGAATAGTCGTTGTTTTAAATAATGACTTTAATGATATTAAGACTAAATATGTTAATGATATTAAAAATGGTATCAAATATGAGATTGTTGAAGAAAATCGCGATCTTATTGAAAAAACACAAGGTGATTTAGTTACCAAAGCAATTAATATATTTGGTGAAGATTTAGTAGATATAGAATAGGAGTGATTAATTATGAATATGCAAGCAATGTTAAAACAAGCTCAAGCAATGCAAAGAGATATGATGAAAGCCAAAGAAGAAATTGATAAGACTTCTTTTGTTGGTGAGAATGGTTTAGTTAAAGTAACAATGGATGGTACAAAGAAGATTACTAGTGTAGAAATAGATAAAGAAGGTTTTGAAGCTGATGATTTAGAAATGTTACAAGATATGTTCCTTGTTGCTACGAATGATGCCATGAACAAAGTCGACAAACTTACTGAAGAAAAGATGGGTAAGTATACTAAAGGAATGCCTGGATTATTTTAATTATGTATCCAAAGAGTATTAAAAATTTAATTGAATCATTTAAATATTTCCCAGGTATAGGAGAAAAGACAGCTGAAAGGTTGGCTTTTTCTGTATTAAATATGGAAGATGATGAAATAAAGATGATTTCTGATAGTTTATTATCAATTAAAAAGAATCTTAAAAGATGTTCAATTTGTAATAATTTATCAGAAACAGATATATGTTCAATTTGTGATGACAAATTAAGAGATGCTAATACTTTATGTGTTGTAGAAGATCCCAAAACTATTTTTTTGATTGAAAAAACAGGCCTTTATCATGGGTATTATCATGTTTTATCTGGCTTGATATCATCTTTTGATGGTATTTCACCTGAAAAACTCAATCTTCATAAGTTAATAGATAGAATTGAAAATAATAAGTTTAAAGAAGTTATTATTGCTGTTAAACCTTGTATCGAGGGAGAAATGACAGCATTATATATTAATAATATTTTATCTGGAATGAATGTTTCAGTAACTAGGTTAGCATCAGGAATTCCTATGGGTGCTGATATGGATTATGTTGATGCTCTTACTTTGGAAAGAGCTTTTGATAATCGTAAAAATATATCTTAGGAGGCTTTATGGTTAATAATGAAGAACTATTATCTAAAATTAATAAGTTTTCTCATGCATATTTAATTAATTCAAATAATTTAGATGCTAGTTTTTCTTTTGCCAAAGATCTAGCTAAAAAGATTATTATTAGTACCAATGATGAATTGTTATATAAAAATGAAGAAATATCTAATTTAATTGATGAGAATTCCTTCGATGACTTCTTTGTTTTAAATCCTGATAATTTAAATATTAAAGTAGATGAATTAAATGAATTATTAGATTATTTTGAAACAAAGTCCTTAAGAAACAATGGAAATAGAGTTTATGTTATTTATGGAATAGAAAGACTTCGTCCTGTTTTTGCTAATAAATTATTAAAATTTATTGAAGAGCCACAAGATAATATATTTGGTATTATTCTTACACAAAATATGGATGGTGTTCTTCCTACCATTATTTCACGTTGTCAGACAATTAACTTAAAATATGATGTTAATATTGATTTAGATAAGATATCTGATATGAAGAAGTTTTTGAAATTTTTTATCCACAATAAAGTTGATACTATTGCTTATACTAATGATTTCTTTTTAAAGTATGAAGGAAATAGAAAAGAATATATTGATTGTTTTAGTGCAATTGAAACAATCATTTCAAATCAAATTAATAAGCATTATGGTAATGGTTTTAATGAAGAATTTCTTGTTTCTTCATTAGATGAAATAAATATAAACAAATTAATTAAAATGCTAAATATTACAAGCAAATTAAAGGGATTAGTTAATAATAATATTAATTTGAATTTGCTTATAGATAGATATATAATTGAAATGGAAAGAGGTGATTAACTTGCCAAGAATAGTAGGAATCACATTTAATAAAAAAGGTAGAGTATATAATTTCAATGCCTTAGATTATAAATTAGAAATCGATGATGAAGTTATTGTTGAAACCGAAAAAGGTATGCAATATGGATTTGTTTCATCAGAAGTAAAAGAAATTGATAATAATGAATTTAGTCTTCCTTTGAAAGATGTTATAAGAATATCTACTCAAAAAGATAAGAAAATATATAAATCTAATGTTGAAGATGCTAAGAAAGCTCTTGAAAAAAGTAGAGAAATAGTTGAAGAACTTGGTCTTGATATGCATTTACTTGATGCAAGTTATACCTTTGATCGTAAACAATTATTATTTAATTTTTTAGCTGATGAACGAGTTGATTTCCGTGAACTTGCTAAAAGACTTGCTCAAATATATAAAACAAGAATTGAATTAAGACAAATTGGTATTCGTGATAAAGCTAAAGAAGTAGGCGGTATCGGGCCATGTGGGAGAGTTCTTTGCTGTAATAGTTTTTTAACTGATTTATCTGGTGTAACAATTAATATGGCTAAGAATCAATTATTAGCTCTTAATCCAACAAAGATTAATGGTGTTTGCGGAAGACTTCTTTGTTGTTTGAATTATGAAGATATTGTCTATACTAAATTGCGTGAAAAGATGCCTGATATCGGTGATTACTATAAAAGTAAAGCTGTATCTGGTAAAGTCGTAGATATGAATGTTTTAAAACAAAAAATATATGTTGATGATGGTAATAATACAGTAGAGGTAGATTTATCTAATGGAAAGTATTAATACCCTTGTTGGATATGATAATTTAGTTATTTACCAAAATGATGACTGGTTTAAGTTTTCTCTTGAATCGGTCCTTTTGCCGTCTTTTGTAGTTATTAACAAAAATGTGGATAAAATTTTAGATTTGTGTTCAGGAAATGCCCCTATACCAATTCTTTTATCTACGAAAACTAATAAAAAGATAATAGGTGTGGAAATTCAAAAAGATTTATGTGATTTAGCTAATAAATCGATAAAAGCAAATCATTTAGAAAAGCAAATTGAGATTATTAACGATGATTTAAATAATATATTTAATTTTTACGAAAGTGATTATTTTGATATAATTACATGTAATCCGCCATATTTTAAGAATATTGATGATTCTAAGAAAAATGAAGATATTCATAAAATAATTGCAAGACATGAAGTTAAAACTAATATTGAACAAATAATTAAATTATCAAAAAAACTGTTGAAGAATGGTGGAAAACTATATTTAGTTCATAGAACAGAGCGTTTCTTTGAAATAACTAATCTTTTAATGGAAAATAATCTTATGCCTAAAAGAATAAGACTTATTTATCCAAAAGAAGGGGAAGAATCAAATCTATTTATGATTGAAGCAACAAAGAATGGATCTTATGGATTAAAGTTTGAAAGTCCTTTATACGTTCATAATAGTGATGGATCATATAAAGACGAAATAAAAAGAATATTTAAAATGGAGTGATGATTATGAAATTAATCGTGGGCTTAGGTAATCCAGGACGTGAATATGAAGATACTAGACATAACGTTGGTTATATGGTTGTTGATAATTTTGTTAAAGCTAATGCTTTAGGTACGTTTACGGAAAAGTTTAACGCTTTATTATTGAAGACAACATTTAATAATGAACAATTAATCATTGTTAAACCATTATCATATATGAATTTATCTGGTGATGTTGTTCGTAAAGTAGTTGATTATTATAAAATTGATGTTAGTGATATCATTGTTATCCATGATGACTTAGATATGCCTGTTGGTAAGATTAAGTTAAAACTTGGTGGATCTAGTGGTGGTCATAATGGAATTAAAGACATTACTAACAAACTTGGTAATGAAAACTATAAACATTTAAAAATAGGTATTGCGAATAATAAAAATATTGATACCAAAGATTATGTCTTAGGTAAATTTAAAGATAATGATTTAAAAGAAATTATGTTTGCTATCTATCATACTAATGATATTTTAAAAGATTATTTTAAATATGATTTTAATGATTTAATGAGTAGATATAATGGGGTATATGATGGATTATCTAACTAATCTATTTAAAATTGATAATAAAAAAAATATAGGCTTAAAGGGATTAACCGATGAGTCTTTTTGCGTTTATGTTTATGATTATTTTTGTAAAAATAATAAAAGTATCATTGTTGTTACGCCAACTTTATTTGAAGCTAATAAACTTTTAAATAGTTTAGAAACATATACAAAAGATGTTCTTTTCTTTCCGATGGATGATTTTTTAACAAGTATGGCTATTGCAATGTCACCAGATCTTAAAGTAACAAGAATAGAAACATTAATAAGTTTAATTAATGATGATAAAAAAATTATTGTAACTCATTTAATGGGATATTTGCGCTATCTACCTACCAAAGAACTATTTAAGAAAAATATTTTAGATATTAAAATTGGTGATAGTTATGAAATAAAAGATTTAGCTAGTAAACTCGTTGATATTGGTTATGCTAGAGAAACTCTTGTATCTAAAACTGGTGATTTTGCATTACGTGGTTATATTCTTGATATTTTCCCTGTTGGAGAAGATAATCCAATTAGATTTGAGTTTTTTGGCGATGAAATCGATTCTATTAGATACTTTGATGTTGATAGTCAAACATCAATTAAGAAAGTAAATGAAGTAAGAATATATCCAATAACGGAATTTATTTATGATAAAGATAATGAAAATAATTATGACAATCAAAAGTATTTACCAACTTTATCCACAAAAGTTGTGAATATTAATGATTATTTAGATGATTTCACCATCTTTGTTAAAGATTATTCCACAATAAGAAGTTTATATAAAGAGACTAAAGATCAAATAAAAGAATATAAAGAGAATAAAGATACTGATTATAAAGGTAATTATATGCATAATCTTGATATGTTTGATTATCCGATGATTCATTATCTAACTAAAGATAGTTTGTTATCAGGTTTTGATCTTGATTATGTTAATTATAAGATTAAAGAAGTTCCATATTTTCGTGAAAACATTGAAGCGATAGAAGGCTATTTAAGAGATAATAGTAATAAAACAATTATCTTGTGTTTAAAGAAGATTCAAATAAAAAGTTTTTTAAGAAATATTGATATTCCGTATATTTTAACAAGTTTTGATAATATCATTGAAGGTAAAATAAATATTGTTGACTTTGATATGAATGGTGGTTTTATCTATAATGATACGATTATTATTACAGATAAAGAATTATTTAATATTAGTGTTACTAAAAAGAAATATAAAACCAAATTTAAATATTCATCAAAAATAAAAGATTTAAATAAACTAGAAATTGGTGACTTTGTTGTTCATGATACTCATGGTATTGGTATATATAATGGGGTTAAAACGTTATCAATGAATGATATTAAAAAAGACTATTTAGAGGTTTTATATAAAGGAAATGATAAATTATATATTCCTGTTGAAAAAATTGATTTAATAAGTAAATTCTCTGGTAAGGAAGGTGTTCTTCCTAAAGTTAATTCTTTATCTGGTACAGAATGGCAAAAGACGAAAATGCGTGTTGCAAGTAAAGTTCATAATATAGCTAAAGAATTACTTGAAATATATGCAAAACGTGAAGCATCTATTGGTTTCAAATATAAGCCAGATGATGAATTACAAGAATTGTTTGAGAATGAATTTGTTTACCAACCTACCGAAGACCAAATACTTGCAATTAAGCAAATTAAAGATGAAATGGAAACATCTAAACCAATGGATCGACTATTATGTGGTGATGTTGGATTTGGAAAAACAGAAGTTGCTTTTAGAGCTATCTTTAAAGCTATAATGAATGGAAAACAAGTAATGTATTTATGTCCAACAACGATTCTTGCTATGCAACAATATAATAATGCTGTTGATCGTTTTAAAGATTTTCCAATAACAATTGGTTTATTAAATAGATTCGTAACAACTAAGAAAGCAAATAGTATTATTGAAAATTTTAATAAAGGTACTGTTGATTTCTTAATTGGTACTCATAAAATTCTTAATGATCAGATTAAACCTAAAGATTTAGGCCTACTTGTAATTGATGAAGAACAAAGATTTGGTGTTGCTCATAAAGAAAAGATAAAAAAATACAAAGCTAATATTGATGTTTTAACTCTTACTGCAACCCCAATTCCAAGAACCTTACAAATGTCTTTAGTTGGTATTCGTAGTTTATCTCTTATCTTGACACCACCAATAAATCGTTATCCTATTCAAACATATGTTGTTGAAGAAGATAAAATGTTGATTAGAGATGCTATCTATAAAGAATTAGCAAGAAATGGACAAATCTTTATTCTTTATAATCATGTTGATTTAATAGAGCATAAAGCTTATGAAATTCAAAGTTTAGTACCAGAAGCAAGAATAATTGTTACTCATGGTCAAATGGATAAAAATCAAATAGAAGATTGCATGTTTAAATTTATTAATCATGAAGCTGATATCTTATTATGTACAACAATTATTGAAACAGGTATTGATATTCCAAATGTTAATACTTTAATCATTCTTGAAGCTGATCACTTTGGTTTATCTCAACTTTATCAAATTAGAGGACGAGTTGGAAGAAGTGATAAGATTGCATATGCTTATATGATGTATAAGAGTGGTAAAGTCTTAGGAGAAAATGCTGTTAAGAGATTAAAAGCAATTGAAGAGTTTACTTCTTTAGGAAGTGGCTTTAAAATAGCAAACCGTGATTTATCAATTAGAGGAGCTGGAGATATTCTAGGTAGTGAACAAGCAGGATTTATTGATTCTATTGGTGTTGACTTGTACTTAAAAATATTAAATGAAGAAGTAGAAAAACTTAAAGGAACATACAAAGAAGAGAAAGAAGAAGCTGATTCTAATAAAGCTCTTATTAATGTTACAACCCATATTGATGATAATTATGTTTATGAAAACGAAATTAAGATTGAAATTCATCGTTTAATTAATACTATTGATTCTTATGATAAATTAATGGAAGTAAGAAAAGAACTTGAAGATCGTTTTGGTAAAATCAATAAAGATATTGAAATATACATGTATGAAGAATGGTTTGAAAAGATTGCAAAAGATTTGGATATAATAAAAGTAAATCAAACAAAGACTACTGTTGAAATCATCTTTAGTGCTAATAAATCAAATGAAATCGATGGCGAAAAGCTATTTATGAATGCTTATGATATTTCAAAGTACTTTAAGTTTAGTTACAAAAATAGATGTTTAAGTATAACACTAGAGGTCGTAAGATTAGAGAAACATTACATTTATTACTTAATAGATTTACTTAAAACCATGCTTTAATTAATAAAAAGTGTAGAAGCTACACTTTTTTTTATGATATAAAATGAATTTGTAAAAATTGACAAAAAGCTCTCTAATTTGTTATTCTAATTATAGTAGGGAGGATATGAATGAGTGAAGAAGAAGTAAGTAAAGAACTTGCCAAAAAGAATCAAGAAATATACATCAACAAACTTCTCAAAGATTTAGATCAGAACTATGAAAACTTAAAAATTGTTATTGAAAATTTAATAATTTTATTTTTAAAAGAATTAGATAATCGTACCTATGAGATATCTATTGAATGTGATAATACTTTATCTCGTGACGAAATTAGTAATAGAATAAGAAAGTTTTTTATCATGTTAAAAGACGCTCTTTTTGAAGATATAGATACAAATAAAACAACATTAGAAGGGGTTGTTGTTAACAATGATTTTATGCAATATGTTAATCAATTAGAAATGCTTTCAAGTTCTTTAATTACAAATATTCAAGAATTATATTTAAAAGAAGCTGATAGTTTAATAAATGATGTTTCTATTGGCTTTGATGATTTCTCTAAAGAGAGATTAGAAAAACTAATTAAAGAGATTATATATAATCGTTTTATGGAGAAACTTAAATCAAGTATTGGTAATATAAATCTTATATTAATTAATAATTATCAAGAAAATAATAATCACTTAGATCACATGAATGAAAAAACAGCTGCCATTACTAGATAATACTTGTATTTTAATATTTTAGATGTTATAATCATTGCATATTTATCAATGAAGAAATGAGTAGGTATATAAGATTTATAGAGAATCTTTGTTTGGTGTAAGAAGATAATTGAATATATCGAAGTATGGTTTTGGAGATAAACCGGGTCGCTACGTTAAAGTTTGAGTGCATAGTTTTCTATGAATTAAGGTGGTAACACGGTATATTTCGTCCTTAGGAATTTATCGTGTTTTTATTTTGGTGGTGATAATATGAAAGTGTTTTTATATAATAAATATTTATTAACAACATGGAATAAAACCCGGATGTGTAATTAAATATTTTAAATATGATAAAAATGATTGTTAAAAGGAGGTAATATTATGAGTAAATTTATGATAACAACAGCTATTCCATATGCTAGTGGTAAAAGTCATATTGGTAATGTATATGAAGATGTATTAGCAGATGCCATAGCGAGATACCATAGAAAACATGGTGATGATGTTTATTTTCAAGTAGGACTTGATGAACATGGTTTAAAAATTGAAACAAAAGCTAAGGAAGCAGGTATTTCACCACAAGAATATGTAGATGAAATTGCGGTTAATTTTAAAGAGATGTTAGACTTACTAAATATTAGTTATTCTAAGTTAGTTCGTACTACAGATCCTGATCATTGTAAAAGAGTAGAAAATATCTTTAATAAATTACATGAACAAGGAGATATTTATAAAAGTGTTTATGAGGGATGGTATTGTACCCCTTGTGAATCATTTTATACTGAATCTCAATTAGTAGATGGTAAATGTCCTGATTGTGGACGTCCTGTAGAAAAAGCAAGTGAAGAAGCTTATTTCTTAAAACTAACTAATTATGAAGATCGATTAGTAGAATATATTAATAGTCATCCTGAATTTTTAGTACCTGAATCACGTAAGAATGAGTTAATAAATAATTTTATTAAACCAGGATTACAAGATTTATGTGTATCAAGAAGTACATTTACATGGGGAGTTCAAGTTCCTTTTGATAAAAAACATGTAATTTATGTTTGGGTTGATGCTTTAATTAACTATATTACATTCTTAGGTTATGATGTTGATGGTAGTAGTGAAGAATTTAAGAAGTATTGGCCAGCTGACTTACAGTTAATTGGTAAGGATATTTTTAGATTCCATGCTATTTATTGGCCAATTATCTTAATGGCTTTAGGATTAGAATTACCAAAACAAATTTTTGGTCATCCATGGCTATTATTCTCTAATGATAAAATGAGTAAGAGTGTAGGTAATATTGCTTATGCCGATGATTTATGTAAGAAATATGGAACAGATGCTATAAGATATTATTGTCTTCATGAAATACCTTATGCTCAAGATGGTAATTATACAGAAGACTTACTAATTGAAAGAATTAATAGTGATCTTGCTAATGTCTTAGGTAATTTAGTAAATAGAACTATTTCAATGGGAAATAAGTATTTTGATGGCAAAGTTACTAATAAGAATATTACTGGTGACTTTGATGATGATTTAAAAAGTGTTATGGCATCTGTACCTGAAAAGGTTAAAAAGAATATAGATTCTATTCATTTAATAGATGCTTTAGATGCTATCTTTGATTTATTTAGAAGATGTAATAAGTATATTGATGAAACAACTCCATGGGTTTTAGCTAAAGAAGAAGATAAAAAGGATCGATTAGAAACAGTAATATATAATTTATTAGAAGGAATAAGAGTAGGTGCGGAAATACTTAGTCCATTCTTACCAGAAACTAGCGATAAAATATTTAGTCAATTAAATATCGATAATCATAGTGAAGAATATGTTTCTAGTAATGAATATCAATTAGGTACTCCAAGTCCACTATTTATGAGGATTGATAAAAATGAGAGATAAATGTTTGATTGATACCCATTGTCATATGGATTTAACAAATGACGTTGATACAATAATTATGGAAGCTGATAACAACAATGTTAAAAGAATGATTATCTCAGGTTGTGATAAAAAAAGTATTCGTGATGGATTAGAAATTATTTATCGTTATGATGAAATTTTTATGACAGCTGGCTTTCATCCTGATGAAGCTGATGTAGTAACAGATAAAGATTTAGAAGATTTAGAAACGGTTATTAAAACTAATAAAAAAATTATTGGTGTAGGTGAAATCGGGCTTGATTATTATCATAATGATGATAATCGTGATAAACAAATTGAATTATTTGAAAAACAATTAAAACTTGCTGAAAAATATGATTTACCAGTCGTAATTCATTCAAGAGATTCTATTCAAGATATTTATGATATCTTAGCTAAACATAAGAATCGCGGTGTTATTCACTGTTTTAGTGGTAGTTTAGAAATGGCAAGAGAATTTGTTAAATTAGGTTTTTATCTAGGTATTGGTGGAGTTATTACTTTCAAAAATAGTAAATTAAAAGATATTTTTGAAGAGATCACCCTTGATAATATTGTTTTAGAGACAGATAGTCCATATCTTTCTCCAGAACCATATAGAGGTCGTCCTAATGCGCCTAAGAATGTTAAAATTGTTGCACAATTTCTAGCTAAACTTCTTAATGTTCCACTATCAGAAGTTACAGAAAAGACTTTTGATAATACATTAAAAATTTATAATGTAAAATAAAGAGTATTTCTATACTCTTTTTTACATGCCTAAACCTCGATTTTTCTTGATAAAATTGACTTGAAATATAAAAAATGTTATAGTTTTGATAGGATAGTAGGTGATACTATGGGAGTGAAAAGAAGAGTAAAACACTATTTCCTGGGAATAGTATATTTAAGTCTTCTAGTATTCATTATTTTTAGTGGAAATAAATCATATTCAATATCAACTACCAATACGAACGGAGTTAAATCTGTTCAGTCATCACAGATTGTTCAAAAAGTTGAAAGAATAAAAAAAGTGTTTAGTACGAATGAAATAAGGCTTAATGGGCCTAAAGGAATGATTGAATTTAAAGGAACATTAACTGGCTATGGACCAGACTGTGAAGGCTGTGGTGGTCGTGTTGGATGTTCACCTAATCAAGATGTTCGAAATGGCAATATTTATTTTTATGATAAACAATATGGAAAAATAAGAATATTAGCAGCTGATAAATCAATTCCATGTGGAAGTATAATTCGAATTGATAATTATAGATTTAACAATTATAACCCTCTTTATGGTATTGTTTTAGATAGAGGAAGTGCAATTGTTGGTCTTACAATGGATTTATTATATCCAAGTGAAAAAGATACAGAAATAATAGGTAGAAATTATAATATTAACTTTACTGTAGAAAGATGGGGATGGTAATATGACGAAAAAGAAACAAGCCTTTTTATCCTTAGCTGGATTAACAATTATGATTGTACTATTGGTTGGGGTATCATACTCATTAACAGATTATTCCCAAATACCAAAAAATAATATGATATCTAATGGTAGTTTAATTTTCGATTTTGATAATAAAGAAGCCGTTTTAAAAAATAAATATCCTATAAGTTATAGTGATATGATTAATGAAGAATATGGTAATGAAAATAATAATTCTTTGATTATTAATTTTAAAATAAACGGTTATAATTCATTACCAAATGGCATGAACTTTAAAATAACGTTAGCTTTAGATAAAGAAAAATCTGGAGAAAATATCTTCGATGATAGTCTTATTTATGCTCAAATAATCCCTAAAAAATTGATGCCAGGATATAAAGTTCTTGATTTTGGAACAAATGAAGGATTAACCTTTGGATCCAATGGTGAAGGAGCTCCTTTAACAGGAATAAATAAAGGAAATGAATTAAGTTTGTTAATTGGTAATGTTCACACAACTGCTCCAGATGCATATCAAGATTTTGAGATAAGAATATGGCTAGATTCAAGAAAAGTAATGATATCAGATACTGTAAATCGAAATATAAATAATCGTGCTCTTGATGTACCAGATATGGAAAACAACCTTATTGCATGTAATAGTGAAGATCTTGGTAAAATCGTTTATCGAACAAGCGAATTTAATGAAATGATGTCAATAATTAAGATAAAAGCAGTGAATTATTAAGGAGATTTTTCTCCTTTTTATTTTTGTAAAAATCATTGAATAATTAAAATACATATGTTACTCTTATTATAGAGTAAGGAGGATAAAGATGATAAACAATACTAGTAAACAAATCTTATTATCCGTAATTGGTGTAGCTGTTCTTATTATTGCGGTAATTGGTGTATCATTTGCATTTTTTACCTATACAAGAATAGGAGCTAATAGTAACAATATTGTAGGAGCAGGAAATATCGATTTTAAATTTGCTGATGGCAATACCCTTAATTTAGTTAATCCATATCCTATAAGTTCAGAAGAAGGTCGTACATTAATAGACGATGGACGTGTTGTTAGATTTACTGTTTCTGGAAATGTTAGTGATGGTGCTATTAATTATGTTGTTAAATTAATTCCTGGTGAACAAGACGAGAATAGAATTAAATTTAATGATTCTGAAGTATTTGCTTATATATCTAGTCCAGAATTAGAAGGTATAACATTTAATCCTCGTGGTTCATTTGGAACAACAGGTCAAGCTATTGGAAATGAAGAAGTAATCCTAGGAACAGGAACCTTAACTTCAAAAAGTCATGTTGATAAAGAATTTGAAGTTCGCCTATGGGTTGATGATAGTGTTGTATCAGTTTCTGAAAACGGTACATATACTCCAGAAGAACTAAGTAATATGTATTATTCTATGAAAGTAAAAGTAGAAGTTCAAAACAATTCTTAAAGAATTGTTTTTTTTTGTAAAATAATTGCTTTATAAAATTAATTATTATATAATGAAAATAGGACATGATCCAATGTGCAAGGAGGGACAAGAATGAGAATTACACATGTTAAAGTTCGTAAGGTTAATAAGGAAGGTTCTAATCTAAAAGCTTTCGCTGAAGTAAGATTAGATGAATGCTTTGTAGTTAAAGACATTCGTATCATTCAAAAACCTGAAAAGATGGTAGTTGCAATGCCAAGTAAAACAATCACAACTTATGACAAAGAAAATGAAGGTGAACAATTACATGTAAGTAAAGATTTAGCTCATCCAATCAACAAGGAAACTAGAGAAATGTTTAATGACACTATCCTTGGAGTATATGAAAGAGCTACTGAAGATGTATACGAAGAAGATATAGAAGAATAAGGATTTATTCCTTATTTTTTATTTTTGTAAAATGCATGTATATTATTGATGTAAACTTAGTGTATACTAAGGAAACATTCTCTTTACGTTCTGTTGATAATAAAGGCTCTATTTTATATAATTATAATAGGAGTCATTGTATGAAAAAGAAGAAGTCAAATTATTCAAAATTTCGTATTTTTCTTTTGTTTTTGCTGTGTGTTGGATTATTTATAACTTTAGCCGTTTCATTTATTAATGGCTCTTATAAAATCCGTGCCAAAGAGAAAGAAGAAGAAGAACTTATTAATAGATTAGCGTCTCTTAAAGAAGAAGAGGAAAGATTAGATGGGGAAATATCGCGGTTACAAGACCCAGAGTATTTAGCAAGATACGCTAGAGAAAAATATTTTTATTCTAAAGATAATGAATTAATAATTCGTATTCCAGAAGATGAATAAGATGTGAAATATAAAAGTTATCTATTGCGATAACTTTTTTAATTAGATAAAATAGATGGAAAGGAGTTTTTATGGACTTAGTTTATAATTTCCTAGAGAAAACAATTTGTCTTACAAGTAAAGATATTATAGTTGTCGGAGTATCAGCTGGACCTGATTCCATGGCTTTACTATATATTTTAAATAAATTAAGAGAGAAAATAGGCTTTAAAATTATTGTTGCTCATGTTAATCATAATGTTCGAAAAGAAAGTTTTGAAGAAGAAGTATTTTTAAAGGACTATTGTGATGAAAGAAACATTCTTTTTGAAAAAATGATTATTGAAAAATATGGTGATGATAATTTCCATAATGAAGCAAGAAATATTAGATATAATTTTTATCGTAGTTTAATTAGTAAATATAATGCTAATTATTTAATGACTGGTCATCATGGAGATGACTTAGTAGAAACCGTTTTAATGCGTATTGTACGTGGTTCTACGCTTAAAGGATATAGTGGTTTTAATAAGATTGTTGATATGAAGACTTATAAGATTGTAAGACCTCTTATTTATGCTACTAAAGATGAAATCGAAAAGTTTGATATTGATAATAATATTCCTTATCGAGTTGATAAGAGTAACTATAAAGATGTTTATACAAGAAATAGATATCGAAAGTATATTCTTCCCGTTTTAAAAAAGGAAGATAAAGATGTTCATCGTAAATTCATTAAATTTAGTGAAACCTTACAAGAATATGATAATTTTATAGATCGTGTTACTAAAAGTGTTATTAATGATGTATATGTTGATGGCATAATTAAAGTAAATGAATTTGTTAAAGAAGATAATTTAATTCAAAAAAGAATTATTGATCATATTTTAGCTACTATTTATGCAGATGATTTGATAGAAATAGATAATCGTCATGTATCAATCGTTCTTAAAGCAATTTATTCTAAAAAAGCAAGTATTAAGTATAATTTACCTAATGATTATGAAGTTGTAAAAGAATATGATAAAGTATACTTTAAAAAGGTTGTTGATCAATTATCAACATATGATATTGAACTTAATGAAGATTGTATTTTGCCTAATGGAATGCATTTAAAAAAGATTGATAGTTGCGACACTGATGGTAATGATATTTTAAGACTTAATAGTAATGACGTTTTGTTGCCTCTACGTGTTAGGACCAGAAAAAATGGTGATAGAATGATAATTAAAAATATGAATCAACATAAAAAAGTAAGTGATATTTTTATTGATAGTAAAATTCCTTTAGGAATAAGAGATAACTATCCAATTGTTGTTGATTCTAATGATAAAATTGTATGGATTCCTAAAGTAAAAAAATCGAAATATAATAGACGTAAAAATGAAACGTGTGATATAATATATAAATGTTGTTGAGAGGAGATTATTTATGAATAAAAAAGATGTTAAAAAGAATATACTTCCATATGTCTTCTTATTAGTAGTAATGGGAGTAATCATTTATATTTTCTATATATCTAATACTAAAGTTCATGAATTAACATATAATGAACTTATGAATACCATTGCAAATGGTGAAGTGGCTGAAATGGAAGTAACACCAAGTAGAGATGGTGGGGTTTATTACATTGAAGGTAAATTAAAATCTTATGGTGAAGATGAAACCTTTACGGTAACAACACCTTTATCAGAAGAGGTTATTAAAGATATTGTTGATGGTTATGAAAAATATGATTATAAAATAACAGTTTATAAAGATCCATCTTCAAGTACTTTCTTAGCAATCTTCTTAAATTTCTTTCCACTTATTTTGATATTAGTACTTGGATACTTATTCCTTACTAAACAAGCTGGTGGAGCTGCTAAATCATTTGATTTTGGTAAGAGTAAAGCTAAATTATCTGATAGTAGAAATAAAGTAACATTTAAAGATGTTGCTGGACTTAAAGAAGAAAAAGAAGAAGTTAAAGAACTTATTGATTTCTTAAAAAGTCCAAAGAGATTCCAAAAACTTGGAGCTAGAATTCCTAAAGGAGTACTATTAGTTGGTCCTCCAGGAACAGGTAAAACGTTACTTGCTCGTGCTGTAGCTGGTGAAGCAAACGTTCCATTCTATTATATTAGTGGATCTGATTTCGTAGAATTATTCGTTGGTGTAGGTGCTAGTCGTGTACGTGATATGTTTAAACAAGCTAAAGCTAATGCTCCATGTCTAATCTTTATTGATGAAATTGATGCCGTTGGTCGTCAACGTGGAACTGGTTTAGGTGGAGGACATGATGAACGTGAACAAACCCTTAACCAATTATTAACGGAAATGGATGGTTTTGGTACTAATGAAGGTATTATCATTATTGCTGCAACCAACCGTGCTGATGTTCTTGATCCAGCATTATTAAGACCAGGACGTTTTGATAGACAAGTAACAGTTAATTTACCTGATGTTAAAGGTCGTGAAGAAATCCTTGAAGTTCATGCAAGAAATAAGATTTTAGATAAAAATGTTAGTCTAAAAGCTTTAGCTAAGAGAACACCAGGATTTAGTGGTGCCGATCTTGAAAACTTATTAAATGAAGCAGCCTTACTTGCTGTTCGTCGTAATAAAGATTTAATTACATTACCAGAAATTGATGAAGCAACTGACCGTGTATTAATGGGTCCTGCTAAAGTAAGTAAGAAATATACTGAAAAAGAAAGAAGAATGGTTGCTCACCATGAAGCTGGTCATGCTGTTATTGGATTAAAATTATCAAGTGCTAATATTGTTCAAAAAGTAACAATTATTCCACGTAGTTATGCTGGTGGATATGCTATGATGGTTCCAAAAGAAGAAAAATATACACAAACTAAAACCGAATTACTTGAACAAATTACCGGTTTATTAGGTGGTCGTGTTTCTGAAGAACTTAATTTCCATGAAATAACTACAGGAGCTCATAACGATTTTGAAAAAGCTACAAAGATTGCTCGTGCTATGGTTACTGAATATGGTATGAGTGATTTAGGACCAGTTCAATTAGAACAACAAAGTGAAAGTGTCTTCATTGGTCGTGATTATAATAAGACTCGTAATTTCTCTGATACAGTTGCTCATGAAATTGATACTGAAATTAGAAAAATTATGGATGAATGTTATAAGAGAGCTACTAAAATCCTTAAAGATAATATGGATTTAGTTAAATTAATTGCAAATGCTCTTCTTGAAAAAGAAACATTATCTAATGAAGAAATTATGTACTTAGTTGAACATAAGGAACTTCCAGATGAAACAACTCTTGATGATTTAAGTGTAGAAGAATTAAGAGAAAAAGCCAAAGAAGCGAATATCAATAATTATGCTAAAATGAATAAAGATGAATTAGTAAAAGAATTAAATAAAGTTGAAGATAAAGCTACTAAACCAAAAAGCGAAACTAAAGAAAATAAAGATAATAAGAAGAAAGATGAATAATCTTTCTTTTTTTGTCACATTTTTGTAAAATTATTGATATATATAGGGTGATATGGTATATTTAACTTGTACTAAAAAACGATAGGGGGGATATAATGAAATCTAAGACGCTTGGTACGACATTATTAATCTTATTTATGGTATTTACCTTAACATTTGCCGCTGGTTGTGAAAAGGAAGAAGAACCTAAGAAGGAAGACAATACACCATCTGAAACAGATAAAAAAGATACTGACAAGAAAGATACTGACAAGAAAGATACTGACAAGAAAGATACTGATAAAAAAGATGATGGTAAAAAAGATACTGACAAGAAAGATGATAACAAAAACAGTGGTTCTAAATCTACTAAGAAATTATTAAAAAGAAACGGTGTTGAATGGAAAGAAAATACTAAGATTAATTCTCATGTAGGAGCAAAACAATACAAAGTTGTTTGGGGTGATACATTATCACTTATTGCTAGAACATGGAAAGTTAATTGTTATCGTTTAGCTAGATATAATGGTATTAAAAATATTGACTTAATTGAAGTTGGTCAAGTTATTAAAAATCCAGCAGCTAAGTAGCAATAGAAAAGAATGATTTAATCATTCTTTTTTTTGTTTTATAATAATATTGAATAATAAGTTTTTATCTAGTATAATTTGTTATTTGATGGAGGCATTATGAGTGTTTTTATTGGAAATGTTGAAATTAAAGGTAAGACCGTTCTTGCTCCTATGGCGGGAATATGTAATAGTGCCTTTAGAAAAATAATTAAGGAACAAGGTTGTGCTCTTATTTATGCTGAAATGGTAAGTGATAAAGCTATTTTTTATGATAATAAGAAGACTAAAGATATGCTTTATATGGAAGATGATGAAAGACCTATCGCTCAACAAATATTTGGTAGTGATGTTGATACTTTCGTTATTGCTGCTAAATATATTGAAAAGACAATGAAACCAGATATTATTGATATTAATATGGGATGTCCTGTTCCTAAAGTAGCAGTTCATGCGCAAGCAGGAAGTGCCTTATTAAAGAGTCCAGAGAAAATAAAAGAAATAGTATCTAGTGTTGTTAAAACTGTTCATTGTCCTGTTACAGTTAAAATAAGAAGTGGATGGGATTTTGATAGTATAAATGCTGTTGAAGTGGCTAAAGTATGCGAAAGTGCTGGTGCTAGTGCTATTTGTGTTCATCCCAGAACGAGAAGTCAAGGATATAGTGGAAAAGCAGATTGGAGTATTATTAAGGCTGTTAAAGAAGCTGTTTCAATCCCTGTTATAGGTAATGGTGATATAACAGATGTTTATAAAGCTAAACAAATGTTAGATGAAACAGGTTGTGATCTTATCATGATAGGTCGAGGTGTACTAGGGAATCCATGGCTTATTGAAGATATTAATAATTATTTAGATAAAGGTAAAATACCTAGT
Organism: uncultured Clostridia bacterium; assembly: GCA_946409545.1. Lineage (GTDB taxonomy): Bacteria > Bacillota_I > Bacilli_A > RF39 > UBA660 > RUG12783. The sequence continues at coordinate 17,868 of CAMJWT010000001.1, read as the reverse complement.
CAAAGAACAGGTATGGAAAAGATTGATATGTGTATTAAACATATTAATTATTTATCAAAAATAAAACCTGATAAGTTAGTATGTTTAGAAATTAGAAGCCATATTGCATGGTACTTAAAAGGACTTAAGAATTCCGCTTCAATTAAAGAAAAAGTATGTAAATTAACAAATTCCTGTGATATAATAAACCTATTAAACACCTACAAGGAGGATTTGTATGGAAAATAGAGTACCTATATATAAGAGAATAATATCTTTTATAATTGATTTTGCCATAGTAATGTTATTTGCATCAGCTATTTTATCTATATTACCTAAAAATAGTAAATATAATGAAGTAATTGATCGAAATAAAGAATTACAAGAAATGGTAATTCAAAAGAAAATAGAAAATAAAGAGTTCGTTCAAGAATCTATGAAATTAACATATGATTCATATAAATATGGTTTACTTGAAAATGGTATCACAATTGTTTTAATGATTTCATATTTTACATGTTTCATATATTTTAATCATGGAAAAACTCCTGGTAAAATGATTTGTAAATATGAAGTAAAAGCAAAAGATGGTAATAATCCAACATTCCTTGGTTCATTAGCAAGAACACTATTAATATCAAGAACTTTTGGTGATATTATTTCAATAATTTTAGTTTATACAATGTCACAAAAAACATTTATTGGTATGTTTAATTATGTTGATATGGTAATAACTACTTTATGGTTAACATGCCCATTCGTTGCGATGTTTAGAGAAGACGGAAGAGGCCTACATGATTTAGTAGGTAAAACAATCGTTGTTAATAAACGGAAACGTACTGATGATCAAATTGTTGAAGCTCAAATAGAAGAGAAAAAAGAAGAAAAAAAAGTAGTTAAAAAAGAAGAAAAGACTACAAAGAAAACTAATAAAAAAAATAATAAAAATAAATAGGAGATTATTATGAGAGAATTTACAGAACAAGAACAAGTTCGAAGAGATAAAGCTGAAAAGTTAAGAGAAATGGGATTAGATCCATTTGGACAAAGATTTGAAAGAGATAGTTATGCAATAGATATAAAAGAAAAGTATCAAGATATTGATCACGATGCTTTTGAAAACATGGATGATACAGCAACCCTTGCTGGTCGTATTATGTTTATTCGTAAGATGGGAAAAGCATCATTCTTTACAATTAAAGATAAAACAGGATCAATGCAAATATATATATCTATAAACGATGTTGGTGAAGAAACATATAACTTATTTAAGATGGCTGATATTGGAGATATCGTTGGTGTATATGGAAAAGTAATGAAGACAAAGACTGGTGAAGTAACCGTTAAGTGTTTAAAATATACTCATTTAGTTAAAGCATTACGTCCACTTCCAGAAAAGTTCCATGGACTTACTGATGTTGAAGAAAGATATAGAAGACGTTATGTTGATTTAATAATGAATGAAGATTCAAGAAGAATAGCTTTTGCTAGACCTCAAATTATTAGATGTATTCAAAACTTCCTTGATAATCAAGGATTTGTAGAAGTACAAACACCAATTCTAACTAATTTATTAACAGGAGCTTCAGCTCGTCCATTTGTAACACATCATAATACACAAGACATAGACATGTATTTAAGAATAGCGCCTGAATTATATTTAAAGAGATTATTAGTTGGCGGTATGGAAAGTGTTTATGAAATAGGTAAAACATTCCGTAATGAAGGAATGGATCCTCAACACAATCCTGAATTTACTATTATGGAAATTTATCAAGCATATTCTAACCTTGAAGGCATGATGGAATTAACTGAAAATATGTATAAGGAAATCGCTAACAAGGTATTTGGTAAAACAACATTTAATTATTTAGGACATGAAATTGATGTATCTGGTGAATGGAAAAGAGTTAGTATGGTAGATGCTATTAAAGAGAAAACAGGAATTGATTTCAAGAAAGAAATGACTGTAGCAGAAGCCTTAAAACTTGCAAAGAAACATGATATTGAAGTTCAAGAACATGAAAAAAGTGTTGGACATATAATTAACTTATTCTTTGAAAAATATGTAGAAGAAACTTTAATTCAACCAACCTTCTTATATGGTCACCCAGTAGAAATTTCACCACTTACTAAGAGAAATCCAGAAGATCCAAGATTTGTTGATAGATTTGAATTATTTATATCTGGTCATGAATGTGCAAACGCTTATACAGAACTTAATGACCCAATTGATCAATTAGGAAGATTTGAAGATCAATTAAAAGAAAAAGATTTAGGTAATGAAGAAGCTAATGATATTGATATGGACTTCGTAGAAGCTCTAGAATATGGTATGCCACCTGCAGGTGGAATTGGTTATGGATTAGATAGAATGATTATGTTCTTCACAGAAACAGATACTATTCGTGATGTAATCTTATTCCCTACAATGAAGCCATTAAAAGAACAAAAGAAAGAAGTAGAATAAAAAATATCCACAATAAAGTGGATATTTTTTTTGTGATAGGATATAATCTTTGTTGGTGATAATTATGGATATTAATATAATTGAAAGAGAATTATTGAATAATAAAAAAGAGATAGAAGATTTATGGAGGTCACTTTGACGTTCCTAGTAAAGAAGAGAAAATAAAAGAATTAGAAAGTGTTACTAATTCACCTGATTTTTGGAATGATCAAAGAAAAGCCCAAGAAGTTATTAATGAACTTAATGGTATAAAAGATATTATTAATAAGATTAATACTGTTAAAAAGAATAATGAAGATAATTTAGAAATAGTTGAATTATTAAAAGAAAGTTATGATGAAGAGTTATTTAAATCACTTGAAGAAGATGTAATTAAACTACGTAATAATTTAATAGAAGTATCAAAATATCTTCTTTATAGTGGTCCATATGATAAGAATAATTGCTTATTAGAAATTCATTCAGGAGCTGGTGGTACCGAAGCTTGTGATTGGGCAAATATGTTATTTAGAATGTATGTTAGATACTTTGAAAGACATAATTATAAATTTGAAATATTATCATATTTAGATGGTGAAGAAGCTGGTATTAAAAGTGTATCAATGAAGGTAAACGGATTATATGCATATGGTAATTTAAAAGGCGAAAAAGGTGTTCATCGTTTAGTACGTTTGTCACCATTTGATGCTAATAATAAGCGTCATACTTCATTCGCTAGTATTGATGTTACACCAGAATTTAATGATGATATTGATATTAAAATAGATGATAAAGATTTAAAAATTGATGTATATCGAAGTAGTGGTGCAGGTGGTCAACATGTTAATACAACGGATTCTGCTGTTAGAATTACGCATTTACCAACAAAGATAGTTGTTACTTGCCAAAATGAACGAAGCCAAATTCAAAATAGAGAAACCGCAATGAAAATACTAAAAGGAAAACTTAAACTTCTTGAAATAGAAAAAAAACAACAAGAGATGCATGATATTAAAGGAGATAATGTAAATATCGAATTTGGTAGCCAAATAAGAAGTTATGTTATGCATCCATATTCTATGGTAAAAGATCATCGAACCAATTGTGAAACCAGTGATGTAACTGGGGTTATGGATGGAAATATTGATAATTTTATTGATGAGTATTTGAAGTATAATGCTAATTAAAGAGGTTTACTTACAAACCCTTTTTTGGTATACTTAACTTTATAGGAGAATATATGACAATAGATAGTATTTTAGAAATTTTGAAAAATATTCTAGACGTTTGTTTAGTCTGGATGCTTATATATTATATTCTTAAAAACATTAAGAATAACGTTAAAATGACTTTGTTATTTAAAGGAGTTTTAATACTTATATTATTAAAAATAGTAAGTAATTGGTTGAATTTAACAACCATGAATATTTTATTAGGATATGTAATTACATATGGTCCTCTTGCAATAATTATAATCTTTCAACCTGAGATTAGAGGAGCTCTTGAACAATTAGGAAGAGGTCAACTTCTAGGTAGACATAAAGTATTAACAGTTGATGAAAGAGAAAAATTAGTTTATGAAATCATTAATGCAGTTGATTATCTAAGAAGAAGTCGAATTGGAGCTTTAATTGTTATTGAACGTGATGTTAGTCTTCAAGATTACATTAATCGAGCAAAACCAATATTTGCGGATATAACAAATGAGTTATTAGAATCAATCTTCTTCCCTAATAACCCTCTACATGATGGAGCAGTAATTATTCAAGGTAATAAAATTAGTTGTGCGGGAGCAGTCTTCCCAACAAGTAATAGTATAAGTGTTAATAAGAGATTAGGTACAAGACATAGAGCTGCTCTTGGTATTGCTGAAGAAGCTGATGCCATTGCGGTAATTGTATCAGAAGAAACTGGCCGTGTATCTATCGCTGTTAAAGGTGAATTATATTATAACTTATCAATTGATGACGCAAGAATGATGTTAATCGATGAATTACGTCCAAAAGATAAAGTTGAAGATGATGTAATAATAAGTGAGGATGATGACGATGAAGAAGATAACTAGAAAAAGTCTAAACTTCTTTGGTGGAATCTTCCGATTCTTCGATAGAATATTGATTACACCAATAATGAAGGTTGTATTAAAAATTAAAAATGTCCTTACAGGTAATGGAAAATCATTTGAAAAAATTATTTCTTCAAAGAAAGCATTATTGATTATATCTTTATTAATTGCTTTTGGAGTTTTCTATTTCTTTGATAAGAACTCGAGTTCAATGTTAAATAATCATGCAGAAAGATTATATGGTATTCCTGTTAAAGCTGTATATAACGAAGAAGCTTATGTTATTGAAGGTTTACCAGAAACCGCTGATGTTATTTTGTTTGGTAATAGTAGTTATATAACTCTTGCTAAACAATATCCAAATCCAACGATTAGTGTTGATTTACGTGAATTATCTGTTGGAACGCATAAAGTGGCTTTAAATTACGAAAAATATTTTGATTTTGTTGAATACAAAATTGATCCAACATATGTAACTGTTGTTATAAGAGATAAAGTTAGTTCAACAAGAGAATTATCTTATGAAATCTTACATCGTGAAGCTTTATCAGGAAAACTTGATATAACGAATGTATCTTTAAATAAATCAGAAGTAACTATTAAGTCTGATGAAGACACTTTAAAGAGAGTAGCTTATGTTAAAGCTTTAATTGATGTTAACTTAATTGTTAATCCAGAAGTAGGAACAACAAGTGTTAAAGGTTCTAAATTAGTTGCTTATGATGAAGATGGTAAAGTAGTTGATGTTGAAATCTTACCTGAAACAGTTGATGCTGAAGTAACACTTGCAAGTTCAAGTAAGATGGTACCAATTAAAGTTGTACCAGAAGGTTCTTTAGCAGTAGGATATGCAATAGATACAATTACCCCAAGTTCAAGTTCAATTATGATCTATGGTAATGAAGATGCCTTAGCTAAGATTGATTCAATTCCAGTAGTTATTAATGTTAATGGTCTTAATGCTGATAAGACATTTAATGTTAATATTCAAAAACCAAATGGTGTTCGTGAATTAGGTATTAACTCATTAAGTGTTAAATTAACGGTAACAAGTGAACAACAAGAAGAAATAAAAGGAGTTCAAGTATCAACAGTTAATCTTGATCCATCATTAAAAGTTCAAGCTGTTAATGAAGCAAGTAGTAGTGTAGATGTTATTGTTAAAGGTTCTGAGTCTGCTATTAAAGAGTTAGATAAGAGTAAAGTTACAGCTACAATTGATTTAGCTGAGTACAAAAAACCAGGTGAATACGAAGTACCTGTAATTGTAACTGGTGAAGATACTAGATTAGTTTACTCATCAAAAACCTTAAAAGTTAAGATAAGAATTTATAAATAAAAAAAGCTAGTTTAACTAGCTTTTTTCTTTATCATCTTCTACTTCATATTTTTCTTTATCTTTATATTTTCCTATTTTAGCAACATATCTTGATGGGAACTTATGAATATAATGATTATATTTGATTGCAACCATATTATAATATTTTTTTAATGCTGTGATAGTTATTGAAATTTTTTCGATGTCATTAATATTCTTTCTTATGTTATTATCTTTAACAAGTTTATTGTTGTTTTGAAAGATAATATCTATTTTCTTTTCATAAGTATTAATTATATTATCTAATTTAAGAACATCTATTTCTTTTTTGTTAATATCAATAAATTCTTCGAAATCATCTTCATTTAATTTCTTCTTGTTTTTTAATAGTTTTATTTGCTTTAACATTAAGTCATATTTCTTTGTTAAACTATCTTTTAACTTAGTATTTGTTATATCTAATCTACTTAAATAGAAATTAAATCTTTTCTTATAATCCATGGATTTTATTATTATTAAGCCAATAATTACTAAGATGAGAGAAACAATAAATTTCCACATAAAATCACCAAAATAATTATATCTAATTGTAAAATCTTTTTCAATAAGATATAATGTTTTAGAAAGAAGGTAATGATATGAAAGTAACTGTTGGAATATCTAATCGTCATGTACATTTAACTGACGAAGATTATAAACTTCTATTTGGAGACGAAGAAGTTAAAAAAAGAAATGATTTAAAACAACCTGGTATGTTTGCTTGTGAACAAGTTGTTACATTAAGAACGCCAAAGAAAGAGATACCTAAAGTAAGAGTTCTTGGACCTTTTAGAAATTATACTCAAGTAGAAATTTCTAAGACAGATGCCTATAGTTTAGGAATAGATCCCCCTGTAAGAAATTCTGGTGATTTAGTAGGAGCAGCTGAAATTGAAATAGTAGGACCATGTGGATCAATTACAAGAAATGCAGCTATTATTGCTACTCGTCATATTCATGTTAATGAAGAAATTCGTAATGAAAAAGGACTTGTTGGTATTGGAAAAGTTAGTGTTAGAAAAGTAGGAGAAAAAGGAGCTATTCTTGAAGATGTATATCTAAAAGATAGCGTTGAAGCTTACTTTGAATTGCATTTAGATACAGATGATGCTAACGCCTTACTTTTAAAACAAGATGATGAATTAGAAATTATATTATAAAAGTTATACTTAGTTATAACTTTTTCTTTGCAATTAAAAGTAATTATTGTATAATTTATGCGAGGTTTTATGAAGAGATTGGCTCGTATTAAATATAATTTATATGGTGAAAGTAAAGATTATCAAACAGATGTAATATATAAAGAAAATATGATTACTTATTTTGATGATGGGGTAAAAACGATTATTGATTTAAAAAATGGTATTATTAATCGTGAAAATGATGAATATCAATATGTAATTGATTTATCTAAATATCATATAAATATTCATTTAAATAAAGAAAATGTTGATTTAGAAATAAGAGTAAATATTCTTGAAAAGAAGTATAATTTAGAGTATTTATATATCAAGTATTTGCTTGTTGATGAAAATATAACTAATGAGTTTGAAATTAAATTGTAGAAATATATAATTATATATTGATTTTATATATAAAAAATGATATAAGTTTGTTGTTTATAACGTAATTGGAGGAGTTATGAGAGGAATTAAAAAAGCAGATGTAGCTAACATGTCTTATAAGGATGTTGCGTATATAATTTTAGAAAAAAGAAAAAGAGGATTAAATACTTTAGATTTATTTAATGCTATTGGTGAATTACTTAATTTACCAAAAAGCGTAATAGACCAAAAAATTGGTGATTTTTATACTTCTTTAATGACGGATAAAAGATTCGCAATGCTTGATGGTTTATGGGATTTAAGAGAGCATCATACATCAGATAAAGTTATTCATAAAATTAATGATGATGACGAAGAAGTTACAGAAATAGATGAAGAAACTAATGACTATGATGATGAAGAGGAAGAGGAAGACTCTTTTGATGCAGAAAATACTGATGATGATTACGAATCAGATGATGATGATTTAGCAGACTTAGTTGTAATAGATGAAGACGAAATGGAAGAAGATATTAATTAATTGGTGATAGTATGATAGAGAGATTAGAAATAATAGAACAAAGATATAATGATATTAATAAACTTCTATTAGATCCAAATGTAGTATCAGACATTAATAAATATCGTGAGTTATCTAAGGAATTATCTTCAATAGAAGAAACCGTTAATTGTTATCATGATTATAAAAAGACATTAAATGACTTAGAAGAAGCTCATGAAATGACAAAAGATCCTGAACTTGCTGATTTTGCAAGAGAAGAAATTGAAAATCTTCAAAATCAAAAAAATGAACTTGAAGGAAAACTAGAAATATTATTAATTCCAAAAGATGAAAATGATGGAAAGAATATTATTGTTGAAATAAGAGGAGCTGCTGGTGGAGATGAAGCTAATATCTTTGCTGGTGACCTTTATAGAATGTATTCAAGATATGCTGAAAAACAAGGATGGAAAACCCAAATATTGGATGCTTCTGAAGGAACAGCAGGTGGTTTTGCTCAAGTAGAGTTTTCGATTAAAGGTGATAACGTTTATGGAAAGCTTAAATATGAGTCAGGAGCACATAGAGTTCAAAGAATACCAGTAACAGAATCTAATGGAAGAATTCAAACTTCAACGGCAACTGTAGTAGTTATGCCAGAAGCTGAAGAATTTGATTATGAACTTAATATGGATGAAATAAGAATAGATATAACTCGTGCCTCAGGTAAAGGAGGACAAGGTGTTAATACAACAGATTCAGCAGTACGTGTTACCCATTTACCTACAGGAATTATTGTTTATTCGCAAACTGAAAGAAGTCAAATTCAAAATAAAGAAACGGCCCTTAAGATTCTTAAAACACGTTTATATGATTTGAAGTTACGTGAAAAAGAAGAAAAAGAAGGTGCTGAAAGAAGAAGTAAGATTGGTACTGGAGATCGTTCTGAAAAAATAAGAACGTATAATTATCCACAAAATAGAGTAACTGATCATCGTATTGGATATTCAACAATGCATCTTGATCGTATAATGGAAGGCGAACTTGATGAAGTTATTGATGCTTTGATTGCGGAAGATCAAAGAAGAAAGTTAAATGGCGAAGAATGACAGTAGATGAATTGTTGCTAGATGCATATAAATTTATCCATAAAGAAGAAGCAAGATTACTATTAAGTATCTTGCTTAATTACAATGTACTGGAGTTAAATCTTCATCTAAAAGATAAAGTAGATGATAAGATTGTTGAAAAGTTTAAACATGCCGTTATTTTATTAAAACAAGGTGAACCACTTCAATATGTTTTATCTAACGCACCTTTTTATGGATATGATTATTATGTTAATAAGAATGTATTAATACCAAGATTTGATACGGAAGTATTAGTTGATAAAGCTAATGAATTAATAAAAGCAAACTTTGGTAATAATGAAGTTAAATTACTAGATTTATGCACAGGTAGTGGATGTATTGGAATAACATTAAAACTATTAAATGATAGTTTAGATGTAACATTATCAGATATTAGTAAAGAGGCTTTAGAAGTAGCTGAGATTAATAAAAACAAGTATAAACTTGATATTAAGTTAATTGAAAGTGATTTGTTTAATAACATTACTGATAAGTATGATGTAATTACATGTAATCCGCCATATATTGGTTATGAAGAAGAAATCATGGATTTGGTAAAAAATAACGAACCTCATCTTGCCTTATATGCTAAAGATGATGGTTTATACTTCTACAAGTTAATATTTGAAGAAATTAAAAGTCATTTAAATGATAAATATTTACTTTTATTTGAACTTAATAGTGAAAAGAGTAAAGAGATATATTCTTTGGCAAAAGAGTCATTTGACAGTAGTGAAATATCGATTATAAAGGACTTAGGCAATAGAGATAGAGTGTTAATTGTTAATCATAATTAACACTCTTTAATATTGTCTATAACCCCAATTATATTGACAATATTTGTCAATTATGGTATGATAACGGCGTAAATGGAGGGATTTATGGCTACGTTTGATAATATAACGTTAGAAATAATAGAAGATTCTGCTGATAAAACTGGTTTTCCAGCTAAAGCTAGAATTCAATATAACGGATTTGATAAAGAAGTTAAACAATCAGATATTGAGATGATTTTAAGTTTATTCTTAACCCAAGAAAAAAGTTCTTTAACTCCAATTGAGTTTATTAATAAAGTAAGAGGGGCAAAGAAAGACGATAAAAAAGAAGAAAAGAAAGAACCAGATCCAGACAAGAAACCTAAACCAGAACCAGATCCTGGAAAAGATTCTCCTGAACCTGGAAAAGATTCTGAAGAAGAAAAAGATAAGAAGAAAAGACGTAAAAAGAAAGACGATAAAGATAAAGATGATAAAAAAGAAGGTAAAGGTCGTATTGTTGTAAAAACGGTTGCTACCCTTGGTGCCCTTGCGATTATTGCAGTAGGTGGATGGCATGTATATAAACATATAATTCCAAAAAGTACACTAGATAATAGTGATGGACCAGATCTTACACCAACACCAAGAATAGAGCAACAAGTAACGGAAGAACCAAAAGAACCAATTATTGATGCTAAAATTCCAGGTGATGAGTTATTACCTTATGTAAATAGAGGTAGTTCTGACTGGATTGCTATGAGTGATGATGAGTATTTAAATGCTTTAAATGCTCAAACAATTGCTTGCCAAATGAATATGCCTGAAATTAGTATTTTCCTTGAAAATGGAGTACTTGAAGGTGAAAAACACGTTTCTCATATTGAAAACTCATTTAGAAATCAATCTCCTGATTTCTGTATCGTTGAATACTTTAATCAATGTCGTAATGATGTTGTTAATGCTGCTTATGATACTAAAAATAGAGATAATGTTAAAATAATGCAAGATATTCATATGAGAGAATTATATTTATTCATTACAAATCAAACTGGTGTAACATTAAATACTAGTGAAGGACAAAAAACATTCTATTGGAATACAATATCTGATGAAGCTCGTAATGCTATATTAGATGTGTTCTTTGGATTAACAATTTCACTTGATCATAGTTATGTTCTATCAATTGATGGAGCTACATTTACACCAGAGCAATTAGGTCAATTATACGAAGCAGAACTAGCAAGATTAACATTAATCAATCCAACATTTAGAAAATAAAAAGAGGATGCTAATGCATCCTTTTTATTTTTGACTTTATAGATTATTTATTATATACTTTCTTTGGTGATATTATGTTAGTTAATTCTTATGAAATGCTTATGAAAGCTAAGAAAAATAACAGTGTTGTTTTTCATTTCAATATAAATAATCTAGAGTGGACAAAGATCATTTTAGAGAAATGTAATGATGATAATTTAGATGTTATTTTAGGAGTCTCAGAAGGGGCTATAAAATATATGGGAGGATACAATGTTGTATCATCCCTAGTTAAATCTTTAATAAATGATTTAGATATTAAAAATAATGTATGCTTACATTTAGATCATGGTAGTAGTTTTGACAGTTGTAAAAAAGCGATTGATGCTGGTTTTACCTCAGTTATGATTGATGCTTCTAAATATGAATATTCGGAAAATGTTAGAATAACTCGTGATGTCGTTAATTATGCTCACGATAGAGGCGTTACTGTTGAAGCAGAAATTGGTCATGTAGGTGGTATTGAAGATAATGTATGTAGTAATATTCTTTTAACAAATAAAGAAGATTGCTTACGTTTTGTTAATGATACAGGTATTGATTCCTTAGCGCCTGCTATTGGAACAGTTCATGGTATTTATAAAGGTGAATTAAATATTGATTATAATTTAATAAAAGAACTTCATGATAGTTTATCTATTCCCCTTGTTATGCATGGTGGTAGTGGCTTATCTCTTGAAGTATTAAAGAAATGTGTAGAATGTGGTATTAACAAGATAAATGTTAATTCTGATCTACAAAAAGTATGGCATGATGCGGTTTTAGAGTTTATTAATTCTAGTAGTGAATATGATCCAAGAAAAGTAATAATGTCTGGACGCGATGCCATAATTAAAGAAATAGATAATAAATTAAGTATATTAAAATAGAGAGGTATATATGAAAATTCTTGAAGTAGAAGGAAATCTTCCTCTTACGGGATCAATTAATATAGGTGGTGCTAAAAATAGTGCTGTAGCACTTATTCCTGCCTGTATCTTATCTAATAATTTAACAACATTAACAAATGTACCTGATATTACAGATATTAATGTATTAGAAGAAATATTAAACCATTTAAATGTTAAAACCAATAGAGCTAGTCAAAGTATCGTAATCGATCCATCTAATATGACAAACTCCTTAATACCAGATGATTTATCTAGTAAATTAAGAGCTTCATATTATTTTATGGCAAGTTTGCTAGCAAAATATAAGAAAGTAGAAATGTATTTCCCAGGTGGATGCCAAATAGGAAGTCGTCCTATTGATCAAACTTTAAAAGTGTTTAAAGCTTTGGGAGCTAAAGTTAAAGAAAAAGATAGTTTATTTAGAATTTCTGCTAAAAAACTAGTAGGAGCCGAAGTTACTCTTGATATGCCAAGTGTAGGAGCAACGGTTAATGGTATTATTGTATCTACTTTATGTGAAGGTGAAACAATAATTAATAATGCGGCTCGTGAGCCAGAAATATGTGATCTTGCAGATATGTTAAATAAAATGGGAGCTAAGATAACAGGAGCAGGTACTAGTACTATTAAAATAGTAGGTGTTAAAGAATTAGATGGATGTTTCCATAATGTTGTACCTGATAGAATAGAAGCAGGTACATATGTTATTTTAGGTTGTTTAATGGGAGAATATCTTCATATTAATAATATTGTTCCTGATCATTTAAAAGCTTTAACCGACAAACTTATGGAAATGGGAGCAGATATTGTTATTAATGATGATAATATTATTGCAAATAAAAGTGACAATTTAACTGGCGTTTCTATTGAAACAAAGGGTTATCCTGGCTTTGCAACCGATCTTCAACAACCATTTGTAACATTATTAACACAAGCAAGTGGTGTTAGTGAAGTTGATGAAAATATTTATGAAAATCGTTATATGAACACTATTTATTTAAATAAAATGGGTGCTAATATCAATGTTTCTGGTCGTCATGCTACAATTAATGGTAAAACGAAGTTAGTTGGTACTGAAGTTGAAGCAACGGATTTAAGAGCAGGAGCATCTTTATTACTTGCAGCTTTAACTGCTAAAGGCAAGACAAAGATTCTTCATGCTGACTATATTTTACGTGGATATGAAGATTTAATTGAAAAATTAACGAATATTGGCGCAAAAATAAAGATATCTGAAGAATAAATACTTGATTTTATTATTTTAACTTGTTATAATAACTTGGTAATTTGTATTACTATGATTAAATTCATGGCGAAAGGAGTATATTATGGCAAAGAAAGAATCTAATGAAAAAAAAGTAGAATATCAAGATTGTGTAGTTACTTGTGCTTGTGGAAACACTTTCAATACAAAATCAGTTAAAAAGGAAATTAACGTTGAAGTTTGTTCAGCTTGTCATCCTTTTTATACAGGTAAACAATCAAGAGGTTCTAAAACTGGACGTGTTGATAAATTCAACAAAAAATATGGTTTTGAAAATTAGTTAACTTTAGTTAACTTTTTTTTTGTCTTTTGATATAATTATTTTGGTGATAATAATGAAATTAGGTTTTGCTTCTGATCATCGTGGTTTTGCATTAAAGAACAAGTTAATGGAGTTCTTAAAAAATGATTATGAAATAGTTGATTGTGGTACTTATAGTGAAGAATCTTGTGATTATCCTGATTATGCTAAAGTACTAGGAGAAAAGATTGTTAACAAAGAAGTCGATTATGGTATTGCGATATGTGGTAGTGGTATTGGTATAAGTATTGCATGCAATAAAATTAAAGGGGTTTATTGTGCTAAAGTAAATAATCCTCTTGAAGCAGAGTATACAAGACTTGATAATAATACTAATTGTGTTGCATTTACAGCAGAAACAGATTTTGAAGAAGCTAAAAAGATAGTATTAACGTTTATAAATACCGAATTTTCTAATGAAGAAAGACATATTAGAAGAATTAATAAAGTTAAGGAAATAGAAGAAAATAATGGTTAAATTTAGTTTATATATATTTAGTTTAATTGTTGTTATGTATGCAATTGATGGTGTTAATATCAATGCTATCTTTAAGAAAAATCAAGTTATGAAAGCAAGATTATTCTATTTTATTATTATTTTATGTATGACATATTTATTAGCTAATTTTATGTATGATTTCACAACTGTTTTTAAATAAGAAGCTTTAAAGCTTCTTTTTGTCTAATTTAATGACATTTTATTTATTATTTGTTATAATTTTAGAGGTGAGGTTTTATGAAGAATGAAATATATAGAAGTTTATTAATTGTTGGTGTTACAATGATTTTTGCTGTTTTAATAATTCCTGTAGTTAAAAAGATAGCAGAACATGTTGGAGCCCTTGATATTCCTAATGAAAGAAAGGTTCATAAAAAACCAATACCAAGATTAGGTGGTCTTGGAATATATATGAGTTTCTTATTTGGATATATGTTATTTGGACATGAAAGTCTCCAAATGAATTCTATTTTGATTGGTAGTTTTGTTATTGTATTAACAGGTATTATTGATGATATTAAACCTATTAGAGCTTTACCTAAGTTAATAGGTCAATTTGCATCAGCAGCCGTTATCGTTTTCTATGGAAAAATATTACTAACTGATGTAACAATCTTTGGACAATATCTTGAATTTGGATTCTTAGCTTATCCAATTACATTACTCTTTATTGTCGCGTGTACCAATATCATTAATTTGATAGATGGTTTAGATGGATTAAGTGGTGGTATTTCAAGTATATTCTATTTATCAACCGTTATTATTTGTTTCTTCCAACAAAGATTTGTTGGTTTAGAATTCTTAATAGCTTTAATTGCTCTTGGAAGTACATTAGGATTCTTATTCCATAACTTTAATCCAGCGAAGATCTTTGCGGGTGATTCTGGAGCCATGTTTATGGGTTATACGATTGCTATTATTTCGTTATTAGGATTTAAGACAACAGCAATGACATCAGTCTTTGTTCCACTAGCAATTCTTGCTGTACCAATTCTTGATACATTATTTGCAATCTTAAGACGTTTAATTAATCATAAGCATATATATGATGCTGATAAGGAACACTTACATCATCAATTACTAAAGATGAACTTTTCTCATCGTACGACAGTATTAATTATTTATTTAATAACTGCTTTATTTGCAACAGCGTCTATTCTTTATACATTAAAAGATAATAAAGATGTCTTTATTGGAAGAATTATCTATATTATTCTTGCTATTGTTGTAATAATTTTTGTATGTAAGACAGATATTATTGTTAAACATAATATTATTAAGAAAAAGAAATGATTGGGTAACCAATCTTTTTTTTATGATATGATTATTATAAGGAGTTCATGTGATAGGAAAAGTTAGATGGTTTGATTATCAAAAAGGTTATGGTTTTATAGAAAGTAATAATAAAGATATTTATGTACATTATAAAGCAATTAAGATGCATGGTTTTAGGAATTTAAAAGAAAATCAAGGAGTAGAATTTGATTTAGTAAATTCTAAATATGGTTTAAAAGCTCATAATGTTCATATTATTAAAGAAGAAATTGATGTGTAAAAGATGGAAAAATAATAATGTTTATGGTATATTATAATTACAGGAGATGATAATATGGAAGTAAATGTTCGTGGAACAAAAATTGAAATAACAGAGTCAATGCGTAACTATGTTAATGAAAAGCTAGGAAAGTTAGATAAGTATATTTCCCTTGATGGTGTACGTGCTAATGTACTTGTTAAAGTAAGAAATTATACTCAAAAAGTTGAGGTAACTATTCCTCTTAAAACATTAATTTTAAGAGCAGAAGCTGAAGAACAAGATTTTTATTCAGCAGTTGATAATGTAATTAATAAGTTAGAACGTCAAATTAGAAAAAATAAAACGAAACTTCAAAAGAGAGAGAAAAAAGGTCTTAAAGAATTAAATGTTGAAGATGCCATTGAAATACCTGATGATACAGAAGTTGTTAAACGTAAAAAGATAGATTTAAAATTAATGAGTCAAGAAGAAGCTATTCTTCAAATGAATTTATTAGGACACAATTTCTTCTTATATAAAGATGAAGAAACAGATATGCCTGCTGTTGTTTATAAAAGAAAAGATGGCGGCTATGGAGTTATCGAAAGTTAATTAAAGAGATGATAGTTCGCTATCATCTTTTTTTTGAATGTAAAAAAGATAGTATATATCATGTTTTTTTGATAAAATATATAAAGGAAGTGATATTGTGGAATTATTAAAAAGATTATTTGATCATGAATATAAAGAAATGAAGAAATTCAAAAAGATTGCTGATGAGATTATGGCACTTGATGAAGAGTATTCAAAATTAAAAGATAAAGACTTAGCAAAGAAGACAGAGGAATTTAAAGAAAGACTAGCAAACGGAGAAACGCTAGAAGATATCTTAGTTCCTGCTTTTGCTACAGTTCGTGAAATGGCATGGAGAAAATTAGGAGAAAAACCTTTCTATGTACAAATCTTAGGTGGTATTGCAATTCATTTTGGTAATATTGCTGAACTTCGTACAGGTGAAGGAAAAACCTTAGTTACAACAATGCCAGCATACCTAAATGCTTTAACAGGAAAAGGTGTTCATGTTGTTACTGTTAACGAATACTTAACGGTTCGTAATGCTGAATGGATGGGACCAATATATGAATCATTAGGTGTTTCTGTTGGTATTAATAGACGTGATTTATCTCCTCAAGAGAAAAGAGAAGAATATGCAAAAGATATTTTATATACAACAAATAATGAATTAGGATTCGATTATCTACGTGATAATATGGTTGTTCAAGCTGATAATCGTGTTCAAAGAGGACTTAATTATGCAATCATCGATGAGGTTGACTCTATCTTAATTGATGAAGCAAGAACCCCACTTATTATTTCAGGTGGAAAATTAAATAGTAAGAATTTATATTTAGATGCTGATCATTTTGTTAAATCATTAAAAGGTGAAGTTGAATATAATTATGATGAAAAAACAAAGAATGTAACTCTTACTGATGATGGTGTTGCTAAAGCCGAAAAATACTTTAAACTTGATAATTTATATAGTTTAGATAATAACGAATTAGTTCATTATATTAATCAAGCTTTAAAAGCTAATTATTCAATGAAAAAAGATGTTGATTATGTTGTTCAAGAAGGTGAAGTATTAATCGTAGATCCATTTACAGGACGTATCATGAAAGGTCGTCAATGGAGTGATGGACTTCATCAAGCTGTTGAAGCTAAAGAAGGTGTAACGATTAATGAGGAGACAAAAACCGTTGCTACTATTACCTTCCAAAATTTATTTAGAATGTATGAAAAGTTATCTGGTATGACAGGTACTGCTAAAACAGAAGAAGAAGAATTTAGAAACATCTATAACATGTATGTAATTGTTATTCCAACAAATAAACCAATTGCTCGTGTAGATTACGCTGATTTGTTATATCCAACATTAAAAGGTAAATATAATGCTATCGTTAATCAAATTGAAGAAATTCATAAAACAGGGCAACCTATTCTAGTTGGTACTGTTGCTATTGAAAACAGTGAATTAATTAGTGCGATGTTATCTAAAAAAGGTATTAAGCATGAAGTATTAAATGCTAAGAACCATGCTCGTGAAGCGGAAATAATTAGTCATGCTGGTGAAAAAGGTGCAGTAACTATTGCAACCAATATGGCTGGTCGTGGTACCGATATTAAGTTAACTGAAGAAACTAAAAAATTAGGTGGTTTATATGTTGTTGGTACAGAAAGACATGAATCTCGTCGTATTGATAATCAGTTAAGAGGACGTTCTGGTCGTCAAGGAG